>JAQYWO010000040.1:25576-40828 GCA_029379215.1 Rhizonema sp. PD37
TTGCTATGACTGGTGTTGGCTGAGATATTGGTGCGGCAGCAGGTGATGTGGATGGGGTTGTGGAGAGGTTTTGGACTGGATTGCTTGCTATGACTGGTGTTGGCTGAGATATTGGTGCGGCAGCAGGTGATGTGGATGGGGTTGTGGAGAGGTTTTGGACTGGATTGCTTGCTATGACTGGTGTTGGCTGAGATATTGGTGCGGGAGCTGGTGATGTGAATGGAGTTGTGGCAGGGTTTTGGACTTGATTGCTTGCTGTCACTGATGACGCCTGGGGATTTGGATTTGCTGATTGTAGCGGCGACGCCACTGGTGCAAGTGATATGACGTTTATTTGAGGTGGTTTAGATTTCGATTCTTCTGATTTTTGAATTTTTTCACCTTGCTGCTGTTCCATCTTAGTCAGCCATCGAGTTAATTCTTGGAGTTCGGTTTGGAATTGGGTAATGGCGGACTGGAATTCTTCTATCTGCTTGTAAGTACTTGTACTTAACTGTTGTGTAAGGGCATCAAGTTCAGTTAAACGCTGTCTGAGAGCGTCGATATTATTTGCCTGCCGATATTGCTGTAATTCTTGGATTTGCTGTTGGGTAGTTGTAGTTAATTGTTGTGTGAGGGCATCAAGTTGATTGAGTCGCTGGCTCAAGGGAGCGATTTGTTGAGTGGTTTGGGTTAATTGTTGCGTCGCAGTATCAAGTTGAGTTAAACGCTGTCTGAGAGCGTCGATGTTATTTGCCTGCCGATGTTGCTGTAATTCTTGGATTTGCTGTTGGGTAGTTGTAGTTAATTGTTGTGTGAGGGCATCAAGTTGATTGAGTCGCTGGCTCAAGGGAGCGATTTGTTGAGTGGTTTGGGTTAATTGTTGCGTCGCAGTATCAAGTTGAGTTAAACGCTGTCTGAGAGCGTCGATGTTATTTGCCTGCCGATGTTGCTGTAATTCTTGGATTTGCTGTTGGGTAGTTGTAGTTAATTGTTGTGTGAGGGCATCAAGTTGATTGAGTCGCTGGCTCAAGGGAGCGATTTGTTGAGTAGTACTTGCGGTTAATTCTTGCCTCAAGGCATCGAATTGACTTAAGCGCTGTTTGAGGTTATCTATATTCTGCTCTGGCTGCTTTTGCTGTAATTCCTGGATTTGCTGTTGAGTAGTTGTACTTAATTGTTGTGTGAGCGTATCCAGTTTAGTCAGGCGCTGTGTAAAAACATCAATACTCTGCTGCTGATTATTCTGTAATTCCTCAAGCTGCTGCTTAGTTGTTGCACTTAATTTTTGCGTGAAAGTATTGAAGTTTTCTAGGCGCTGTCTAAAGGGATCAATCAGTAAATCTAATTGAGCGATCGCGCCTTGCTTATGCTGCGGATTCAAAGACTTCAACCTTTCTCGATTGGCTATATTCAAACCAATGGTTATAATCAAGGGTAATAATGCGTAAACTACCTGTTGCGTTGCTGTAGTTATCACAATTCCCATTGCAGACAGAGAAAGAAAGATGTATTCGCTAACTTCTAGCCAGTGGAGTTTGCTCATAAGGTGACTGCTGTACTTGAGGCTTGAAAAAAAAGATCTGCCACTGTTTCAAGGGCTTACCCTCATCTTCTTCCAAGAAACTTCTTCAATCTGTGCTTAGAATTCCTTATTAGCGTCAGTTGCTGATTATATAGACGCGTGCTGATATGGGTAATGGAGAGGGAATTATTCGCTTAGTGCCAATTACCGATGACAAACGATCCCTTTTGTAGCGCAAGTAAACCACGCACCACAAGTGCTGCGCCTAGCAACTTGGGTTATATCAAGAATTTCTTAAAGGAGGCAACAGAGATACGTAGGGGCGAGGCAAGTTGTTCGTTCTTGCAGGATATTTGATGGAAGAGCGAACTTTTATGGAGTTGGTATTAGTTGGTTTCACAGTAGATTATCAACATTTGTTTACATACTTTAGGTTTTTTGCACCAAACTACTTAGTAAACGCTTAAGCCATTGGAAAAATCTCACCAAAAGCGATTTATGCTTTGATCTCGTACCCGATGTATAAGAAGTCTGTTTGTCTTCTATGGGCTTACCTTCCAAGTTTGCCGCTTTATCTAAGTCTGAGGTAGCTCTATATTCATATCCCAGTAGGGAGCAGATATATCCACGATATTTGTATGCTTCAACATAGTAAGGATTAAGACGAATCGCGTGGGTAAAATCTGCGATCGCTTCTGGGTATTTGCCTAGTTTTACATTCTCCACTCCCCACAAGTAGAAAATTTCGGCATTGGAGTGATTTGTGTAAACTTTTGTTTGAGTTTGTTTAGTTTGAGTTTGTTTAGGTCGATCTACAGGTTTCGGCTGATATGACTTAACCTGATTGTACGCTTCGTTAATTTTTTTGATTTTTTCCTCAGCTTCGTACTTCTGCTTTTGATCGGCAAAACGATCAGGATGCCAAATCTTCGCCATCTGGCGATAAGCTTGCTTCACCTCCTCTTGTGATGCACCGGGTTCCAGCCCAAGGAGATTGTAGGCATAATGAATATCTAAGGCTTCGCTCATACTGGGAAATCAGCAGCAAGTAAATCTATATTAACTATTCTGAGAAATTTTCTTCATCAGATAAGTATTCGACTCCGCCAAAGTCACCAATGTTCACAAGTAAGATTTCCGACTTTTTAGAAAAGTCGGAAATCTTATACTTCCTTAATTTATCTACTACTTCTTGCTACAGTCACATACATAATTTTACCCTACTTTTAACATGCATCCCTCTCCCAATGTTGGGAGAGGGGCTGGGGGTGAGGACGAGATTTTATGAGACACAACTGAGAATCACCAAAGTTTATTTTTTCCTCAGCTTCCTGCTTGTGCTTTTGATTTGGAAAACAATCTGGATGCCAAGTCTTGACCAGTTTGCGGTAAGCTTGCTTCACGTCCTCGTGTGATGCACCTGGTTTCAGCTTTTCTACGATTGTAAGCATGATTAATGTGGGGGCGATCGCTCATACTAGGAATAGGCGGCATTCTCTTATCTATGATTAGTATTCCCAGCAATCCTCTTAATTCAACCCAAACACCTCACAGTGGCTACCACTGGGATGGTGGTAGTCGTCGCTTCTTTGAAGGTTGGTATTACCGCGTAACCTTGCCAGTTGGTCAAACCTTCGCTTTCATGTATTCTATTGAAGATCCCATTGGCGGTAAACCTCACAGTGGAGGCGCAGCACAAATCTTAGGCGCTGACGATCAGTATCTGTGGCGGACTTTTCCAGATGTCAGTAAATTTTGGGCAAGCCGTGATGTGTTGGCTTTTGGGCATTGGGGTAAAACAGACTTAAACACCATACCTCTGTATCTCCTACCCGCAGAGTTTGAACGTCATGTACAAGAAGGCTACCAAGCCACAGCTATCTTGAATCAAGGCGCAATTTACGATCCTGCTAGCGATCGATATTGTCGCTGGCAGTATGAAATCGAGCCACTGTTAGGCTGGGGCGATAAAGGAAGTCTTCAGCATTCAACCGCCGGATGGCTATCATTTTTACAGATTTTTGAACCTGGATGGCAAATCTTGATGGCGCACGGCTTGGCAACAGGTTGGATAGATTGGAATGGCAAGCTCTACGAATTTACTAAAGCCCCAGCTTACGGTGAGAAAAATTGGGGAGGCGCTTTTCCGAAAAGATGGTTTTGGGTGAACTGCAATAGCTTTGAAGGAGAACCGAATCTCGCATTAACTGCTGGTGGTGGAAGACGCGGAGTATTGTGGTGGATGGAATCTGTAGCAATGATTGGCTTACACTATCGCGATAAATTTTATGAGTTCGTCCCTTGGAATTCACAAGTAACTTGGGATATTCAGCCTTGGGGAGGATGGAAAATGCATGCTAAAAATGCAAAGTACGAGATTGAATTGACAGGGACTACTGATTTACCAGGGACTCCCTTACGTGCCCCCACAACTGAAGGTTTAGTTTATTGCTGTCGTGACACCATGCAGGGACAGTTAAACTTAGAACTGCGAGAATTCAGCGGCGGGGAAAGGAAAATTATCCTACAGGCATACAGTTCTTTGTGTGGATTAGAAACAGGTGGTGAATCTTGGCTAAATTCTTGGCAGTCCCGCTAAAGATGGTATCATATTAATGATATAAAATTGGGGCTGTAGCTCAGCTGGATAGAGCGAGCGCCTCCTAAGCGCTAGGCCGCCGGTTCGAACCTGGCCAGTCCCGTTGTATAAAGTTCCTGGTAAATTTTAGTATGGGCATATTGCTCTTCTCTTCTACTACAACATCCTAAAAAAAATAAATTTAGTCGGAAGAGCCTTGTGTCTGCTTGAATAACGAATAAAATCGTGCATGGTTTATAAACACCTGTTGCTTTTGAGTACAGCTCAAAGAGATACTATTGGCGAGTCAAAAACCTAACTTCTAAACTAACGGAACTGTAATAGCATAAATTTCTTCCCTGGTAAGGAAAGAGCCAAAAAACTCCTCAGATTCTTCTATGAGGATTTGATAAAGAATTAGCTACTCCCCTGACTGGGTGTACAATTTCTATGTTCTTTTTGACTTACAAGAGCGTCCTTGGCAACGGACAGATTCTTTTGGCGGGAAGCTCTCCTGCAACTGTCCTCGTCTTAACTGTAGCCGCAGGCTTGCTCCTGCACGTCTACATTCATTTAGGTATTCATCTGTAGCGGTTCAGTGAGTAATAATAAAGCCGTGAAAACCTCAACCGCTGAAAAATAAATCAAATTTGTATTTAGGTATATTTTTCAGATCTCTACCAGCATACATAATTATTCTTTTAAAAGAAAAAGTAAAGTCCACGTAGACGAAGTGATAGAACCTTGAATAAACTACTTTTTAAAGGAATTTTTTCTCGGTTTACCATCCTAGCCCTACCGCTCATGCTATGGTGGGGCTACAACGAAATCAAAAGCCAGCTTGAACCACCTCAAGCGATTTTAGTCTTAGGTGGTTCAACAACGAAATTGGAGAGAGAGAAGTTTACAGCACAATTTGCCCGTAAGCATCCCGATATCCCAATCTGGATTTCTGGAGGTAGCCCACCACAGCCAACTCAAAAAGTGTTTGCTAGAGCAGGAGTTAGTTCTAAGCGTTTACACTTAGATTATGAAGCAAGCAACACAGTGGAGAACTTCACAACCATTGTAGATGAGTTGAAATCTAGTGGAATTAAAAACGTATATTTAATTACCTCTGATTACCATATGCGTCGTGCCCGCATCATCGGTGAGATTGTTTTAGGTAGCCGAGGGATTAGTTTTAAGCCAGTCACAGTTCCCTCTCATCAAGCTTCTGAACCAATTGAAAAATCCATCCGCGATGGAGCCAGAGCTTTAGTTTGGGTAGTAACGGGTTATACGGGTGACAACGATCCTAAAGATCAACGGTGAATCAAAATTGGCTTTTTAGTAACAAAGAAAGGTAGTAAGAGAGTAGGAGTACGGAGGAAAATCAACCAAACAACTCCGAAGAACTATAGCGGTTCTCAGTTAGCTCTCATACACTCGCCCTCTCCAAGTACTCCTCTCCCAAGTTTGGGAGAGGGGTGGAGCGCGAATAGCGATCTGGGGAATTATGTATGTAACTTAAACAAGAACCGCTGTATTTGACTCAGTACGGTTCAGTTAAGGAAAATTGGCGCAAGCTCAAAAGCGACCGATAGTGCTGTTTCTTGATGAAATTGACTCATTACAGAATGAAGCACTGATTTCAGTTTTGCGACAGTTGCGTGATGGCTATTCCGTTCATCCCCAAAACTTTCCTATCAGCGTTGGATTAATTGGCTTGCGAGATGTGCGCGATTACAAGGTTGCTTCAGGGGGTAGCCAGAGATTAAATACAGCAAATCCCTTTAATCTTAAAAGCAAGCGTATTGCATTATAGGGGGGACACCTTCACAATTGCTCCTGTTAATATTTTCATTATTCTATAATTTTTTTCACGCTCGGCAGGTGCTAGTTACTTCAACGCACATAAGGCTGTGCTATATTCAAACCCGGTATAACTCGATAGTGTTTGATATTAAAAGTACAAAGTATTGCACCCTGCCCAATAGCGCAAGCACCAATTAATGCATCAAGCAAACCCAAACTATTTGAAAGATGATAGGTTGTAAAGTCTGATAAAGCACGAGCGCAGTCAGCCTCAGTCGCCCAGACTACAGGTAATGGGGCAACAAGTTTGAGAGCCTTACGAACTTGTTGCATATTCTGAGCGTCTTGAATGAGTTCCATGACGACAAAGCTAGGAACGCTTGGTAGTTCGGGCAAAGTGGTAAACCAAGCCAAAGCAGGAGGATGACCGCGCTGGATGTCAATTAGAATATCAGTATCTAATAGATACATTAGTCATGCCTATCTAAGAGCGTCTTTGTGCATCATGTCGTAACTGACGAGCGTATGCTTGAGTGTCGGTAATATCAGTTCGTGAACCTATCAAACCTTCACTTTGCCAGTATGCTACTAATTCTGCCCCAGTTTGTGGCGGATTTTCTAAAACTTGTCTCTTAGATAGGATACGTAGAATATATTCGGAGAGCGATAGATTTAACCGAGAGGCTTCAGTACTAAGTTCGCTTTCTAACTCGGGTGGTAAATTTAGACTGAGTGTCATTTTTACTTTTCTGCCTAGCTTTGATTTTTATCTAATGCTGTCTTATGTATGAGGTAACCTGTTTTTGGGAGGGTTGCTACATTTTGGACAAACCTTTCACGATTCTGTTCTTCCCAGTACTGCCGACTTTCCGCTGCCTCTTTCAAAACAATTTGATACTCCGTTTCTATTTCAGCATGGTTTACCTCAATGTATAACGTAGCGGCGTCGAACTGTTTATCTGCAATCTGAGGAAAATGATGCCGGAAAGACTTGGGTGAATACCCAGCATAAATATAATCCATGAATTGGTACAGCGTAATACGAATACCAGCGAGCGTTAATCCAAGTTCTGTACGAATAATATCCGTTTGTACATTTTATACCGATGTCATACTTGTAATTTACTAATAGTTACTTCCATTCTACCTAATAAAAAAAAGGCTGATAATTTCTTGAAGTATTGCTTGAGTCATAAACTTTCATTTTTACAATTGTGAATCTTTTAATTCTAATCATTATAATATAGCATTCCGCTGGTGGGATATAAGTCAAATCACTCATTGAACCAGTTTGCAGTATACGTATGGCTACTCTCCCGAATCCACAGATAAAATGCTTCAGTATCTGCCCAACCTAGTTCTTATAAATATAGTAACGAGTTATTTATTTGGATTTTAGAAGGTAGATTTTCATCAAAGAAAAATCTTTTCATGCAACTTTTATAACTTCGTAGTGATTTGCCATCAACTTCGCCGCGAATTGCATACACGCATAAATATCTTCTCGTTCCAGAGAGGGATACTCTTCCAGGATTTCTTCGATGGAATCGCCTGCACCTAAAAATTCCATAACCGTTTGCACAGTAATTCGAGTGTTAGCGATAATCGGTCGTCCATTACAAATATCTGGATGAATACTTATTCGACTTTGCATTACTGATCTTTCTCCTTCTAGAAAACTCAAAATTGAGTAATTAATTATAATCGTTGATATTTTAGCAGATTTTTGAAAATCAGAAGGGAAGCGATTTCCGGAAATAAAAACTATAATTATTAATCGTCCTGTGTTTGCACCAAGTAGCGAAAATAATGGTAAACGTTTTTCCATTTGGGGAAATCGTAGGGCAGCACACGCCACGCACAACCTGCACAAAAAACATAAAATATTGCATCTACAACTGCTTTATTGCTATTTCAGGACGCCATTACGCTTAGCGCAGCAGCAAAGCCGATCGCATCCTTAGTCTAAGCAAATGGGGATTTTCAAATACTATTAAATTGACAAATCTATTAACTCAGCCCATGAATGCGATCTCGCACATACGAAGCAAACAATGACTGTCTGTAATCGTTAAGCAATTTGCCGCGTCAGTCCTGACAAGAATTCGATTAACTGTTGAATCAAGGGGTGCTGTTGCAGTGTGTGAATCTGGGTTGACGTGAGACGATCAATCACTGCTGAAAGATCAATTTGAGTCGTGAGCAATTCTTGAGTTGTTGGATCTTCTGTCAAAATTGACGCGATCGTGGGAACGGCTTGCAAGACTTTGAAGGAAACGTTGAGCGGCGTAGCAGGCAGCAATATGGTATTCGCTAAACTGATTTTTTCTTGAATCTCGTCAGGATCTTGGGTATGTGCATCAACCAATATCGCGACGGGACGAGCTCTGTCAGATAACAATGTGCCTGCCGCAGAATACACGGACGATCTCCCCTTCGTCGCATAGAATACCAGGTCTGAAGCCAGGGCAGCGGGTAGCAGCTTTCTCAAAAGCGCCAGGTCGGTTTCACTCTCGATCACAAGATAGGCGGATGTCATGGTAAGTCTCCAAGGTCGATGCGGTAGTTTGCGGCTGCGTGTTCTACGCATCGGTATTTCTGAATCCGTCAGATTCCCAACTTCTCTAAAAAGTCGGGAATCTTGGCATACGTGATTTTCATAAATTAAATAGGATCGCCATATCAATTTTTTTCTTTAGTCGAACATCGCTTTTCATTTAATTCCTCATTTACCTTTTCTGACATACTTTAAGTTTTTCTTGTGCTTCGGGATGGGAGACAAAGTATTCTTTCAGCCAGTCACAACCCCGCGTTAACAGTTGATTTAATCCTTCAACCCGCCACACCCGAGCGATATCGTCCAATGATGCGGTGAGGATACGCTGTCCATCTGGGCTAAAACTGGCACTCATAACGTAGCTCTGATGCCCAGTGAGTAGTGCAAGCTGTTTGCCTGATAAATCCCACACCCGAGCAGTTGTGTCCATTGATGCAGTGAGGATGCGCTGTCCATCCGGGCTAAAACTGGCACTGTAGACTCTATCCTGATGCCCAGTGAGTTGTGCAAGCTGTTTGCCGGATAAATCCCACACCCGAGCGGTTTTGTCCCATGATGCGGTGACGATGCGCTGTCCATCCGGGCTAAAACTGGCACTGCTGAGTTCATCCTGATGCCCAGTGAGTTGTGCAAGCTGTTTGCCTGATAAATCCCACACCCGAGCAGTTTTGTCCCATGATGTGGTGACGATGCGCTGTCCATCCGGGCTAAAACTGGCACTGTAGACTCCACCCTGATGCTCAGTGAATTGTGCAAGCTCTTTGCCGGATAAATCCCACACCCGAGCGGTTTTGTCCCCTGATGCGGTGAGGATGCGCTGTCCATCCGGGCTAAAGCTGGCACTGTTGATTTCACCCTGATGTCCATTGAGTTGTGCTAGCTGTTTGCCTGATAAATCCCACACGCGAGCGGTTTTGTCCTTTGATGCAGTGAGGATGCGCTGTCCATCCGGACTAAAACTGGCACTGTTGACTCCATCCTGATGCCCATTAAGTTGTGCAAGCTGTTTGCCTGACAAATCCCACACCCGAGCGGTTTTGTCCCCTGATGCAGTGACGATGCGCTGTCCATCCCGGCTAAAACTGGCGCTGTTGACATAATAATCCTGATGCCCAATGAGTTGTGTAAGCGGTTTGCCGGATAAATCCCACACCCGAGCGGTTTTGTCCCCTGACGCAGTGACGATGCGCTGTCCATCTGGGCTAAAACTGGCATTGAAGACTGAACTCTGATGCCCAATGAGTTGTGTAAGCGGTTTGCCGGATACATCCCACACCCGAGCGGTTTTGTCCCCTGATGCAGTGACGATGCGCTGTCCATCCCGGCTAAAACTGGCACTGTTGACTCCATCCTGATGCCCAACGAGTTGTGTAAGCGGTTTGCCGGATAAATCCCACACCCGAGCGGTTTTGTCGGATGATGCGGTGAGAATGCGCTGTCCATCTGGGCTAAAACTGGCACTGTTGATTTCACCCTGATACTCAGTGAATTGTGCAAGCTCTTTGCCGGATAAATCCCACAACCGAGCGGTTTTGTCGGATGATGCGGTGAGGATGCGTTGTCCATCCGGGCTAAAACTGGCACTGTTGATTTCACCCTGATGCTCAGTGAATTGTGCAAGCTCTTTGCCGGATAAATCCCACACCCGAGCGGTTTTGTCCTTTGATGCGGTGAGGATGCGCTGTCCATCCGGGCTAAAGCTGGCACTGATGACAAAATTCTGATGCCCAGTAAGTTGTGCAAGCTGTTTGCCGAATAAATCCCACACGCGAGCGGTTTTGTCCTTTGATGCGGTGAGGATGCGTTGTCCATCTGGGCTAAAACTGGCACTGTTGACTCTATCCTGATGCCCAGTGAGTTGTGCTAGCTGTTTGCCGGATAAATCCCACACGCGAGCGGTTTTGTCCCTTGATGCAGTGAGGATGCGTTGTCCATCCGGGCTAAAACTGGCACTGTAGACTCTATCCTGATGCCCAGTGAGTTGTGCTAGCTGTTTGCCAGATAAATTCCACACGCGAGCGGTTTTGTCGGATGATGCGGTGAGGATGCGCTGTCCATCCGGGCTAAAACTGGCACTGTTGACTCTATCCTGATGCCCAGTGAGTTGTGCTAGCTGTTTACCGGATAAATCCCACACCCGAGCAGTTTTGTCCTTAGATACGGTGAGGATGCGTTGTCCATCCGGGCTAAAACTAGCACTGATGACTCTATCCTGATGCCCAGTGAGTTGAGTCTTCTCCCAAATATTATCGAGAATTGTTTGTAAAGCCAGGATGGGGCTGGCGGCTGGATATTTTTCTAACGGGCGTCCGTCTTTAACTAGTTCTTTTAATCTTTGTCCCGCATCCATAGCCGATAGTAATGCTCCTGTTTTTTGAAACTCAAACTGCTGCAAAGCACTGACTCCTGCCACCTCCAGCTTAGTGCCTTCCTGTGCTTCCCATGCTTGTTGAGTTGCATTGCCTGCCATCACTCCTGCAATGATTGCCACTATTACGGATAATGCCAGTATCGTACCCCCAATAGTAGCCCCAAGACGTATCTGCCGTTTGGCTTTTCGTTGTGCTTTGGTTAATGTCTCGTTTGCTTGAGCTAATATTTGACTCTCTTCTTCTTTGAGTGCTAAAGTATTTTCAATTTCTCTTTGATTTAATTCTTGGCTCGCAGTTAAAAACTTATAATCTACATCGCTCAAGCTTTTACCTCTGGCCCACTTAAGAGCATCCTGCAATGCTTGCCCACGCAATAACCGTGACTCATCTTGATAGTTAGAAGCTACCCAAGCTGTGAAAACCTCAGCATAAGGTCGTAGATTGGCTAATTCTTTCTCTACCCAATTTATATTAAAAACTGACTCATAAATACGGTTATAAACTCTTAAAGTACCCTGCTGTTCGACTACCAATCCACTCAATCGTAATTCGATTTGTTCTGGACTGTCATCGGCGGCGATCGCCTCTTGGGAGGAGCGCAAAATTTGCTGATACAACCCCAGCAGCACACTAGCACGCCGCTCTCTCATGAGAATGCGATCGCGTATCGTTCTCAAGTGCGGCGGTTCATCCTGTGCTTCCCAATTTTCGATGATGTGCGATCGCACCAACTGCTCAATTTTGGATTGGGAGTTCTGCTCATCTTCCCACTTCCTACTCCCTATAATTTGACACAGCTTTTGCGTTAAAAACGGCTGTCCACCTGTCCATGCCAATACCTCTTTCAAGATTGCTTGGGGATCATCTACTTTTCCCTCCAAGCCTCTTGACAAAGGAGATACTTCATGAAATAAAAACCCTTTTAATTGAATTGCTTTACCAATATTAAAAGGTGTGCGTGTTTTATCCGCAATTAAATCACTGGGTGTCGCTACCCCAACTAAAGCAAAAGTCAGACGGTTGTACTTTGTGTTCAGGGTGCGCTTTTCATAACAACTTCTAATAAAAGCAAAGAAATCGTCACTGGGGAAATTTAAGCTGAGAATGCTGTCGATTTCATCGATAAAAATGACGATGTTTGTTTGAACTGCTGGCAGCAGCACCTCTTCTATAAATTCCCCCAAGCGTTGCACAGGTGACAAATCGATGCGATCGCGCCACCAACTACGCAAAAACTCGCTGGCATTAGCAATCTCAAAATTTGTTACCAATGTATAGACGATACCTGCATACCACATATCCGGCTTGATATCTTGGATACCTCGCCCAGAAACATCAATCGTCGTACAGGCAATTCCTTCAGCTTGTAGTCTTTTCATCATCCGGACTTGCAAGCTAGTTTTCCCCATCTGCCGGGAATTAAAGACGTAACAAAACTCACCTGCCTTCAGTCCGTGATAAAGCTCGTCGTCAGCTTGGCGCACCACGTAACTGGGCGCATCCTTCGCTAGACTTCCTCCAACTTTATATTCATAGTTTTTTGTCATAAATGTATAATCAGTAAAAAATGTTATTTAATATACATATAATTTTGTTTCATTAATTTTGAGAGGTGATGAAAGTTCGTAGTAAGCACTTTAGTGCTTAAAATTGAGCGATGAATCGCTCACTACAAATTTCTTCCTCCCCCTTCCTCTATCAAACCGTGACTTTGTCCAAGTTGGAACTGAAGATGATTGAGTACTCATCGACTTGTCATTGAATTTACCTTATAAAGTCTCATCCTTTAAGCTATAGATAAAAATCCGGTTTTATTTGTGAAATGACTTGTCCAGACAATTATATTTATTACAAAATTTTCATTTGAAGATTGAATTGGAAATCAGAACAGGGTTTGTGTAGAGCAAGCCCATAGTTGGCAAGAAATAGAATCAGCTATTAAAGAGTTGGACGGGCATCACAAAACACTGGTAACCTTAGAAACAGATAACGAAGCTCTCATGGCTGTGGATGGTGGTTTCGGAAAGTATGTAGTGAATTTGACATTTGACAATGAGAGTTTCCATTATCTTGTTGAGCCATCTAAATCAGATATAGAGGAATCCATGATAGTTGGGGGCAAGCAGGTGTTTATCTTGCCATGTCCTGTGTTGACTTAAATGCAACCCTTAAAGCTACCAAAGCTTTCGCAGAGTTTGGGACAATAAAAGAATCAGTTACTTGGGAAAAAATGAAATTGTTGAGCGAGTATAAAAAATATAGCAACCGCCTTGGCGGTTTGGGCATAAACTGATAGTAATCCTTTTTTTTCTACGGAGCCTGATCGCGCTTATATATGCCCTTGGCAATTGCTCCCAAAACTGCATCAATACCAAAACTCGTAGCGCGAGCGAGCCTCGGTAGTTTAAATTTGGTATCTCAAGCTTGATTGCGCTGCCGTTCCAACCGTTCGCGGAGTGCTGTTGCAACTTCGGGATCATCAAACCCTTGCTCCGGCAGGTATACCTTAGCGTTTGGGTCACGAAATCTTTCTGCATAAATTGATACAGCTTCGTCATCTTCCCTATGCTCAAGAATGTATTGCCGAAGCTCTGGGCGAGTCATTGTTGCGAAGTCCGGTTTGCTCATAGAAATCTCCAGTGTCCGTTTGGGTAAATCTCAATTTCTATTTCTTCCCCTGCCAGGATAATTACATTACCTGTGCGCGGGTCAAAAGTCCCTAAATTTATCGGTACATACATTTTAGTCAAATATATAGTCCGGTCAAAATAGATTTTTAACTGTTCAGAAGTTGGCATCCTTATCACTCCTCACTAATTCCTTAAGCAAATCATTTTAAGTGCAGTTGCTACCCGAAGTTTTGGGATTTAAACAACACTGTGGTCAGAAGGAAGAGTGCTTAAACTGAGTGATAAATCGCTCACTACAAACGCCTTCATTTATCAAATTATGACTAACTTTAAGTATATATTAATACTAATTTTGCGTTATATTCGTAGTTGCTAAGAGTGCTAAAGCGTAACTACATGCCTTTGATTACAATACGAATTACTAGAGATTATTGAGTACTCATCGACTTTACTTTATAAATTCCTATCCTTTAAGCTATTTATGAGAATTTACATAAAAATCAGCAATGCCACGCTCAGTGAGAGTCAGTGCAAACTGTATACCAAGAGTTAAGTCAGCTCTACAGCGAAATGCCTACATTAGCCAAAGACTTTTAGCTTTAGAATTAGACATATCCCAATCGACGGTGAGTAATTTTCTCAATGGCAGACCCGTAGATTACTCGTATTTCATCGAAATTTGCCGTAAATTGGGACTGGAGTGGCAAGATATTGCTGATTTAGAAATACCTATTGAGGAGGAAAAAACTCCTGTTGCTCCTGCTGCCTCTATTTCTCCTATTTCCACGTCACAACCAACCACAGTAGAATTTCCAGAGGGACGGGTAGAAATCACTTCTCCTTTTTATATAGAACGTCCCCCAAGAGAACTGCGTTGTTTCGAGGAAATCAGTAAGCCTGGTTCCCTAATTCGGATTAAAGCACCCAGGCAAATGGGTAAAACTTCGCTCTTAGCGCGGATTCTTCATGAAGCTGAGAAGCAAGGCGATCACACTGTAGAGTTAAGCTTGCAATTTGCTTCTCACAAGTGTTTCACTAATTCAGATACGTTCTTAAAATGGTTCTGTGCTAGCGTTGCTATGGCATTACAGCTACCTAACAAGTTAGATAGTTGCTGGGATTTAGCGGAGATTGTGGGCAGCAATATGTGCTGCAAAGCTTATTTTGAAGAGTATCTGTTGCCAGAAATCGACAAACCGTTGACTTTGGGCTTAGACGAAGTGGATCGAGTATTTGAATATCCGGAAATCTACAGAGACTTTTTCGGATTGTTACGAGCTTTACATGAGGAAGCGAAGCGGCGAGATCTCTGGAAAAAACTGCGGTTGGTCATAGTACATTCAACAGAAGTGTATGTACCAATGGATGTGAATCAATCCCCGTTTAATGTAGGTTTCTCAGTAGAATTACCAGAATTTACAATAGAGCAAGTACAGGATTTAGCTCAGCGCTATCAACTGGATTGGAGTGTAACTGAAGTCCGGCAATTGATGGCTATGGTGGGGGGACATCCGTTTTTAGTTCGGCTAGCTTTGTACAATATTGCACGTCAGCACATTACTTTAACTCAACTGCTGCAAACAGTATTTACTGATGGAGGCATTTATAGTGAATATCTACGGCGTTTAGAGTTAATGCTTGCGGAACAGCCTGAGTTGGGAATTGCGATGCGAGAGGTTGTGACTTCTAGTAGTCCCGTGCGATTAAAGACTGTTCCTAAGTTTAAATTACAAGGTATCGGTTTGGTAAAGCTGCAAGGGTAACCGTTCACAGGATTCCGAAACGTTACCGGAAAAAATAGGTACACACTGATG
>JAQYWO010000386.1 GCA_029379215.1 Rhizonema sp. PD37
TCCGTAATTCTCTAGGTGTTATTTTCCGATCGCTTGTCTTTAGTCTAAACTCCAGTTGATACTGACTTACCGAATAGTTGCGGGTAGAAAGAAATTTCCCAGCCATTACTAACAAACTTAGCTATCTTCCAGCTACTTGTCTTCTAATTCCACACCCTCAATTAATTGATGTGTAGCCTCAGACATTTCGGTTTGTAAGGTTGCAAGGTATTAGCAACTTTTTAGAATGAAATAGCCCTGGATTGCGGACGTAGTTTCATAACGTGTAGATTCTATAACTTTGGCTGGTTCGTCTGGCTCAAGCGAGATGGTTTTCCTATGTTGAGAAACAATTGCATTGGCCTTAGTATAACCGATGTTCTCGCCCAAAGAAGCGCGTTCTAAAACTTCAACTCTTGCCTGTTTAGGTGTAGAAGGGGCAGCAATCAGGTAGAGAACTGAAGCAGTGATATTCAAATTCGTAAAGTTTACAAATTTAAACTGCTCTGCAACCTGCATGAATTTGGTTGCAGCCGATATACTCCAATTAAACTCAGATTTAAGCCAATTAATGAAGCTTCCATGTCCTAGATGCTGCTTAACCTCAATCAGCTTTTGTCCAATATCAATAATATCTTGAGAATTACGGCGCATTAGCGTCTTAATTTCGTTGGTGCGCTGTTGAACAACTATTCGGGTTTGGGCTTCTAAAAGACCATACTCAAAGTTTAGAGTTGGAATTTCTAAGCTTTCCACTGGAGATTCGTGCAACGCTTCTTTTTCAGTCAAATCTTCTTGTGTACAGATTGAAGACGTAGTTTCATAACGTGTAGATTCTATAACTTTGGCTGGTTCGTCTGGCTCAAGCGAGATGGTTTTCCTATGTTGAGAAACAATTGCATTGGCCTTAGTATAACCGATGTTCTCGCCCAAAGAAGCGCGTTCTAAAACTTCAACTCTTGCCTGTTTAGGTGTAGAAGGGGCAGCAATCAGGTAGAGAACTGAAGCAGTGATATTCAAATTCGTAAAGTTTACAAATTTAAACTGCTCTGCAACCTGCATGAATTTGGTTGCAGCCGATATACTCCAATTAAACTCAGATTTAAGCCAATTAATGAAGCTTCCATGTCCTAGATGCTGCTTAACCTCAATCAGCTTTTGTCCAATATCAATAATATCTTGAGAATTACGGCGCATTAGCGTCTTAATTTCGTTGGTGCGCTGTTGAACAACTATTCGGGTTTGGGCTTCTAAAAGATCATATTCAAAGTTTAGAGTTGGAATTTCTAAGCTTTCCACTGGAGATTCGTGCAACAGCACGGTGCTATCGGCGGGTGTGGGCATTAGCGAAGAAGTTTGCTTCTCTTTATACCGCAAGAGCGCTTGCCGAAAATTCTGTTTACTAACCTCTTCTCCTAATGCCTTTGAAAGGTTTTTCCATAATGGATTACCAACATCTTTATTGACGTAGTTAGGTGAAAGGTAAAGCTTTTCGGCTATCTCATTGTAAGTCTTTCCCTCAATTACTCCCTGTAGTACCGCCGTCTCAATATCACTTAGGTGGCTTCCTGCCACCTTAAAGACAAGTCCATCTGCCAGTTTTTGGACTTCTTCCCAAGAGAGTTCTGGCATAACTGTAGTATCGCTGCTAAGTCCTGTTGATGGGATGTATAAACCTACCCCAGCAACTTTTAATTGATGTGTTTGTCCACCTAATTTTACGAATTGAGCATTTGCCATCTCTTGCTCACCACGGACAAAGCTTCCCATTCCACTGGCATAAATGGGTAAAGGCTCAAATCCAGCTTCTAACAAAGGATCTGCCAGAGTTTCTACCAATGAAGCCAGTCGCAAAACCTCCCCTATATCATCCTGCTTCACTCTCTCACTCAACGCCAGCGCCAACTCCCGCGCCACCTCACCAGGCTTAGTATACGCCAACGCCGTCCACTCCTGAGCCTTCCGCAAATCCTGCGTGTCTGCGTCATCATCAGTCAGTCGCTGCGCCACGTAATCCAGTAATAACTCCCCCAGTTCATCAAACCGTTCCTGCCCAAATTGCTTTTTCAGTTCCCGCAACAACAAATTGCGATCGCTAATATCCATCTCATACATCTCATAGCCCACCTGGCGACACAATCGCGACAGCAACACATGAGCAACTGCTGTCCAAGGAGCTTCGGGGACAAAGTTTGCCCAAATTTGGTAAAGTAACTCAGGTGTCAGTACCAGAGGAAACGCCGCATGACAAGCCAAGTTGCGGTGTGCTTCCCCAAACTGCTGGGCAAACCCTTCAACCCGTCTTTGGGCAATTCGCATTTCCCGCTCTTTGTTTGTGGTAGGCATCAAATAACCTCAACTGACTCCCATCCAAGATTAAAGCCAAAATTAAATCTTATCACGTACCCAATTTCTAAAAGTTTGAATTGCTTCGGTTCTGTCAGAAACTTGACTCTGCTGAACACATTAATTTACTAGCTTAATTATCGAAATATTTGGAAAAGTAGGACTAAAATTAAACTCTACATATTTTCCACCTTGCAAGACATTAATTTGTAACTCTTGTTTTCCGTATCGCCAAAGTTCTGGTACTCCTAAAATTTGATGATTGTCCAACTGTGTGCGGGAAGTTAAATCAATTTCTATAGATAAATCTGGAGGAGTATCTACACTCATATCGAGGAGATTTTTACCGATAACAGCCACTTGATTTTGAATGTAAAAACAGGCATCCGGTTCGACTGCCTGAGTCATGCGTTCATTTTTCCAAGTTGTCGAACCCAACGACTCAAAAGCAATTTGTCGTGCCTCTAATAAAATTTTTACTAGATCGCCAATCATTTCTTTGGCTTTTTCATGTTCGGGCAAAGGAACCATAATTTCTAAAAATCCATGACTATAGGAAAGTCTGGCAGCACGATGTTCTCCCAATTCTGCCAAAATACTTTCAAATTGCTGCCAGCTAACGTCCTCAAATAGCAGTTGCTGTCCCGGTTGAATTCTCAATTGTCTTTTTAATACCATAAAGATTCATCCAACTCTTTTACTACAATATATCGACCCCGCAACACACTAATTGCCGCTTTCATCCCCTGCGAACTCATCTCCAACATCGGCACAAAACGCGCAATTTCCCCAGCTGTAGTTTGTCGCCAGCACTCACTTGGCATCGGGTTGAGCCAAGCAAAATAGCGCACCGATTGCTGTAACTGCTCAATCCACACCTTAGTGCTATCAACCCGTTCTTGATCAAAATTTCCTCTTGCTGCTCCGGCATCGCTGACAATTAGCACTGCCGTTCGTTCTCCAATCTCCTCCAGTACCTCAGGAATCGGTTGGGCATCAAGAAACGCCGGATGACAATATAAGTATTCATCCGGATAATCGTGAAAATAAAATATACGGGTTTCTCTCAACCTACCTCCCCGCTGTGCTGTTTCTACCAACTGCCGCGAAAGCCCGTGAAACGGAACCATCGAACCTTCTTGATCAATTAATAGCACCAAATCAGTGCGATTTGTACGAGGCGGCATCAGTACGGGTTCGAGTAAAAAACCTTCACGCCCCATCTTTACCACAGTAGCTTCTACATCTAATTCTATCGGTACTCCTTCGCGCATGGGACGTCGCAGAGAACGCCAAATTTGCTTCATTTCCCGCCGGGTAACGGGAAAATACTCCGTCAACAGGCTATAGCGAGGACGTTTCAGTTCCCTATAGAGCCGACTAGTTCGCACTGCTTGCACTGCTTGCACTGGTTCTAGAGTGAGACTTAGACTTGTTTCTGTCGAGGAAGCCGATATATTATCTGGTTGAGATAAATGAGAAGCTGATTTTGTAGCGTTACCACTTTTACTCGTTGTCGCTTGTTGGACATGTCCCCACATCTGCTTAAACAACCTTTGAATTAGACGATTTTCCTCCTCAGTCTTTGCCCACACTAAACAGCAAAGCTGCTCTATTTCCTGATAATTACTAATACAAAATCCTGCTTGCAAGCTACGTAATACTACCAAATAATCATCCACCCCCAACGGCAATCCATGCCGATGACGCAGGCTGTTAAAAATCTCTAGCAGTGGCAGTTCCTCAAGTTGCATTTTCCAGATACCGCAGATGATCTTCCCATTTCTTCAGCAATACTTCTGAGAACGGCAGTTCCCCTTCCAGTTGCTTTAACACCTCATCTTGAGGAAATTGCTGCAACACCGCAAACCAATCGAGCAACTCACTGGTACTGACTTTTTTACCAGCTTTGCCCTTCTCCATTTTCTGTCGCAATTTAGTAAAACGCTGCACCGCTGCTTTAATTAAATCGGGTGACGATTGAGGAAAGTGTACCTTGACAATATCTCTTAATTGTGAAACATCGGGAAATAAAATGTAATAAAATAAACAACGCCGTAGGAAAGCATCAGGTAAATCTTTCTCATCGTTGCTGGTGACAAAAACAATAGGAGGATTTTGTGCCGCGATTTCTTCTCCCGTTTCCTCAATCGTAAATTTACGCTCGTCAAGCTCCCGCAACAAATCATTAGGAAAGTCAATATCAGCCTTATCAATTTCATCAATTAGCACAACTGTACGCTGTTCATTTTTTAACGCACGTCCCAGTGGTCCCATTTTGATGTAATCGTCCAAATTATCTACTTTTAATTTGCTCGATTCCCCTATCCGAGCCAGTTGAGCATCGTGTAACCGTCTGACAGCATCGTAAGTATAAAGCCCATCCCGCGCTCGGCTTGTTGATTTTATATACCACTGTTCATAGGGTAAGCCGAGTTCGTGGGCAACTGCCAGCGCCAAACGAGTTTTGCCACATCCAGGCTCCCCCTTAAGTAATAAAGGACGTTCTAAAAAAATGGCGAGGTTAACAGCATTAATTAGTTGTGGCGATGGTAAATAAGGGGCAAGTCCGTACTCAAGAAACTCCTGGGATAAAATTGGCTTGCCTGTATAGCACCGCTTGCCATTGGCGACGAGTACACTTGCTAAATCAGCCATTTCGCCAAATCTCCTTCCCAACTTAAATCAAAGTGCGTGCAAATTTCTTCATAGACAAATTGAGGAATGCCGTTATCAGACTTTTCCCATAATCGCTGATAAGTTAAATCAGCAGGTATGTGGAAATCACTAAATACTTTCATATTCCTTAGCCAATCTTTTAGAACATCGGTTGGAAACGGACTCACAGGTGGCAAGTATAGGGGAATTCGAGGATACTCCGGTTCATCAAATTGCTTTGCCAGCATTACTTGTGACTTACAAACACTGCCACAATTATCAACTAGGAACATCAACAAATGCGTATCTTTCAGTGGTGGATTGACCTTTCCTCTCTCTACTAGCGGTTCCCAAAACTCTTGGAGCCAACCTACGAGAACATTTGGCGGCATACAGTCAACTTTTTCAAAGATGAGAATGACATCTTGAGTCTGCCAACGATCACAAATTCTATCGATAATCTGTTCTGGTTTAGTATCTCGCAGTAAAAACGAACGAGCTAGTTGTCTCCACAAGCGTTCAGTACTGCGGTAAGCAGCATTATTAGTCACATCGTTTTTAATGGGAGAGTTATTCTTCCATGCTGATTTTATCCGGAATAAACGAGTAACCAATAATTCCTGCCCACAGTCAGGTTGACCGTGAACAAGGAATGCAGCTGTTCGATGTTGTTCCAATACATCTTCGACTAACCCCACCTGCTGCTTAAAATCCATTTGCAGCAGTAACTCAAACAGTAAATACGGCGGTGCAGAAACCCTAACTATTTCTGCTGGTTGTAGAAATTCGATAATAAGTGCATCGATAGTAGCTTGGATATCAACGCCCACATCCTCACGAATTACTTTTAGTAATGCACAAATTGCTGGTTTCCCTGGAGAAATTTCCCCAAATTCTACCAGTTTCACAAACATATCCCCGATAAACGCATCAACAGGTAAACTCCAGCTTAGACGGTTCAACACAGGCATATGAATCCCTAACGCCATCGTTAAATATCCTCGACGCTGGTACTCATTCTCCATTAGAGGTCTGAGTAGAGGCAATAACTTGTATATTGGATCGTTCACTGCAAAAGGATGTATATGCCAGGTAAGTATTGGTTCTCTTTCCTATATTACTTTTATCATTTCTGAAATTAAACAGATATAAACGTAATTAGAAAGGTACACCCCAAATCGTAATTATAGAATCATCACTACCACTAAAATTTTAGGATGAGGACTGAAAGCAAGAGAATTTACAAGACTTTGCAGTTCAACAGTCTGTATCAGTTCTGCTGTTTGATAATTTCAAATCCTGGTTGTATTATCTTCACTGCAACTGGCTATAATTTTTTCAGACGAACTAAACGCGATCACATACTGATTTTAGCCATTTAAATTACTCCTGAAACCGTGCGTACATTTCTGGTGCGTTTACCTGTAAATCTTTTAAAACAGCGATCACACTCGTTCCTGCATTACGTAAATACATCTGTTGCGTACTTGGTTCCGGAAGCATCCCACCGCTATGGTGAATACCAATCACTAGAAAATCATCATCGAAAACAGGCGAGCCTGATGAACCAGGTTCTGTACTTGTAGTATATTGCAATACTTGATTGTCGGCGTATGCGACAAAGTTATTCTGTATGGAGATTTTCTTCAAATGCCCACCCGGATGCTGAATGATTGCTACGCGGTCATCTCGTCGCATCAACTTACTTTTAAAGATTAAGGGTTTGCCGAAATCAGGGACATTTTTCAGGGTTACTACTGTAAAATCTAGTTCTTTGTTAGTGTAAAAAATACCATCTGACGAAGCTCCAATAATCTGTGTTGGGCATTCTTTACCGTTGATATCAAGTTGGTAGTTAAAGCTAAAATTACTTTTTTCTGCTACTTCCTGGCTTTTGATAACGTGATTGTTCGTCATAAGTAAATTGGGTGCAACCATAAACCCTGTACCCAAGCCTTTGGGAGTGGCGATACGAACTACAGCTTTTGATGCTTCCAGAGCTAAGTTTAAAATGTAGATATCGCGTAGCGTATTTTCCCCAATAATCTTTTCTTTGATATCAGCAGTATTATCCGTTCCTCTCCAATTGTTAATTCTACGGCTAGGACTAGCTGGAACATCAAGCGGGTAATTCTGAAATAGTTCTACTATAAAATCTTGATCCTCATCCCCAGTGAAGGGCTGAATATAGTTGAGGAAGACAGCAAGAGCCTCTTTATCATAAGCAACTCGTCCAAATTGGCAGAAAAACCGCACTACTTCCACAGAAACACCCATCGGCACACCATCCAAATCTAACCGCGCCATGATAGTATCTGCTTGAGCTACACCTTGCAATGCACCTGCAACTAAACGACGGCGATCACGCACATTGGCAAAGTCAGGTAAATTTTGGACAATGCGAATGAGATGTTGAAAGTCAGGTTGAGATAGCTGGACAGTCACGGTTGATTCTCTAATTAGGATATTTATTTTTTACCGCGAAAATGACACCGATTTGTCCCAAAG
>JAQYWO010000387.1 GCA_029379215.1 Rhizonema sp. PD37
AAATCTAGCGCAGCGTTCCCCAGTTGCGTCACTTTCAAGCCCCCTGAACGGTTACATACGGTTTTAGTTTCAGGTTATCTGGAAAACAGCAAGTGGACAGATACAGAAGGCAATGACCACTATAAAACGGAGATCATAGCAAACGAATTTCAGAAAATTAAATAGAAGTTACAGCGCAACCATTATGTCTACTAATTCATAAATTAGTAGACATGCCAAATTGAACCTGCTAAACTGTCTATTAAATCGTAAATAGGCAGTTAATAGACAGTGCTGTCTACCAATCCATTGAGGAGACAGTTTAATGCGGTTATTTGGCTATGCGCGTGTGTCCACTGGTCAGCAATCCTTGGAACTGCAATTAAAGAAACTACAGGAAGCCGGAGTACACCCGTCGCGGATATTTACCGATAAAGCCACTGGAAGCACCACCGACCGCCCAGGGCTTCAACTGCTACAGGTCAAAGTAGAGCAGGGCGATATTATCCTGGTGACGAAGCTGGACAGGTTAGGGCGCGATACCGCAGACATGATTGGGCTAATAAAGCAGTTTGATGCAATCGGGGTGTATGTACGCTTCCTGGATGACCATATCAGCACGGAAGGGGAGATGGGCAAAATGGTGGTGACCATTCTCTCCGCCGTCGCGACCGCAGAACGCAAGCGGATACTGGAACGCACCAATGAAGGCAGGCAGGAAGCCAAAGCCCAGGGCGTGAAGTTCGGGCGCAAACGCTCCATCAATCGTAAACAGCTACTACAGTTAAAAGCCGATAATCTGGGAGCCACAGAGATCGCTAAACAGATGCACATTGGCAGGGCAACCGTCTATAAAATTTTAAAAGAGCAGGAGAATAGGTATGAGTAGCGTAACCCTCTACCGTATAGACCCGGTAAAAAATATGCAGCGTTTTTACTACATGGACATACAGCCAGACTTTTTTGGTAACCAATGTTTAATTCGCGAGTGGGGGCGAATAGGACGCGCCGGACAGATGCGTACTGCCTTTTACCCAAACACAGAAGAAGCAGAGCAAGCCCTGTATAAGCAACGCGTAGCTAAGCAACGGAAAGGATATGCTGAGTGCTTAGGGGTATCACGGTCAAGTTCCTAGTGAGGCGTATATCATTGGTCACAAGTTAAGAGCGTTTGGCAGTTGTCAAGGGGCTTTTAGAAGAAGCTTGGAAGAAAAATTGGTCACTACCTCGCTGTTTTTCAGGAAAGGGTGCGACGATTAACTTAATATTTGGTTTTCGTCGTCGTTTAAAAATTCCTAAATCTTGATTTTCTGGAGAGGCAAAATATTTAACTGGGTCAGCAGCTTTACTTATGAATTGAAACTTACGTGCCATTGCCGCAACATCTGAGTTAACCGAAAACAACTATAAAAGCATCAACGCCGCAGTAATTGATACTTTACCACGCCCCACAACATCGACGACACAATGAAAACTAGGGCAAAGGGGAAAGCGAAAAACCCTAAAAGAAAACATAAACCCAATTGTAATTTACCACGTTGAGCAAATTTACCAATTGGCTTCACCCATTTTGGTATAGCCCAAGCCTCAACAGGAAGTCCTAGTTTTCGCTGAATTTGAGTAGCTTGAAAAACAACTACGTAACCTTCTTTAATTCTGCCTATCAAATTATAAAGCTGGGCAAGATTTTGAAGTGACTGGGCTTCACCACTGCGATCGCCTATCTCACGATAAATAGTAAGTGACTGCTGATAGTAATTAATCGCCTGTTCGTATTGTCCCAAGGAATTGTTAGCATTGCCCAAATTACCTAGAGTAGCAGCTTCATTCCCGCGATGACCTATCTCACGATGAATAGGAAGTAACTGCTGATAACAATCAATCGCTTGTTGATATTCTCCCAACGAATTGTAAGTACGACTCAAACCAATTAGAGAATTGGCTCGAAATTGACGATGATCAGTTTCTTGTAAAACTTTTAATGCTTGCTGATAGTAATCAATAGCCTGTTGATATTGTTTCAAAGAACGGTAAGCATTTCCTAAATTGCATAGTGATTCACTTTCATTTGTGCAGTCGCCTATCTCACGATAAATAGGAAGTGACCGCTGAAAATAGTCAATCGCTTGTTGATATTCTCCCAACGAATTGTAAGTACGACCCAAACCAATTAGAGAATTGGCTCGAAATTGATGATGATCAGTTTCTTGTAAAATTTTTAATGCTTTCTGATAGTAATCAATAGCCTGTTGGTATTGTTTCAAAGAACACTAAGCATCTCCTAGATTGCATAGTGAGGCACCTTGATATCTGTAGTCGCCTATCTTACGAAAAATAGGAAGTGACTGCTCAAAGTAATTAATCGCCTGTTCGTATTGTCTCAAGGAACCGTAAGCAATGCCCAAAGCACCTAGAGAAATAGCTTCATTCTCGCGATGACCTATCTCACGATAAATAGTAAGTGACTGCTGATAAAAATCAATTGCTTGTTGATATTTTCCCAACCAATAGTTAATACTACCTAAACCACTTAGAGAATTGGCTCGAAATTGACGATGATCAGTTTCTCGTAAAACTATTAATGCTTTCTGATAGTAATCAATAGCCTGTTGGTATTGTTTCAAAGAACAGTAAGCATCTCCTAGATTGCATAGTGAGGCACCTACATCTGTGCAGTCGTTTATCTCAAGAGAAATAGCTAGTGACCGCTGATAATAGTCAATCGCCTTTTGGTATTGTCCCAACGAATTGTAAGCATTGCCCAACTTACCTAGAGTAGCAACTTCATCTGTGCGATCACCTCTCTCAACATAAATAGCTAGTGACTTTTGATGATAGTCAAGTGACTGCTGATGATAGTCAATCGCCTTTTGTTTTTTTCCCAACGAATTGTAAGAATCGGCAAAATATGTGAGAACATTTGCAAATCAATACGGTTCAGTTAAGGAAATTTATCTGTTGAGGCAAGCAGGGGATGCAGGGGATGCAGGGGGAGAAAAAAAGGCTTAACTGAACCGTATTGATTTGCAAATATCATATTTTTATCTTGATTACTGAGTTGCCATTCCTTTTCTAGTCGGCTACATAGTTGAATAATGATAGTGTAATATCCTTGCAAACTCAAAGACTTGTAGTAGGAATTAAGAATGTTATAGCCTTGTCGATATTGCTTAAGTTCGCAGTGGTGATGAAAAATTTCTAGTATGTCTACGTGGTCTTCAGAGTAATAGTAGGCGATCGCTCTTTCATGTACTTCAGTTAAATCAACCGCTTGCTGTTTCAGATGCTGTTTCAGATAAGCTAAGATTAACGTCTGAAACTCAAATACCCGACCGCTTTCTATTTTTTTCTTTTCTTGCAAAAGCGATCTTTTAGCCAATGCCCGCAAATCCGCTTGTGTGACTTCTTGTTCTGGTAAAAGTTTGGCTGCGGCTGTGGCGTTAAAAGCGGGGCGATATACGCTTAAATTAAATAATAGTTGTTTTAACTTTGGCGTTAACCGGGCAATACTGGCATCAAGAATTTTACCAATACTCGCTTTTTCTTCGTATCGATGTAACCCCAAAATCTCAAAGATATTTTGTCTAAAAGCTTTGATATCAACCACATCCTCTTCATCAGCGTGCAATACGGAAGCCACCAGGTTGATTAATAAAGGATGTCCATCCGCTTGCTTGACAAATTCTCGGATTTCTACGTCAGCACCTTGAATATTTAATTTTTTTAGCAGTGCTACCCCATCATCGATTGAAAGTCCTTTCAATGGCAACCAACTACAGTAATTCAGGGTATTGAGCGGTAATTTAAGTTGTTCGCGGCTAGTCACTAAAATTACACTTTCACTGCGATTACTCAACCACCTCAGCAAGAAGTCGCGGTAAGTTTCATCATACCATTCTCCGTTTTCTTTTAGCAGAGTTTCTAAGTTATCCAATACCAGCAAATAGCGCCCTGTTCCCAAATTATTACAAACCGCAGTTAATAAATCTGCTTCTTTTTCAGGTGTTTCTTTGCCTAACTTTTCCAATAACCAGCGTCCCCAAACTGCGAACAGGTAATTTTGGCTAAAATTTGCCCAAACTTGCTTTTCAAAGCTTTGTGCAGTTGCATAGACTTCGGCAGCCAGGGAAGATTTGCCATAACCACCAGCCCCCGTAATGCCAATTAAACGCACGTTATCCTCTTGCAACCATTCTTGCATTTGGGCAAGTTCTTTTATCCGCCCTTGCCAATTCCGGGTTTCAGGAGGTAATTCGTTGATAATAACGGGATTTTTCTTTGTCCGATCCCGGTCGGACGACTCCAGTCAAAAAGTCCCACCTATTATCGTATTTCCTTGAAAAACGTTTTTAATTTCCTCGGCTAACTTAGTGTTATTTATAACAGTTGCTGGTTGAGAATTGATATTAGTTTCTAACTGTTTAACTTTTGAAGCAATTTTTGGATCAGCTTTAGCTGCTACTACCAATTCCTGCACAGCTTGATCTACTTCAGGATTAGCTTTTGCAGCAGATTCTACTTCTAAAACAGCTTTACCGTAATCAAGTGGTTGAGAGGGCGCTTTTTCAATCGCAACGACAGTATGGGGAGAGTGTTTTTTGAGAGTGACGAGAAACTCACCAGTTTTATTCCATAGAGTTTCCCCTACCTTTTCGCCCGTTTTTTCCACAGCCTTAGTCGCAATCACAGTCCCAATAGCGATCGCCCCAGCAGTTAGTGGTTCCATGTGCTACCTCATTTGAATGACATCCTATTAACTTATTACCACATGATTTGAGTTCTCAATTCCGTAATTGAGGTAAAAACTTATAGCTTAAGTTTTTTACTCTTCTGCAATGCGCCAGTCTACGAACTGACTTTTCCCGTTATCTTTTTGACGGAGCGATCGCTGACTATGAGCCTCTCCCAAAATCCTATTCTCTCGTCATTCATTATCATTAATTTTCATTTATTGAGAATAGGACAGGGTGTGAAACCTTTGCTATTTCGATGGTTCCCGACTTAACGGGAAAAGTCAGTCAACGTTAGGGCATTAAGGTTAACTGCACGCATAAAAGCGGGTTATTAAGGACGGCTCGCGCAGCTCGCGGAGTCGAAAATAACCCGCAACTGTCGATCAATACCACAAGAATTAAAAATAGTACAAAGTGGCGGAAAAACACATTTTGAAATAGTCCCAAGACAACCAATGACTGAACAAAAATATCAAGAGTTGCTAAATAAAATTATCCTTTTTGATAAATAGAGGACATAATAATGAACAATGCCGATGACCCAAAATTAATATTCCAATATGAATTTGATGAATATGAACAATATGAAGCAAAAGCGAGAGGAGTACTAAGCTACGCCCAAGTTTTGCTTAAAAATGGTCTGTTATACCCTGTGACCTTTTACAATACTGTGCGCTTAGGACAAGATTTAGAAGAAAAGATAAAATAGGGTAATAAATTTGTTGCTGAACCAGGCATGATAGTGATACCGGAAATTACTCTGGAAAATATGCAAGCTGCGGTGAATAAATTAGAAAAAGAAGGATTTTTCAATCATCTGGTTCCTGTTTCCCCCCCAGGGTAAGCGCAAGAAAAATGTTGCCAAAATGTGGTATATAACCGACTTATTTGCAATAGTGAGAGACTCTTCTCAATTTTGTTGATATGATTCTCATTAATATTGAGAATGAACTGCCTTTATTGATTCTTGCGCTTACCCTGGTTTCCCCCCCTGAAAGTTGATAGGGAATTAAGAGCAAGTTTGAGCAACTTAGCACTAAGCCATAAGTTGCTTATAGAATCCGTACTACGAAATCAAAGACTCGCTTCGTGTGCTATTATTGAATTCATATAACGAATTCTAACAAGGTCACTAGAAGCCATGCCTAGAGGCGGTGCGAGAACGGGAGCCGGAAGAAAACCTAAATACGGCGAAGCTACCAAGTTAAGACGTGTAAGTAAGTCGGCGGGAAAAATTATAAGTATGTAACAAAAATTTAACCTGATAAATTAGAGTTAAATTTAATACGTTGTGTACTGTAGTTTCCTCTTTCCCCTCTAGCTTGAACACCATTAATTACTGCCTGGGCAAGTTCTAACTCGTCGTCAAACATTCGTCCTGCTAGTTCATCTTTTTTAAGGTGCTGCCACTCTAATTCAATTGGGTTCATTTCTGAGCAGTATGCGGGCAAAAAAAAGATGTACAAACCCATGTGTTCCCACTTTGGCCATAACTGCTGCACCTGTTTACATCTATGTATTGAACCGTTATCCTGTACTATTACTCTAATACGCCCAATTTTTTCGGCTTCTTGGGCTTCAAGCTCCATGATTTGGATATAAGATTTTCTGTTAACACCCCCAATTACCAAACCGTAAACAAAGCTGATTAAAGGCTGAAGAAATCCGATAATACTCAATCTACGGCCACGGCGCTTTGTTTGTTCTAGACGTTTTTGCTCGCCTCGTTGGTAATAGGTGTAACTTGGCTCACTCCATGCACAAAACCCTGATTCATCTAAATACTTTAGGTCTATTTCTCCAGTTGCAGCAGCCAGTTCCAGCATATCTAGGTCTGCTTGCTTTATTTCTTTGACTTCTGAATCTTGTTTCCCTTTATGGCTTTTTCTTGCTCGTTTCCAAATGACCCCCTTTTTTTGAGCACCCGTCTTAATCTGTCGGGACTCAGTTGAATTTGGCGATCGCTAAAAAGTTTTTGAGCTAATTGAAGACTGTTGTATGTACGTGGTTCTTTTTTCAGGCATTCCTCTAAAAAAACAATGTCTTCTTCCTTGTACTTCGTTTTTCCACCTCGACCTGATAACTCCCAAAGTCCATCTAGACCGAGTTTCTGCCATTTATGCAAAACTTCTCTAACGGTTTGTGAAGTCCACTTAAAGTGAGCAGCTATTTTTTCAACGTACCAGCCATGTGCATTTAACCTGATTACCTCTGCTCGATCTTTAACTTTCTGTGGCACGTCCACAGTTCTCAGGTTTAATAGGATTTTGTCTTGCTCAGGAGTGAGAAATATCCTTAAACGAGCGCCCATATTTCAGTCACCTCGGTAGATGCTTTCTACGTATTTATTTATCTTTACATGCTTTGGTTTTTTTGCGCCGACTTACTTACTTCATGGAAAGTCCCACTGGTTACCTCTTTCATCCAAGCTAAGAAATCCCTTTTATTATGGGTATCGGGATGGGGTATCCCATTTTCTAGATGATAAGAAGCGATTTCATGATGTGCATTA
Source organism: Rhizonema sp. PD37 (assembly GCA_029379215.1). GTDB lineage: Bacteria > Cyanobacteriota > Cyanobacteriia > Cyanobacteriales > Nostocaceae > Rhizonema. The sequence goes on from JAQYWO010000387.1 coordinate 7,225, forward strand.
GTCCATTCAAACATTGATTTAATCTCCAGACAAAACTAAAACGTTATTTTGTCTACAACCTATTTATTCGCCAAAATTCTGCAAAGCAGAATGAATAAATTTCATGAATTGTGAAAAATAGGCTTGTAACAGTTGAGAAGTTATACTTGTTAACTTCTTTCCTCAACTTTTTATTTATGAACTTTTTATGACAATCCTTATTTCTGGAGTTTAGACTAAAAGCAATATGAGAGAACGTAAATCAAATGGAATTAGAGA
>JAQYWO010000388.1 GCA_029379215.1 Rhizonema sp. PD37
GTTTAACGATCAATCGCTCGTTTCATCGATATATCTTGAAAACCCGCCCTGACAACCATTTCGGGACACATTGATATATCGTAAAAACCCACCCCGACAACAATTCCGGCACACATTGATATATCGTAAAAACCCACCCCGACAACAATTCCGGCACACATCGATATATCGTAAAAACCTACCCCGACAACAATTCCGGCACACATCGATATATCGTAAAAACCCACCCCGACAACAATTCCGGTACCGTAGGGGCGGGTTTAACGATCAATCGCTCGTTTCATCGATATATCTTGAAAACCCGCCCTGACAAGCATTCCGGCACACATCGATATATCGTAAAAACCCGCCCTGACAACCATTGCGGCACACATCAATGTATCGTAGAAACCCGCCCTGACAACCATTTCGGGACACATTGATATATCGTAAAAATCCACCCCGACAACCATTCATTCCGGTACCGTAGGGGCAGGTTTCTAAACCTGCCCCTACAATTTTTGTACAAGTTTATAATTCCCAAGTTATCAAGAGAAATATCAATTCACCAAAACTCTCAAAACTCCCTAACAATACTCATAAAACAACCTAATAACTTGACTTTTCGTACATAATAGGGGCAGGTTTGGAAACCTGCCCCTACTGGCGTTGGTTTCCGAAAAGTGAGAACGCAGGAGCGTGTCTTGATCGCACTTTTCCGCTTCGTGCTATTTCTTCTAAAAAACAACGAAAAGTTTCAGAAATCTTGGGAACTATTAGTGGAGTTATACTTTAGATAATAATTGCCCAGAGAGGGCAAAATTATGGAAACGCAAAATTCTAATCGTCCGCATAAGTCAAATAAGATACTTCGTTTAGCAGCATCTGTCGTCGCAACCTTAGCACTCGCTGGTGGTATTCATTCTGCCAGTGCGACTTCCACAAAAGCAGCATCAACTCAACTGGGCGAAACGCAACCACTTCTTGCCCAAACTCATACTAACACCACTCAAAGTCAAATAGTACCCGCATCTGCATTGACAATCATCCCCATCGTTGTTGTTGGCGGTTTAGTCATCTGTGTTCCCTTGCTCTTTGGTGGACTAGTGGTGATTGGCGAACGTGAAGTTGGCATTGTGGTGAAAAAATTCACTCTTTCCAAACACGGACTCCCACCGGGACGGCTCATTGCTATTAATGGGGAAGCCGGTTTGCAGGCTGATACTCTTGCTCCTGGTTGGCACTGGGGGCATTGGCTTTGGCAGTACTCAGTGCGTAAAGAATCTGTGATCGTTGTTCCCCAAGGTGAAATTGCCTTGATTGTCGCTGCAGATGGTGCATCCAACCCCCCAGAACGCATCCTGGGTAAGGTTGTAGATTGTGACAACTTTCAAGATGCCCGAAAATTCCTGACTCAAGGTGGGGAAAAGGGTCGGCAAATGGGTTTCTTAACTGCTGGTACCTACCGCATCAATACTGCCTTATTTAAAGTCATTACAGCAGCGAATGCCAACGCCCACGACATGAGTCCCGAACAGTTGCGGGTATACAGCGTTATGTCTGATAAAGTTGGCATTACCACTACTTTGGATGGGATGCCAATTCCAGGAGGTGAAATTGCCGGCCCTGCGATCGCAGCACACGACAATTTCCAGAACGGACAGAGATTTCTTGATGGCGGTGGGCGACGCGGTTTACAAGAGCAAATTCTTCTTTCTGGATCTTGGAACCTCAATCCTTGGTTTGTCCAGATAGAACAAGTTGCCATGACGGAAATTCCCATTGGGTATGTGGGTGTCGTAATTTCTTTCGTGGGTAAGGCACATGAAGATATCAGTGGCGCAGCCTTTACGCACGGTAATTTGGTAAACTCTGGGCACAAAGGCGTATGGGTGGAACCACTGTATCCAGGTAAGCATCCTGTCAATACCCGCGTGATGAAAATTGAACTGGTGCCCACGACCAACATTGTTTTAAACTGGTCGGGGCGCACTGAACGCCACAGCTATGATGCTAAGCTAGCTTCCTTGACAGTACGTTCTAGAGACGGATTTGCTTTTGATTTGGAAGTGGCGCAAATTATCCATGTCGGTGCTTTGGATGCTCCCAAGGTGATTTCTCGCGTGGGTTCAATGCAAAATTTAGTCGATCACGTGTTAGAACCGACTATCGGCAACTATTTCCGCAACTCGGCTCAAGACTATACTGTACTGGACTTTCTCTGTGCTCGGAGCGAACGCCAAGCTGAAGCGGCTGAGTTTATTAAGACAGCCTTGCGGGCTTATGATGTGCAAGCGATTGACACTCTTATTGGTGATATTCAGCCGCCAGCAACACTCATGCAAACTCAGACTGATCGGAAAATTGCGGAAGAACAACGCAAAACTTTTGAAGTCCAGCAACTCGCTCAAACGCAACGGCAGCAACTTGTAAGAGAGACGGCTTTGGCTGATATTCAGCAAGAAATGGTGAAGTCGGAACAGGGTGTGAAGATTGCCGAACTTCAAGCTAAAGCTGACATCCAGCAAGAAATGGTGAAATCAGAGCAAGGTGTGCAAATCGCCGAACTCAAAGCAAATGCCAAAATCAAGGCAATGACAGGTGAAGCGGAGACAATTCGCTTAAAAGCAACTGCGGAAGCTGAATCTATCCGGTTAAAAGCTACGGGTGAAGCTGAATCTCAACGCCTGAAAGGTTATGCGGAAGCAGAAGCTATCCGCGCTACAGGTAACGCGAAAGCGGAAGCTTACGGTTCTGGTGTAGAAGCTTTGGGAGCGCAAGGTTATTCGGCAATGCAACTAATGCAAATTATCGGCGATCGCAATGTCCGCCTGATTCCAGATGTTCTCGTTGGTGGAAATGATGGCAGCACCAAAGGCTTGGTGGATGGACTATTGTCAATGATTTTGTGGAATCAAACTGCTAAGTCAGGAGAAACAACATTACCCGTACCACAACAACCAGTTGCTCAACCACAACCAACGCCGCTTAATGGAAATCAGCCTATATTAGTTGATTTTTCCTTGAAGGATGTAGACAAATCGTGATGTCAATAATTCAAGAAGTGGTCACAAATTTTGCTAATACAAGAACGTTATCGTTTACTTAAGCAGATTGGTCAAGGGGGATTTAGCAAAACCTTCTTTGCTGTTGATGAAAGTCAATTTCCCCCGGTTCCTTGTGTTGTTCAGCAATTCTGGCAGCAGAATCAAACTCTTGAAGTTTTTGAGCAAAAGGTACAGCAGCTAAAGCAATTAGGTAAACATCCACAAATTCCTATTTTGCTGGCACACTTTCAGCAGGAAGACTCTTTTTACGTAGTGCAGGAGTTTATTGAGGGTACTAACTTAGCTACCTTAGTGGAGAAGGTAGGAGTCTTCAGTGAAGTTCAAACTTGGCAATTATTGGAGAAATTATTGCCTGTTGTCAAGTTTTTTCACGATCGCAACATCATTCACTGCGATATTAAACCTCAAAATATCATTTTCAAATCTTCCTCCACGACAAGTGAAGGGGAGATGGTTTTAATTGACTTCAGCACTGCTCAATTAGGGACAGCAATTGACTTCATGACAACAGAACCTGGCATTGGTAGTCCAGAATATGCCTCGCCAGAACAAGTTAAGGGAAAACCCGTATTTGCTAGTGACCTTTATAGCTTGGGTATGACATGTATTTACTTACTTACCCTGATTTCTCCCTTTGATTTATTTGATCATAACAACTGCTGTGTTTGGCAACAGTATCTAACGACTAAAATCAGTGACAAGTTAAGTAAAATTCTTGACAAGCTTGTAAAAACTGACATCCCCCAACGGTTTCAATCAGCAGATGAAGTGATGCAAGCGATGGGTATTCCTTCCCCTCTCCCCATTCCCAATGTACTAGTTCCTTCTACCACATATACCCTGACTCAAGATTGTTATGCATTGAGCAGTGTTAATTCAATTGCCATTAGCCCTAATCATCAGACACTAGCTAGCTGCCATGATGATAAAAAAATTAGATTGTGGGATTTAGAAACACAAAAGGTTATTCATACCTTTGTGGGACATTCTCAGGCTGTGCGATCGCTTGCCTTTAGTCCTGATGGAAAAGTGCTAGCAACGGCAAGTGATGATAAAACGATTAAGTTATGGAACCTTGATACATGTCAGGAAATCTTCACTTTATGCGGACACACTCACGCAGTTAAATCAGTTGCTTTTAGCCCCATCTCTCCTTCACAAGAGGAGTATGTTCCAATCTTAGCAAGCGGTAGCTGGGATAAGACAATCAAAATCTGGAATGTCAATACTGGCACAGAAATTTGTACTTTGACTGGACACCAATTACAGGTGAGTGCAGTGGCATTTAGTCCCCAAGGTGAGCTTTTAGCGAGTGCGAGTCTTGACAGAACTATTCGTTTATGGAATATATCAATTGATTCTAGCTTACCGACAGTGTCATTTCAACCAATTCTTCTGGAAAAGGAATTGAAAAACCGCCCGCAATATACCTTGTTAGGCACCCTTTCAGGTCATGCATGGGCGGTTTTGACAGTGGCCTTCAGTCCTGACGGAAAAATTCTGGCGACGGGAAGTGAAGATAACACTATTAAACTGTGGCAGGTCAACACTGGTAAGATAATTGACACACTTCCAGGTCATTCCTGGTCGGTGGTAGCATTAGCTTTCAGTACCGATGGAGAAATGCTTGTGAGTGGAAGTTGGGACAAAACTGTCAAACTTTGGAGGGTTCACACAAAAAAAGAGATTGTGACTCTTTCTGGGCATGTAGACTCAGTGTCTGCCGTTGCTGTTAGCCCTGATGCTCAACTGATTGCTAGTGGCAGCAGGGATAAGACGATCAAACTCTGGCAGCCTGTAAAACAACAAGAGAATTAATTTTACAACTTCAAGCGCTACCTGTGAAGGTAACTTCGGGAAATTTCAACTGGGCTTCTGCCATTGGACGGTTTCTGCCTTCTTCTTGCCAGTAGTTAATTACTTCTGTGGCTTGATTGAGCAATCCTACCCGATCCAATTCTGTAATCCAGTGTTTTAACTCTAACTCCTTCTTTAATTCCTCCCAAGCATCATTCCTGGGCCAGAAAAAGTACTTAGTCAAAGGACTTGTACCTTTGCCAACCACTTGATCGACAGCCAAGGCAACGTTTTCGTCTAACCAGAGTATCTTCAAAAGAAATTTGGACAATCGCACCTCCAAAAATAACAGGACTATTCTTACTATATTTGCGATCGCTTATTTTAACGCAAATGATGAGGAGTGGGAAGTTGTCTTGAACCACAGAAGTAGGGGCTTTCCTTTACTGATTAATTTTGGATCTGGTAAGTTATCTGGTAAAACCTGCCCGTACAAGAGTAGGGGGTTTCCTTGACCGATTAATTTTGGATCTGGTAAGTTATCTACTAAAACCTGTTCGTAGAGACGTGGAGAGATGATGGAGAATAATTAACAACCAAGCAATAATTATGAAAGCGATCGTTATTTTCGATATTGATGGCGTTGTGCGCGATGTGAGCGGTTCCTATCGACGAGCGATCGCGGATAGCGTAGAGTATTTTACCGTAGGGGCGTACCGTCCCACACAACTTGATATCGACCAGCTTAAATCTGAAGGTATTTGGAATAATGATTGGGAGGCATCCCAGGAATTAATTTACCGCTATTTTGAAACTCAGGGGCAGTCGCGGGAACAATTGCAACTTGACTACAACACTATTGTTGCCTTTTTTCAGTCACGTTACCGAGGACCAGATCCTGACAATTGGACGGGATATATCTGCAATGAGCCGTTATTGTTGCAGCCTAACTACTTAGAACAACTGACTTTAGCTGGGATTTCTTGGGGATTTTTTAGTGGTGCGACTCGTGGTTCAGCCACTTATGTTCTGGAGAAACGCCTTGGGTTAAAATCCCCAGTGCTGGTTGCTATGGAGGATGCACCCAGTAAACCAGATCCTACAGGACTTTTAGCTACGGTTCGCTTGCTAGATTCTCCCTCAAAGACGGGAGGTGCGTTAGAACAAGACAAATCAACGATAATAGTGTATGCAGGAGATACAGTAGCTGATATGTACACAGTGGAGAAAGCACGGTTGGCACAACCCCAACGAACTTGGATTGGTGTAGGGGTTTTACCTCCTCATGTATTAGAAACACCTGCACGTCGTCATGCTTATGCACAAACACTGTTAACTGCAGGAGCATCTATTGTTATCAGTAATATAGAGGAACTAACTGCACTGAAGATTGAGGAATTACTGTAGTGCTATTTCACCCAATGTCGTTCCTAATCTCTTGCACCCACTGAACCAGGGAAGCACCTCGATTTGTTGTGTTTAACACAGAACGAGTGCAACTTTATGATTACGAAACAAAACCTCAAATCGTTTATTCTCTGCGAATTCCTAAATGTTCTCTGACATCAATGTAAGGTGTTCTATCTCTTCCACTTGCGTAGGGTGCACCTGCAGAGCGCCAAGCAAACAGATTAGATATCGCCCGAGTAGGATCTTCATTGGGCTTGAGAGTCAATATCAACCCGTCACACCGTCCATTGAATTCGCTAGCGGTGCAAATAACTTTTTGTCCGTTCATGTAGCCAGTAGTCACAAACCTTAGCTCTCTGTTGCGGCGATAGTTTTCCAAGCGATCGCTCACATCTTGACAACGCGTCAGAGGATCATAGCCGGCATTTCTGAAGTAATTGGAAGTCCAGCGAATCCAAGGCTCAGTGCTACCTCTGTGATTTTGGTAAACTGTCACGGGATTGTTCCTAGAGGTGTCACAATAAAATCCTCGCCCACTTTGAGCTTGACTGGGCTGACTGATACTTGCAGTTGCGCCGAGCGTGACAACACTCGCAACCAAGAGGTTTGTCAATGGTATTAATTTCATAATTAACTCTACAAATTTTGAGTCAAAAGTTTTTTTGGCTATTACTGACTAAATCTCATGAAGTAATTTGTATAATCTGGTAGATGTCTGACACTATCAGCATAAAAATTTTTCCCGCTACACACTAGTGATAAAAGTCACTGGTTTAATCATGACTTAAGTAATATCATGACTATGTTAATGGAAATAAGCTTAAGTATGTAGGCATGAAAAATTGCCGTTCAGGTAAGGCAGAAAACAGAACGGGAGATAGTTTACCGCAAATTTACATTTCTTTACATACATATAAATTTTATCGGCGTTTTCAAATTATGCCTTGTGGCTTTAAGGCGATCGCCAACTAGTTGAATTTTAGTTTTGTATCAAATTGGATCTACTCAGATTGCACTCGAATTAATTTTAAGGTTAGCAACCAACCCATACGTTCTTGTCAAATAATTAGGCGATCGCTAATTACAATCATGCTAATTGACGAGTCCAACCTACTTTTCCTACTTTTTTATCATCACAAATAGGAATTTTTTTATAATTTTTAATGCTTATTCAAGAA
>JAQYWO010000389.1 GCA_029379215.1 Rhizonema sp. PD37
CACTATTGTCACTACTGCCACTGACAATCGTCTGTCCATCCGGGCTAAAGGCTACTGAGTTGACAGAACTTGTATGCCCTTCTAAGGGATTGCCTTTGGGGGTGCCATTAATGTTCCACAACTGCACACTTTTGTCACCACTGCCACTGACAATCGTCTGTCCATCTGGGCTAAAGGCTACCGAGGTGACAGAACTTGTATGCCCTTCTAAGGGATTGCCTTTGGGGGTGCCATTAATGTTCCACAACTGCACACTTTTGTCACCACTGCCACTGACAATCGTCTGTCCATCTGGGCTAAAGGCTACCGAGGTGACAGAACTTGTATGCCCTTCTAAGGGATTGCCTTTGGGGGTGCCATTAATGTTCCACAACTGCACACTTTTGTCACCACTGCCACTGACAATCGTCTGTCCATCTGGGCTAAAGGCTACCGAGGTGACAGAACTTGTATGCCCTTCTAAGGGATTGCCTTTGGGGGTGCCATTAATGTTCCACAACTGCACACTTTTGTCACCACTGCCACTGACAATCGTCTGTCCATCTGGGCTAAAGGCTACCGAGGTGACAGAACTTGTATGCCCTTCTAAGGGATTGCCTTTGGGGGTGCCATTAATGTTCCACAACTGCACACTTTTGTCACCACTGCCACTGACAATCGTCTGTCCATCTGGGCTAAAGGCTACAGAGTTGACAGCTTCTGTATGCCCTTGTAGGGGATTACCTTTGGGGGTGCCATTGAGGTTCCACAACCGTACACTGAAGTCCCAACTGCCACTGACAATCGTCTGTCCATCCGGGCTAAACGTTACCGAGTTGACAGCTTCTGTATGCCCGTAAGGGTGAGAAGCGATGAAAATTTTCTCAACCACTTGTCGCAAACTGGCAGGTACAGATCCCACCAACTTCTGGGGTATTTGCTCCCGGTTTTTGCCTATGGTTTGAATGGCTAACGTCAAAATCTCTAAAGGCGGCTTTCTGGCTGAAATCCATTGCTCTACCCGATTTGCATCAACCTGTAATTGTAGTTCTAGCTTCTCAGTCTGTTCGTATTTACTGCTAAGGCGATAAAACTCTCCTGTGCGTTTTCGGTCTTTAAGATAAAACTTGAGCGAGCCCCAATTTTCACGTACTTGCGCTAATAGCGCCCGACTAATTAAATACTGGGTTTTGTCTTTTTCTTGCGCTTTTTCCCAATCTTGGCGAGCATCTTCCAGCCGTTCTGCTGCCCGCCGGATCTCACGATCTTCCTGTCGCCAGGTGGCAAATTGTTGCCAACCATCAATTAATGCCTCATGCGCCAAGTCAATAACTTTATCTTGAGTTGTGGGATCACTTTGGTCAGAAACGAGTAATCTTCCCTTAATTAGGCTATCAATCACCTGATTCACCTTTTCTTTATCCCGTTGTTCGACGATTTCTAGCAGGCTTGAGTGGGGTTGTCGCTGACGGGTATCGGTATTCCCTTGGCCAGTGTGCACCAACTTCAAGAAAATCAATCGGATCCACTTTTGTTCTTCTTCACATCGCTGAAGTTTCGGCTGTTGTTCTAGTTCTTGTTCAGATAGCTCATAGCTAGAAGAATATTTATAGACCTTGTTGGCGTGTAAATTGAGCGCCAGTTTCAGCCCACTAATTTTCTTATTGTTATCTTCGGTAGTAGATTCACTGCCTAATTTTCTATAAGCAGCCAATGGAATACAAGGTTGAGGTTCATCAACTCTTTTCTTCCATAATTGCTCCAGTGTAAATTCCAATAGCGGAAGATAACCTGGTTGATTATCAACATCTTCAATAAGGGCATCTTGCAAATCAGGCTCGATGGGATATCCCTGTCGTGCTGCTGGTTCTTTAATAGCACTAATTAACCCAGAGGGAAGAAGAGGAGCGATATAAAAAACATTGATATCTTTGTCAATCAAGTTTTTGAGTGTTGGGTAATTGAGACAAGAGCCTAAAAAATCAGCCCGCATCGTTACTACAACTTTTAATGGGCTATTTTCTACTTCAGCAACTTTAGTAACAAGCTCAATAAATCGGTCTTGTTTCTCAATTCTTGGATCCTTTTTTTCATGATATTCATCTTGCTCACATTGAGACTGATTTGCCGAAACAGTTAAAGTAAAAATTTCTTCAAACTGGTCGATAACGAGCAGATACGTTTTATTTCCCCGTAGTTGTTCAAGAATAGTTTCTAATATTTCAACTGTGGGCAAGTCCTCATCTGTAAACTGGTCTATTAGTTGGTAAGCAGAATGTTTTTCGGTTAACTTGTCTTTCAAGTCGTCAAAAGCTTCCTTTAATCTTTTTAAAGGCTTGTCACCAGGCTTGATAATCTTCAAAATATGCCATTTGTCCTCCTCATTCTGCCTGAGTTCCTTTTGAAGCAAGCCAGCTCGAACAACAGAAGACTTACCACTACCAGAGGCACCAATGACTAACACAAACGAGCTATTGTCTAACTTAGTGCGAATCTTCAGAATATCTGCCTCGCGACCGAAGAAAAACTTTTGGTGAACTTCGTCATCATCAAAGTATTGAAGCCCTCTATAAGGACACACGATTTCCGCATCACACTTGATAGGCTCCTTAACTATTTCTAAACCTGTTGATGGATAATTCATCAGCAAAATAGAGCCAGCACCTGAAGAAATATCAACCGGAAGCTGAGGACTGCTACTCAGCTTTTCTCGAACATAATTTGTTATTATATCTGCGGTTATCGGTCCAAGCGCTTTGTTTTTGAGCCTTTCTACTAATGGTTTTGTAAAGATTCCGCTATATGATTCCTCCGAACTGAGAGAAGAAACTAGAATAGAATATTTAAAACTAGGTGAAAGCCCACTTAAAGCAGAACGTAAAACTTCATTTTGAATAGCAAAGCCACTGTAGCAAGCATCAATCCAAAGTACTAAACTGTTTAAATGTTTGGCATCATTAATCAATCGACTCAGGGTTTCAAAAGCGAAACCATGTTGTTGATTCGTTAACGACTCTTTTTCATAATCATCGAATATAAGGCGTGAATCATACGTTCCTAAATATCCCTTTTTTGTATTCGTATCCGGATCTAAAGTCTGATAGCCATGACCAGAAAAATAAATTAAAACATCTTTGTAAGCTAGCTGAGTCAAAAAATCCTTCAGGTTTTTATTAAGAGTTTCATTGGTGATAGGTTGGTCTGTTAACTTATACTGAATCTTATAATGACTAACATTTAACTCCAGCCATTCTATAATATCTTCAACATTTCTGCTTGGAGAATCATCCCCATCAAATGTTCGTAGTTTGTCATCTTTGTATTCGTCAATTCCAACTAAAAAGGCATACCCTTTCTCTGCCATCTTTGTCATCAACTCCTTAATCTTTGCCGATGAACCCAACAAAACTAAATTCCGATCACCGCACTCCACACTGCATGAGCCACTTCAGGTTCATCAATGGAGCTATGTGCTCCTCCCAAACCTGCATTTGGAGGAATTTTGCGAATATATTTACTTGCCTCGATATTATAAATCTTACCCGGTTCAAAGTTATATGCTTGATCGCAAGGTAACATATTAATATCATTAATTTCCAACCCATCACCTTGAATACCGAATGTTCCAATTCCGCCATACCTCGGTAGATCGTCGCCAAAATCCGGGTCGCTCATCACAATTCCACTAGCTAGGGGATAGAGGGTGCCAACCGCACTATCATGCTCTGAGCGAGTTGTAATAATGGGACCTGCAACTAAGCTCTCGGCAATCAACGGATAGAAGTAACCCGGTTTACCTTTAGCAACTGGAATGTCTGCACAATATGACCAAAGAGATAGCGCTCCTTGAATCAAGGATAGAGAGTTAACCGGACGAGGTAATACACCTTTCCCTTTTGGACCTGCTAAGGTGCCGGAAACAACAATACACCCAAAGCTGTGACCAATCAGATGAAATCGGGTTTCTTCAGCCGCTTTCTGCTGGAGTTTGCTAAGGAACTCAAAGCCTCCACCCTCGCCAAACTGACGTGCCCGTGCTTTCATCTTCCAATAAGATAGCGATCTCAGTGGTGAAAATATACGACTGAGAATCAAATCACCTGACTCATCATATCCAACTGAGTCTTCATCAATCTCAGTTTCATCGTAGATCGTTTCCGGATCAAAAGGTTCACGGTCATTACCGGGTGCTGCTGCTTCTCCCTCACTACCAAGCGCCGCTTCCTGATTCAAAACTTTGTAAGCTTGAACCGTTTGGGCCGATAATTGATCTGGTGCCACATCTTTTAGCGCCTCTGCGCCAATAGTCCGTAAAGCATTCCGTGCAGGTTCGGTGTCGGCAATTTGCTCTGTATATTCCGAGACAATTGAGTTAACAAAAGCTTCTTCTGTTTCAGCCTTTAGAGTTTCATTTCCCCAGGGCAAACTTGGCCAATGTAGCGCAATGAGTAAAGGCTTGAAGTTTGATCGCACTTGTTTGAGCTTTTCAATGTCAGCTGTATTTGCTGCCATTGCCCTAATCCATCGACTATACTGATCCCGCGCCGCAGGGATATCTCCTAACCAACCGTGACTGATCACGAATACATCACTGATTGGTTCAGTTTGCAACATCTCAATGAGTCTCTGACTCATCAAGGTGCCATTCGGCTCGTCCCGTTCGTCACCTAAAGCATCAAAATTAACCAAGTAATAATCTAGTGACGTATCAGCAATTAATTCTTTTGGCATACTTAAAATTCGTGCGAATCAAATTATCAGATTGAGTTGTTTACTCCTGAACAAGTCCTAGATATTAATTTTAGGACTTATACCAATTTTAAAAATGTTTGCAACACGTGAATCAATCGCTTGGGCGAACAGCCCTGAGGCTCGGAGCGCCCTTGGATCTCCCTTTGGAAGAAGGGGAGATTGCTGCCGAGCAATCTGGTGAGTTTACTGATTACAGGAGTTTGTGCGATCGCCGTTGGTACTGCGCTTTGCGCCATCGCTGAAAGAGGTTGTCTGAAGGAAACCATAGCAATTTTGTCCTTAAATAAAAGAACTTACGCATTGAGGTAAAGCAACCTTCGTGAAGTTTTCCCCGGCAGACTTTACAAAAATCTAATTATGTGGGTAAAACCCTACCAGCTTGCTCTCATGTCAGATAAGCTTGTTTGCTTTTCCCTTGTTTCTATAGGTGTCAGCAAAATTAACTTATGCACTTTTGGGATACTGGAGTTTAGACTAGTTTAAACTCCAGTTAGAGAAACGTACCGGGTATATCTCAAGGACCGAATTCATCAACTCGTGGAAGTTTTGATCTCCCTCAGATCCGAGGTTTTGATGCTTCAAATGATACTCAATTATAGCAAGACGGTGTTGTATCGTCTCAACCTTGCAGGTCAGACGACCAAAAGTTTTCTTGACTTTGCACGATTCTTTTCTAAGAACAAATACAAGACCGTTCTTCCCCAAAATGAGCTAATGGCTACAAAACTTTTTACAATCTTGGATCGACAGGTTCGCTCTCCATCGCCAAAATACCAAAGACACACTCATGCACACGACGCAGTGGAACATGAGCCACAAATCGCTCCAAAGCCTCAACACCCAAAGCAAACTCCCGCATTGCCAAAGACCGTTTGACAGATAGTCCTCTTTGACGTAGACGTTGCAAATTCTCGGGCGTTGAATATTCGGGACCGTAAATAATTCGCAGATATTCCCGTCCCCGACACTTAACAGCAGGCTGGACAATCCGGCGATCGCCTTTAACAAGAAATTGCATCGGCTTAACGACGATACCTTCACCCCCCACATTTGTGAGTTCTTCCCACCAACGAACTCCTTCTGCTTGACTACTAGGGTCAGTCAAATCTATCACCTTGTACGTCGTTGCTAGCAGTAACTCTGGATCGCACTGAGCAAATTTTGCTACCTCCTCCATGTGCCAGCGATGGTCTTGATCAGTATGGACACTTCCCTCTGTTGCCAGAATGTGAAAAGGAGCCAGTTTCAGGTCAGATATATCACCTACTGACCAACAGTAGCGTCGGTAAGCATTGACGTACTGCTGTGCCATATCTACACGTTGCTGATATTGACTCAGTTGGACGCTCACCTCAACCCCACGAGCATGTGCTTGTTGCAACATACTTACCGCATCGCCAACAGCAAGACGTGACGCTATTCCCACAGCTGCATATTGTTTCTGTAGTAACCCCTGTGCCTTTACTGACCAAGGCATAAGTTCACAGTCCAGACAAACCCAGTCGGTATTAAATGTTTCCCAAAAACCACTTTGTGAAAGAGCAGCATTAACCCGTGCTAAAAATTCTACCTCTAGTTTTGAATCGTCAAAAAAGCGCCTTCCTGTGCGTGTGTAGCAGATACCAATACCCTCATCCACCACACCAAATCTTTGCTTGGCAACCATTTCATCTCGGCACACAATAACCACAGCCCGTGAACCCATGTGCTTTTCTTCACACACAACTTCAGTTATTCCTTGGTTCTGGTAGTAAGCAAAGGCTTGGGCTGGATGTTCCAGATATCCTGTTTCTTGAGATGTTTCTACCGGAGACATGGTGGGTGGTAAGTAAATCAGCCATTTCGGGTTGGCAGCAAAACGACTCATCACCTCTAGGGCGGCTATGGCATTCTCTTCCCGTATCTTGATATTGGGCAAAAGACGGGTGTTGATCATGCGCTTACCAAGTACATCTTCAATATTCAGCACATCATCGTGTTCCTGCTGTGCAGTCTTCCCGATGCCTGATTCTTGATTCCCCACTTGCGAAATCGGTCTGACAGGTTCGCAGTAAGTGCGGGCTGTAGGAACGCTGACTAATTCTTTCTCTGGATAACGCAGAGCAGTTAGTTTACCCCCAAATACGCAGCCTGTATCAATGTCAATTGTATTATTTAACCACTCTGCTTCTAAAACGGGTGTGTGTCCGTAGACAACCATTGCTTCACTCCGGTACTCTGCTGCCCAGTTGTAACGAACGGGTAACCCAAACTCATCAATTTCTCCAGTGGTTTCACCATACAAAGCAAACTCCCGGACAGCAGCAGAACCGCGTCCCTGCATTTCCTGCCTTAAGCCCGCATGGGCAACAACAAGCCGCCCTGCATCGAGAACGTAGTGACTTACAAGGGAATCCAAAAACTCACACAGTTCTTTAGTGAAGCGTTTGCGGATTTCTTCTGGCAACACCTCAATTTCTGCTAAGGTTTGCTCTAAGCCATGATTGACTTTGACATTTTTACCTCGTAATTTCCGCAAAAGTTTGTTTTCATGATTACCAGGAAGACAAATAGCTGTACCTGCTGTAACCATGTTTTGCACAAGTTTAACTGTATCTAGGATACGTGGTCCTCTGTCTACTAAATCACCAAGAAAAACAGCTTTGCGTTCTTCGGGATGGTAGTAGGT
>JAQYWO010000390.1 GCA_029379215.1 Rhizonema sp. PD37
GTAGTTAATTGCACCAGGATCTGTTGTATCAAATATCAACTCAGCTTCTTCTTTAGACAATTTGATAAAGTCAATATATTTAAATATTTCGCGAATTTTTGGCAAAGCCAAGTCAGGATCTTTCCAAAAAACAGGACGCCAGTTGACATCTAGTAAAATCTTCAGATCGAACTGTTCTGCTAGTTTGAGGGCGCGATGAGTAGTACGTTCGCTTTCTGGATAAGCTAATTCCAGAGTCCCCAAAACGAGAAAATCTGCTGATTGAAACAGCGACTGCGGTAATAGATCGGGTTTCAATTGAGTATCGGCAAATTCAGCGGTATCGTGATCGCCAAATCCGGCGAAGCTGCGATCGCCAGACATGCTTCTGACAACATAAACTTGTCTTGTTGGTGCAGTGGCATGGCGTTGCACCCCCTTTGTGTCAACACCAACGAATTGCAATAGATTTACCAGGGCATTTCCTGGTTCATCTTCACCCACAGCGCCGATAAATCCTGCACTTGTTCCCAGCTTTACTAAAGCACAGGCTACGTTAGCTGGTGCTCCACCTGGATAGGGAGTCCAAGACTCAACTTCTTCAAGCGATCGCCCTAATTGATCGGCTAAGCAATCAAACAAAATCTCACCCAGGCATAAAACACGGACATTGCTCATCTTAAGTTTTATATTTTCGAGTTTGAATCAAAAAATATTATCTACAATAATTTCTGCTAATTTGTCAGCAGCCCTTTATGAGCATCGCTGTTGCTTGACTGAAACTCTTGTTAACAGTTAACCGTCAACACGACAGCACGCTCCCAAAGTTTTCACAATCCTAATAGTACTGCATCTGGTGTTGTTTGAGATGGGATGAACCAAACATGTATTTGTCGAACTTCACATGAAGGCAATTAAAGTTTCATGGCGCTTATAAGGACGGTATTCACCTTTCAAATTCACTCTCCCAATTGTGCGATAGTCGCCCAAAGCATTGCTTGATTGTGCAGTACTATACATAAACGAAAAATCCCCACGCATACTCCGACGGTGGGGAGTCTATTTACTTATCTAACACTTCTATTACTTGTACAAGATTGTGACAGTAACGTGCTATTGACAAAAATCACGTTACTGTCACAATCTTGCTATGGCACGCTGTTAAATGTTAGTGTTGCATCACCATTAATACTAGTCACTCCTTGTTCTGTACCGCAAGCCGTAAGTGCCTATAAGAAGAATTACTTAAACATGTATATACTATAGTGACTTTTTTATCACAAATAACTAACGTGAGGTAGTTGACAAGCGTCAAAAATGCTGTTGAATACATTCCTATAAGCGCTTACTAACTATTTTTTAACCTAATTATTACAGCAAACCCACACTTGCCACACCGTCATTACCAACCCAAGCTAATATCATGTCCGGTCAATTAACCATAAACAAAGCAGCACATAAACAGTTTAAATCAAGTGATGTCGGGAAATTAGGCTATGATACATTTGACTAAAGAGCGCTTACAGAAACGGTTACAAGCTTTTTACTTATGAGAAGAGCCATTTTAGTAAGTAAATGTCAGAAAATGTCGCTATGAGGTGACTTCAATTTCAAGCGGTTACTAAATTAGATTAGTAGGATTAGTATAAATTTATTTATTTGAGGTGCTTTCAGGAAAATTTCCAAGTATAATGTTCCTGCTGTGTGTGGATTACAACCAATGAAGAATCTGAAAGAACTTCTGAAAAGCTTCACAAAACTAGTTATCTTATATGTAGTAGCCTTTAGCTTGAGCGTTTCATTGACAACACTTCCAGTATCTGCTGACACATACAAACAAGATGGAAAATCTAACCAAAGTTCTCTGCTAGAACAAAACTCAGGGGCTAATAAGGTAGAAAATCAAAAACGGAGAGGACAGGTGCAAACTCAGCCTTTCTATTCTGTTGTACAAGACAAGTCAACAGTAGTGCCTACACCAGATCGGATATTACGGGATACCAATGAACAAGGTGCCCACGGTGGAACTGAGCATTGAGGAGAGGGGAGGATGTAGAGAACACCTCAATCATAAATCGTGCCAGTTAGATCAGAGAAAGTCAAAAACCTTTTCTACTTCTATTGGCAACGGCGATATCGCCGTATCGCCGCAAATTATAAATTGCTTAAAAAGCCCTTGCAGTAATTGTTGTGAGGGTTTTATTAATGAGAAGTAACGTTCTTGATATAGCATTCTAGCAGGGAGCAGGCTTGAAACTCCGATGGTTTCCGTGTTTTCTCATTAGTTAATGTCCTAAGAAACCTGGCAACTGCTATAGTAATTCACAGTTGTAGCAAGCGTTGTGCTGCTTTTTACAGTTATCAATCTTTTGTAAGTAGTATACTCAAAAATCGTAATTTTTATAACTGAGGTGTGGGTATGCTAGCAAATAGATTGTTATAAGCTATCTTAAAAACACAATTATTCCTTATATTTAGAAAAATTATGGCTTACACCGAAATTATTGAATTGCAATCTGACTTGTTTGAAGAAGAATTGAACGATGCTGATTTAAGTACACTTGATTTGTCCTAATCTCAGTCAGCGAGATAATTGCGCCAGCACCGTAAGTGAGGAAGTGCGATTGCCTCCAGTTGCAACCCAGCAATCGCCTCAACCCTTCAACTCATGTTAATTTACTGTTGTCAAAGTGGACTAACTCGCGATACGGCGATACCGCCGTTGCCAAGGGCATCACAACACAGTATCGTGTTATAGGAATTACGTTCCTATAGTTCCTCTGTTGCGATCGCAATTTCCTCCTGACGAACAGTCAAGTTCCAGTAATGTTCCGTTTCACCTTTCATACTGAAAAATCCTTCTCCTTATTACTAACAGCGCTGGTTTGGAGCCAACGATGTTGCCGGAAAAACCACCCCTCACCCAAAATCTTGGGTGAAAACGAGTTAATTTGAGGGGCGGTTTTTCACTTATGTTGCCGGATTTTTATAGGTAAAAGCCCAATCGGTAAAGTTTTTTGAGGTAGAGGTATTAGGAGAGAACTCATGACCTGGCTATCAAATAATTCGCCTAAATTGATAACATTGTCTGGAATCGTATTTTTTACATTTGTAGATAAATTATAGATACTATTTTCATACAGCCTCTATCCGTAAAAGTTATGCACATAAGTATTACAGACAACACAAAAAAGAGATTTCACTTCTCCTGTGCTATCCGTGGGCTAAAGATGAGTCAGGTGGTGGTGGATCTGATAGAGCAGTGGTTGAAAAATAACGATGTTGCTGTATCTGGTGTTGAAGAAGATGAACTTGTTAAATAGTGATTGTGGGGTGAAGAGGCAATTGCTTGAAACCAGCTACAACAACTCTTAAAAAGAGTATAAGAGGAATTAATAAATATGAGTTTATCGGGTCAACAGTGCAAACAATTGCAAGTGGCTTTAATTGGTACTTTTACGAATACCTCATCCCTTGAGCAGATGTTGGAAGCAGAGATGAACAATGATTTCCTCATGAAAATCCTGGCAGCTAGTGTTGCTGAGTGACGCTTTTTCCTCGGTGGATACAAGAGTAATTGCAGCTAGTTTATCTCATTGTTTTTCAACCCTAGATCATTAGCGCAGGTATGACATAACGGCACTCTCTTTTAGAGCTTCATTCAAGAGCTTGAATTGTGCAGTTAAATTTTAGAGACATCTACAGTAATTTGAGAGTTTAATTAAGATGCGATTACCCTGGCGTCAATTATTTAAAATTGTTCTTGGTGGTGCTTACGTATTAAAAGCAAGTTGTGCAACAGCCCAGATTACACCAGATAGGACTCTACCTAATAATTCCAACGTTACAATAAATGGCAGCGTCTTCAATATTACTGAGGGAACGCAAGCAGGACGTAATTTGTTTCACAGTTTCCAGCAGTTTTCTGTTCCAACTGGTGGTACGGCTTCATTTAATAATGGTGTGGATATTCAGAATATTATTAGTCGGGTAACGGGTGGTGAGGTTACTAATATTGATGGGTTAATTCGTGCATCGGGTACAGCAAATCTGTTTTTGATTAATCCGAATGGGATTGTATTTGGTCAAAATGCAAGGTTAGATATTGGCGGTTCGTTTGTTGCCAGTACTGCCAATAGCCTGAAATTTGCTGATGCTTTTGAATTTAGTGCAACGACTCCCCAAACTTCACCCTTGCTAACTATCAGTACGCCTATCGGGTTACAATTTGGAACGAACCCAGGGAGTATTCAGGTAATTGGAGATGGTCAAGGAACAAGGTTCACAACTGATCTCATAGACACAACAACAGGATTACGAGTGCAACCCGATCAAACCTTAGCTTTAGTAGGCGGTGATCTCAGCTTAGAAGGAGCAACACTCAAAACGGCAGGAGGACGGATCGAACTAGGTAGTGTTAGGGGAAATAGTTTAGTTAGCCTCACTTCCTACAACAAAGGTTTTTCCTTGGGCTATGGTGAAGTGCAAAACGGAGGGAACATTCAACTATCTAAACAAGCGGATGTTGATGCTAGTGGAGAAGGCGGCGGCGATATACAGGTTTGGGGTAGGAACGTCACCCTCACGGATGGTTCCCAGATCGAGGCAAGTACTTTGGGATCAAAACCTGGAGGCTCTTTAGTTGTAAATGCTCAGGATTTAGTACAACTTATTGGTAGTGTACCTGCTAATTTTCCCGGTATCTTAACTGCTCCCAGTGGCTTATTTACTCAAGCTTATCAAGGTACGATAGGGACGGGGGGAGACCTCATAATTAAGACCCATCAATTATCTGTACAGGGTGGAGCACAAGTCAGTGCTGGCACTCTTGGCGCGGGAAAGGGAGGGAGTTTGAATGTCACTGCTGATTCGATACAACTGACTGGAATTTCTACTATTGATCAAGAGTCCAGTGGCTTGTTTGCTGAAACTTTCCGTGGCTCTACAGGAGATGCGGGAAACCTCACAATTAAGACCCATCAATTATCTGTACAGGGTGGAGCACAAGTCGCTGTTAGCACTTTTGATGCGGGAAAGGGAGGGAGTTTGACTGTCACTGCTGATTCGATACAACTGACTGGAACTTCCACTGATGGAGTATCTCCCAGCGGCTTGTTTACTCAAGCTAGTTCTGGCTCAAAAGGAGATGCGGGAAACCTCACAATTCATACTCATCAATTGTCTGTACAGAATGGGGCATCAGCCAATGCTGATACTTTTGGTGCGGGAAAGGGAGGGAGTTTAACTGTCACATCTGATTCAATACAACTGACGGGAACTTCTACTGATGGTCAATTGCTCAGTCGCTTGTCTACTGGAACTGGTCGTCGCTCTACAGGAAATGCGGGGAACTTAACGATTAACACTCGTGAATTGTTCGTTCGTTCTGGGGCTACAGTACGTGTGCAAAGTCTAGGAACAGGAACTGCCGGTAACCTTAAAGTGAATGCTCGCTCCATCCGCCTGAACAATGGTACTCTCAATGCTAACACACCTAGCAACAGCACTAACCCTAATCTTGAGCAAGCAACGATTACCTTGAATTCTGAAGACTTGATCTTAAATAATGGGAGCCGAATCACTACCAATGCCACTGGGAACAATGTCATCGGTGGTAATATCGATATCGACACTGATGTTTTAGCCACTGTACAAAAAAGCAACATTAGCGCTAACTCTATTGACTTTCGTGGAGGTCAGGTAATTATTAATACTCAAGGACTTTTTCGCTCTCCCGATACTACCATCACAGCTACAGGGGTAAATTCTCAGTCAAATGGCACAGTACAAATTAGTAACCCCGAAGTTGACCCTAGTCGTGGTTTAGTTACTCTACCCACAGTAACTGAAAATACCCCCAAGCTAATTTCCTCTAGCTGTGGCGCTTTTGCAGACGTTAGTGGCAGCAACTTCACCATCACTGGACGCGGTGGTTTACCTCCCAGCCCCGACGACCCCCTCAGCAGTGACGTAGTGTGGTCAGATACTCGCTTACCAGTAACCACGGAGCAGCATCAACAAAAAACACACGCTGTCTTACCCAAACCCCAACAAATAGCAATCATACCTGCGACTGGCTGGGTATCCAATGATAAAGGTGAAGTCACGCTCATCTCTTCTGTGTCCAATCCTACTTCAATAAATACTCCTACTAATTGTCCGGCAAGGTGAACAACCACCCCTGTGTGATCCACATACCGTCACAAAAGAGAGCGATGCCACAGGCAAGCCGATACACTCAACCATCTATGCGATCCGACTGACGTGTTGCTCTTGTTTTACGATAAGAGCGATCGCATAACACTTTGGCTTTGCATATATCATTGAGGAGAACAAGCTAGGACTTACGCATCGTACAGACTATGTGAGAGTATCCAATGTTGTAAATCACCGCAGCGCGATAAATTTCCTACCCATGCTGAGCAATACAACCAAAATATTAATTTTCAAGGATTCGGCTCTGCCAATTTAGCTCGTACAAGCGTAGAAATTTTTCAACAATATATGGTGATCGCCACTCCGACAAAGTCGCAGGGTTCCTATCAGCATCGGTTGCAATCTGGATGGTAATAAACTTCGCGTTATCTGTTAGATTTGCTCAAAACTTTGAGTATTTTAGGTAATTTTACTATAGTTTTTATTTTATAAAATACTACAAATTGCGTAGTTTGCTTCTTCTTTTGGTGTCACTCTCTTACATAGCTTATTCGCGTTTTAGTGGTTTTCTCTGATTGGTGCAAGATATCAGTTGTGCTACATTATTTTGTGTAAGATTAAAGACTTTAGCCTATCAAACTGGTCAAACTATTTATCAAATTAACCATAACTTGCTTGTTTTATATTTCATTCAGCAACTAATATGCCCAGACATTCGTATGTGCTTGGTTTGATTTTACAGCGTTTTTCATCTATTTGAAGCACAATCAAACGTAGGGGCGCGGCGGCCGCCGCGCCCATACAGTGTGGTCTATTTACAAGGGAAATTGCTGTAATTGCTGCATGGCACGGCTGCGCCCTACCCGTCATTTGTGCAAGTTGCGTAAGTGCTGGTTTAGATGAATTACTACAAACTCATCAAAGCGCGACATAATGACATAATTTTAAAAATAGTTTCCCTCATCAATGGCTGAGTTACTGTCTTACGTGGATTTTTGATGATTAAGGCTACCTTTCTCAATCGCCTTCCACGGCCTCAAGGTAGTTTTTTCCCTGAACCTACTTTGGCTTACCTTCACTCCACAACTCCATGTCTCTAAAATCATCCTTTCTACTTGCTTAATTTTTAAATACCTACCCTTGAAAGAGTAAAAGGTTACGTGTTTTCTTTATTAAGCAGTAAACCAAAAAGTTTTCCCACTCGGGCGATCGCGAGGCCTGCCATAAGGATC
>JAQYWO010000391.1 GCA_029379215.1 Rhizonema sp. PD37
AGGTTTGTTTGATTCGGGATACTAATTGGGTGGCAAGCAGGGAATGTCCTCCGAGGGTAAAGAAGTTGTCGTGAATTCCTACACAAGAAACATTCAGGATTTCTTGGAATATTTCAACTAACTGACGTTCTACTTCATTACGTGGTTTTGTCTGCTCACTATCACTCAAATCCTTATGTCTACCAACTAGCTTTTCTCGATCAATTTCTCCTTTTTCGGTTAGAGGCATTTGTTCTAATTGAACAAAGTCTATTTGACTTGGCACTCCAAAGCGATCGCACAGTTGTACCTCCTGCAATTTACTCAAAGATAATCCTGGGGTTTGTGTGGTGAAATAAGCAGTTAACTTCTTTAAAGTGTAACAATCGCCAATTAAACTTCGGATATGTGGTCTATTGCTATCTAAACCTATCAACACATGATGAAGGCGATGAGATAACGCTGTCAACAAAGAATAAATTCCTTCTTTGGGAAGAATAGCAAAATAACCCTTAGCACGACTGATTTCTTGGAATTGATAACCCAGGCTCATACCAGTTTCATTCCACATACTCCAAGAACAGCAATAGCTGTGCAAACGGTTGTGTCGTTGATAATCACAAAAAGCGGACTGAAAACTATTAGCAGCAGCATAGGCAGCAACGGTATTCCCTCCAAAGAAGCCATTGACCGAAGAAAAGTGTATAAACAAAGCATCAGCATTATTTTTAAGTAGTTGATGCAACACCCAAGTCCCACTAACTTTAGAATGCAAAACAGCGGCGATATTTTCAGGAGTTTCCAATTCTAAAAGTTGTTCTTGAAGAACTCCAGACAGATGAAATACTCCATCAAGCTGACTTCCCCATTGAGATACAACTTCTTCTACAACCTGTTGTAATTGAGGCAAATTGCAGATATCTACAGTTTTATAGATGACTGAACCTGATAGTTTTTGCAACTGTTGATAAGCTCGTACTTTTCTTGCTACTTTATCTTCATAATCTCCTATCTCAGTATTGATATCACGTAAGGAAGTTCGACCTACTAACAGTAAGCGTGCCTGATGATTTTCTAGTAAATATTTAGCAATCTCAATGCCAATACCTCCTAATCCTCCAGTTATAAGGTATAAACCTCCCACTTTTAAAGGAATTTCTTGCTGAGATTCAGAGGTCATATAGGCGGATTCAAGACGAGAAACTAAACGTTTTTTATTTCTATAGGCGACCTCTAGCTCTTTATCTGGAGAACAAAGTTCTTGCCAAACATAAGTGCTGTTAACCTCCACCTCTGCTATTAGTAAGTTAAGGTGACGACAGCTTAACCAAAGCATTTCCTGGGGAATGGTTTTTAGCAAACCCAAAACAGTGGCTTTTTCATAAGCAATCTTATCTGTACAAGTAATAAATTGGCTATGACTGTCAATCCACAATAGTTGCACTGGCTGCTGTGTCCCTTGTATCTGTTTTAAAGCTTGCACTAAAAACAGTAAAGAGTATACTCCCTGTTGTTGACTGGACTCCAAATCCTCCAAACTATAAATTTCAGAATTGTACTCACTATAGCTCCATAGATGTAGAATATCCTCAATCAGAATTCCATTGATTGCTAAAGACTCTAATAAAAGCTGATAATGTTGCTTATTACCAGGATTCACCACATAGTGATTAGCATTGATTTTGGCAAAATTATTTCCTGCTTTTACCCGGATAAAAATACGATTTTGAGATTCTATCTGCTGACATAATAACTCACCTAACCCTAAAAGGTCTAAGAAGACTAAAACAACTCCATTTTTCTTAATAAATGAATGAGAGTTACCTTGTTTGTGATGCCAAGTTTTTTTATAAAACCAATTAGGAATAGTATTAGCATTTTCTAAATGGATATCGATAGCTTTAATAACTTCCCTAAAATTTCCTAACTCTAACATCTGTTTTAGTCGAGAACGCTGGATTTTACCACTCGTTGTTTTAGGAAAATTTTGATGAGACACCGGAATTATATATGTTGGAGTAATTCCAGTTTGAGATGCTATTTTTCTCCGTATAGTTTTTATTAATTCTATATCATATTCAGTCTGTAAGTATCTTGGTGTAAAGAAAATTGCCAGTCCCTCAGTCCCTGTTTCTGGGTTAGAGAAGCTACAAGTTCCTACATAAGTGGGTTCCACTCCCTTGATATCGTTAACAATTTCCTCAATTTCATGGCAATAGTAATTGACTCCGTTAATAATTATTAACTCTTTTTCTCTACCCGTCAAAACTAATCGACTATTGAGGATAAAACCCAAATCTCCTGTATTTAACCAACCATCTCCAACGAAAGTTTCTACATTAACTTTTGGATTATTTAAGTAACCCGGAGTTACAACTTTCCCTTTAATTTGCAATCGACCAATCATACCTTCTGGCAAAATTTGGTTCTCTAAGTCTGTGATGCGAATCTGGACTCCTGGTACTGGAGCACCTAAATCGACAAATTCAATAGCATCAGAAGCAGTTGCTTCTGCTTTTACCAAACGAGATCCCAAGGATGATTTTTTAATTCGATGGATACTTTTTTGACAATCAAACTGATTTTGATAAGTCATGCAAGTACAAACTTCTGCCATACCAAAAGCAGGCTGCATCATTTGAGATGAAACACCAAAAGGAGCAACTATTTCGAGAAATTCTCGCACCACTGTAGGAGTAACTTGTTCTCCAGCATTCATCCAGAATTTTATAGAAGAAAGATCCCAGGTTCTACGAGGGTCTTTTTTGAGGGCATCGCTGACTAATTTAAATCCAAAATTTGGTGACCAAGTGTGGGAAACACGATATTTCTCAATCAAATCCAACCATTTTAGGGGATTAGTTATAATCACCTCATTTGCTACCTCAATTTGCTGACAACCAAAATAAGTATCTTTAAAGTGGCAGGTCAACAGAGGTACAACATGATCTACTGGTAACCAATTAAGGCAAATATTGTTTGAATCATACCCATTAAATTGCTGAGCAGCATGAATATGAGTAACAATTCCTTGATGTGTTTCTTGAATACATTTGGGGATGCCAGTACTACCTGAGGTTAATTGTAAAAATGCTACCTCATCAGGACAGCTAGGATGTAACTGGTTGGTAGCTGGGTAATTTTTCATCTGTTCTAGGGATAGAACTTGCACTTCTGAAAAAGGTAACAATTCTTTAAGATTCTGAAGTGGTTCTATCAAAGATTCACTAGCTAGGAGTGGTGGGTGCTCAAGTAATTCCCAAGCGCTATATAACTTATTGACTACAGTATTTTGTTCCTTATAAGTCGCTACTGCTACAGTTACAGGTTGAATGCCACCAAGAATACATGCCCATAATGCTGGAAAGTAATCTCGCAGAGATTCAATTTGCAATATGATGCGCTCTCCAACTTTTAACCCTTGATGTTGTAAGCCATTCAATATACATTGAGCTTCTTTCAATAAACTGCCATAAGTTTGAGAAATTTCTTTTTCATTAGATAAAAAATAAAATATCTGTTTTTCTTTGTGTAAAGTGGCAGTTTGAATCAATGCCTCTGTTAAAGTTTTAGGTGTTTCTTCTGGGATAATTAAAAGCCCACCATCACTAATAGCAGGTACTGTAGCTTCAAAATCAGTTTTTAGGTGAACAAATTCAGCACTAGAGGTAATTTCTGAACTAATAGGAGGTAAAATATCAGTAAAAGTATTAAGGGGTAGTAATTCCGAGAGATGTAATCTTGAAGGTGAGTTAGTTTGATTTTCCTGAACCACCGCTACCTGCTCAATTTCTGAATAAGAACGCATTTTTTCTTCCCAACGTTCTACTAATTTCAAGTCAATCACCTCAATGGAAGCTAGGGCTACTTCATCTACTTGTCCTTCAACGGTTAGTGGTAAAGTGGATACTCGCACGTAGGCACAGGGCAAGATGTAACCAGGTAATTGGGACTTTAAATGGTTATGGAGAGATTTTTCAGAAAAAGACCCATCGTTCACCACATAAGCTACTAATTCTTGGTTGCGTGCCATGACATAGCAATCTTCCACTCTCTTAACTGCTAGTAAGGCTTGTTCTATCTTTTGTAGGTTTAACCTTTGTCCCTTAATATTCGCCAATCGATGCACAAATCCCAACAACTCTAGAGAATTGGTTCTCTGACAACGACCCCATTCTCCAGTTTTCAATAAAATACCGAATTGTGGATGTTGTATTAAGCTGACAGATTCTTGTCCTTCTTGATGTAAGTAGCTTTGGGATAAATGAGAAGTATTTAAATAAATTTCTCCTTCCACACCTAAAGGAACCACCTCTCCAAACTCATCTAAAATATAAATTTGTAAATTATTTGACGAGTCAGGATGAATGTATTTGTGATTCCAGTAGTTTTTAGAGATTTCATTATAAACCTGTAGTAAATGATATCGTTCTGCTGTACTGAACAATGATAGTTTCCCTACTTTTTGTTGAGGTTTTTCTACAATTGCTGATAACAATGTCTGGAAGTGAGCAGCCATCTGCTCAATCGTTTCTCTATCAAACAATTCTGTATTGTACTCCCATGAACTTATTAGTTCTTGTGTAGTCTCATCCATCAAAACTGTTAGATCAAACTTGGCAGTTTTGGTTTCTGAACTTAACGGAGTCAAAGACACACTTGGTAATTCTAATTTATCCATAGGCGCATTCTGAAGCGCAAACATAACCTGAAATAAAGGTGAATGACTTATGACTCGTTGTGGTTGCAGCGCTTCTACGACTTGCTCAAAAGGTACATCCTGGTGTTGATATGCTTTGAATGTAGTTTCCCTAACTTGTGTCAGTAAGCTCTCAAAACTAGGATTATCTTTTAAATGGACTCTCAACACCAAAGTATTCACAAAAAAACCAATCAGAGACTCAATTTCATTGCGGTTGCGATTGGCAATTGGTGAACCAATTAAAATATCTGATTGACCGCTGTAACGATACATTAAGGTGGCAAAGGCTGCTAACAGGGTCATAAATAGAGTACTACCCGTCTGCCTTGACAATGCTTGTAATTTTTGGGTTAATTGTATGCTTAAGCTAAAATTTTCCGTTGCACCACGATGCGTCTGTATGCTAGGGCGCGGGCGATCCGTTGGTAGTTGCAATAGTTCTGGTGCATCCTGTAATTGAGATTTCCAGTACTGTAGTTGTTGTTCCAGTACTGCCCCACTCAACCATTGTCTCTGCCACAGGGCAAAGTCGGCATATTGAACCTCTAATTCTGGTAAAGGGGATGGTGCTCCAGCACAAAAGGCTGGATAAAGAACTGATAGTTCTCGAATGAACAAGCCAATTGACCACCCATCGGAGACAATGTGGTGCATATTGATACAGAACACATAGTCGGTGTGTGATAACTGCCATACATGACACCGGATCAAGGGGGCAATCTCTAAGTCAAACGGACTCAGCGCTGATTGTTGGATTTGTTGTTCTAGAAATAGTTCTCGTTCGTTGTCTTCTAGGTGTTGTAAGTCCACCACCTCAAAGTTTATGGTTGTTTCCGGGTGAATCACTTGCCGTGGGGTGCCATTTACCGTGGCAAAACTGGTGCGCAGTACCTCATGGCGACGCACAATTTCAACTAAAACTTGGTGGAATGCAGCGAGATTTAATTCCCCAGTTAGGCGCAGGGCGGCAGGCATATTATAGGTTGCCGAATCTCCTTCAAGTTGGTTGAGGAACCACAGTCTTTCTTGGGCAAAGGACAGGGGTATTTCCTCAGTGTTTGCGGCAATCCGCTTAATTTTAGAACTTGTGTCTTGGTGTAAAAAGGTCAGAATCTCTGCTTTGTATTCAGCTATCTGAGCTTGAAGTTGGGGTGTCAATACTTTTTTGGGAGCCTTGCATCGCAGCTGATCTCCATCAAGCGTTAGTTTCACATCTAAACTACGAAGATGTGATAAAAACTGGTACACGTTCATATGTTAATCTCCTCGTAGTTATCGTCTGAATCGGAAACTTGTGGTTCTTGGGTTGTCCAACTTATGATGTCGTAACAATCAGCTAAGCCAGCTACAGTTGGTGTCTCAAATAAACTACGCACTGGTAAATCTATCTGGAAAACTTGGCGTAAGCGAGATATAACTTGAGTGGCGAGGAGAGAATGTCCCCCTAGTTCAAAAAAGTTGTCGTGGATGCCGACGGCTTCTATCCCTAACACGGTAGCGAAGATGTGTGCAATGATTTCTTCATTTGGAGTCCGAGGGGCTACATATTCCCGCTCTTGCTCGATGTAGGCATCGGGTGCAGGAAGAGCGATTCTGTCTATTTTGCCGTTAGGAGTTAGGGGAAGGGTGTCGAGAATCACGAAAGCAGAGGGCACCATGTAGGCAGGAACTTGCTGTTGGAGGAATTCACGTATTTGGTTAGTGTTGAGAGTTTCCTCCTCACAGACTACATAGGCAATCAGGCGTTTAAAAGTATCTGTCGAAGCAATGACTACGGTTTGTTGAACTTGGGGATGACTACTCAAAACTGCTTCGATTTCGCCCAGTTCGATGCGGAACCCCCGAATTTTAACTTGATTGTCAATCCGCCCGAGATACTCTATCTCACCAGTGGGCAAATATCGAGCTAAATCTCCAGTTTTATATAACCGCTTTTCTACTCCCTCATTAAAGGGGTGAGGAATAAACCGTTCTAAACTCAACTGCTGACGATTTAAGTATCCTCGTGCTAATCCATCTCCACCGACATAAATTTGTCCTTTCACCCCAATTGGCACTGGTTGTAAGTTGTCATCAAGGATATACATCTGTAAATCGGGAAGTGGACGACCAATCATACTGCCAGTGTTATTGAGGTCATTGATGATTAGAGGTCGATAAGTAACGTGTACAGTCGTTTCTGTAATACCGTACATATTTACTAATTGCGGATGGCGGTCTTCGTGTTGCTCAAACCAAGGTTTTAAGCTTTGTAACTCTAAAGCTTCCCCACCAAAAATCACTAGCCGTAAACTTAGTTCTTTTGGGGTGTCGTTGAATTTTTCTATACCTATAAGTTGACCAAAAGCAGATGGGGTTTGGTTGAGTACTGTTACCCGTTCGGAACAGAGTAACTCGTAGAAAGTTTGAGGCGAGCGACTGATCCAGTAGGGGACAATAATAAGGCGTCCACCATAAAATAAGGCTCCCCAAATTTCCCAGACAGAAAAGTCAAAAGCAATGGAGTGGAAATTAGTCCAGACATCATTGGCATTGAAGTGATACCAAGACTGAGTGGCTGTGAATAACCGCACCACATTTTTGTGTTCGATGGCAACGCCCTTGGGTTGTCCGGTGGAGCCAGAAGTGTAGATGACATAAGCCAAATTAGCTG
>JAQYWO010000392.1 GCA_029379215.1 Rhizonema sp. PD37
GTCAATTTTACTTTCTACCATTTTTTTGTACCCAAATCATATTCCGGACGAGTCTCTTACACAAACTATGGCGTTGCCTGAACTTGACGTTCACCGCTATACAGCAGTTTTCAGATAAATGAGGTACACCGATAGTCAAAGGGTAAATGGCGTTCGCCCCTAAGAACGTACCTCACCCACCTGCAAAGTGCTGTAATTTATATTCTTGAGCAAAGTCAACTATACGTTTCATAAATTGGGTACGTCGAGAACTATTTTCTCCTCCATTATCTTGATTAATAACTAAGGTTTTTATTTGGGAAAATCGCTCCTCTTCTGATTTCCAAAAATCTGTTAAAATATCAACGATAAAATCGCTAGTAACTTTGGATTCTGTAAAATACAAAAATAGATCATCAAGCTCTGGAAGAAAGATAACGTAAGGAGCCACAGTTGTTTTTAGGTGGAAGTCATGGTCATCAGTTTCCGTCGGCACTCTATTTCTACCACCACGGTCAAACGAGCCAATGTTTATACGAGCTTTAGCATCCAAACTTAAGCGTGAAATACTTGGATCATCTGAAGCTTCTTGATTAACTATAGCTAACTGCTCAAAGATTGCGTCAGTTTCCGGAATTTTTTATAGCGTTGTTAGTTGCGATTACAACTGGCTGGTTAACCTCTCGCTTGTTTGAGAAATTCTACGAAGCTTACTTGCAGGAAAGACAGTACCTAAAGGGAGTTGAAAAACTAAACGGCACAACAGGGTAAGCCCTCAGAGTCTAGGAGAGGTCGATAACTCTTAGTAGGTCTAGATGGTAACAAAGACGGAACTCTCTCTTTGGGTAAAGGATGTGGCAACCACCCGCAAATTAGGTGAGATCGGGAGACTGGCATTGATCATTGAGGAACAAGCAATTTCTCACCCACTGGGGTGGTCATGGAATACTTTCTTGTTCCTTTCCCCGGATTATTGAGGGGATACCTATTTTTCATGGTAGCAAGATAAATCCTGTGAACGGTTACGAATCGTTTTACTTCAAGTAACTTATAAGAGCGTAAATACATGCAATCAGTTTATTGTCAATATATCTTCACTAAATTTAAATGCGTTTGCCCTGCTTAATCCCCCTCTTGAACTCAGGTTACTTACTATTGAATATCAATTTCCAATCATTTTTCATACTGACAACTTGCCAGCTATTTTTTTGTGCTGCATTCAAAGAACCATTACCAGGTTCTGAGTAAGCGAATTCTCGTTGTTCATCATCATGATTGATAAGTAATTGAAAAGAGGGATTGTCTTGCATCTGAGAAAAAGTTAACATCCCAATATCTCCCTCTGAACGAACATTTCCTGCTACAAAAAGAGGCTGTTTCCCAATGAATAGATCGATGTAAACTGGTTTCATTAGTTGGTCGCTAAATAAATCAAGTTCATCCTTTCGCCAAATTACTGCTTTCCCGTCATTTTCAAGAAATTCTTTGGTGGTAGAACTACCGATTACTTGTTGAGGGGAAATCCCATACATTTCCTGAGAAATTATCCGAATAAAATCAATTGCTCCCCTCGAACAAATCCAAGTTTGAAAGTCATTATTTCGTAAATATTCCATTAGTTCTACCATGGGTTGATAGGCAACTTTGGTATAATGAAGATTTAGAGTAGGATGAATACCTTGAGCAAAAAAAGCCTTGGCTTCTGTTTTATATTGATTTTCAGTCATGTTAGCAGAGGCAAAAGCAAACAAGCTCATTGTTGTTTCTTTTTTATCACTATCAAAGTCGTGTTTATTATCTTCTAATACTGTTTTAAACGGTTGTTTTTCCCGTAAACTCACATCGGTTTTTACCATTGACTTTAACCGTTCCTCAACAAACATCATTTGAATAAAGGGTTCTTCTGGCCAAAGGGTACCATCATGATCAAAAACGGCTATGCGATCTTCTTTAGGAACAAACTCAGGACTGTCTTTTATCGTGACCCGGGTAACAAATTCAATTATTGACGTTTTGGTCATTCCTTGATTCCAACTGGGGAGAGGATCTATTTTTAGGGCTTGGGCAACTAAATTTTGCGAAAATAAATAACTAATAAAGCCTATCGTAAGAACGAATAAAGTAGTTATTTTGTAAAAATTTTTTCTCTTCTCTTCGGATATTCTCATCTTAAATCTGTACTTTAGACTATGAAGCACAAAACCCGGATTTCTCACCAGGCTTGAAGAAATAGGGGTCGAAAACTGCCAAAATCTATATTGCACAACGATTATAGCGGTTTGAAGTAGACCTGCGCCATCAATCGCCACGAGCGTGTGCATGAATCCACAGACGCCAATCGCACGGATCGCCCTGGGATGTACGTCCGGGTGATCAAGCACGATCCGGATTCCGATACACACTATCTCCCACCAGGTATCGGCATTCGATTGCATCCAAGTTGGTTGAGGATGCTGGACAGGCGTGTCGCGTTCGGTGACTGCAATGATCCTTCCGTCTAGATTGAATTAGAGATTCTAGTCAAATGTGGTTCTTTCATATTTGACTAGCGGTACGCTGCTAGCTGAGGCTCATATCTTGCAGATGGAAATTTGAATGTCAATTCCTTGACAAGATGCCCCTAATCGAACAATCGAACATTAGTGGAAGGTAGATGTATCAGTCTTAGTCTCTTGTTGTGAAGAGGGCAGTTGACTCGTGACAACGGCAAGGCTGTCCTCAAATGTTCCGGGCATCTGAATCACAAGCACTATCGTTCTTGTGAGCCTGAACACTGTCATCGCTAACCATAAAATATGGTTGCTATGATAATGCCATGCTACAATAGCTAGGGGAGCAAATCCCAACAAAGAGCCCCACAAGGCTGAGTTACGCAGGAACTGCCCTTGAGCTAAACCAGCAAAGTATCCTTCCAATACCACAGAAACTGAATTAAGTCCCAATATAGAAACTAACCAAGGTATATAAATTTGAATCTGCTCAGTTACTTCTTCATGATTGGTGAATAGTCCAAAAATACTCTGGGGAAACAGGAAACACGCTCCACCACCTGCTAGTCCCAGCAATAGACTGCTCGACAGGGCAACTTGGATTATAGGCAATAATCGCTCGGAATCTTTTTTGCCTTTAAAGTTTCCGCTAAAAGTCTCTGTAGCGAATCCTACACCATCGAAAAAGTAGAGAAAAAGCATTATGACTTGCAGGAGCAAAGCATTCTTAGTCAGAATAGTTGTCCCCATGGCAGAACTCAGAACCGTGAAAATGGTCGCAACTAACATACTGGCTGAAGACCTGATGAAGATATTGCCATTAAGGATGAAAGCCTCTTTAAACGCGCTTGCATCCCAAAGCCTTCCAGCTGCGCTTCGTAATTCTTGCCAGTTGATGTCTCGGCTAACCAAAATTATGCCCAATAATAACATGAGATACTGGCTGACTGCTTGGGAAACTCCAGCCCCTGTACTTGCCCAGTGCCAGTGAATAATAAACAGGTAGTCAAACATAATATTCGCCGTGTTGGCCACCAGCGTCATCAGCAACACATAACCACTCTTCTCTCGGCCAAGAAACCACCCAACTAGAACAAAGTTAACTGCAACCGCAGGCGCTCCCCAAATTCTGGCGTTGAAATAATCAAGACCTGACGCCTTAACTAAAGGAGTAGCATTCAGTATGCCAAACCACAACTGTTGCAAAGGATACTGTAACACCAAAATTAGTCCACCTATGCTAAGTGCAATTAAACCATTTCGCAGTCCCACCAACAGCATTTGTTCTCGGTCATCCCGTCCGACTGCTTGAGCTGTCACTCCAGTAGTTCCCATGCGTAAAAGGTTTACAATGAAATACATGTAGTTAAACAGGGTTGTAGAGAGAGTGATCCCTGCTAAATAATGGATTTGATTTAGATGACCCAGGAATACTAGGCTAATTGTTCCAGCCAAAGGCTCGGTGATATTAGAAAGGATATTGATGGTTGTTAGTCTTGAAAAGCGAGAAAAGAAGTCGTACTGGTTCGGCAAGGTAATCTTCATGAGTAACGCAAGTTATGAGCAAAAAAATATCTCTTTAGAGAAAAATAGTTTTGTTGTACAAAGACTATATACTTTTTCAAAATTTTGAAAAGCAGTCTGCATCAGGCTTATAGATGATTTCCGCGCCTGGCTTGGTTTATACCCTACCCCTGTTCAGGTGTAATAAAAAGAAGAGTACTACCTCTTTCTGTGCACCAAGCTCGGTTTTCTCTTGTGCGATAAATTTTATCAACATGAATGGATTCTGGATAATAACCAGTGTATTCTTTAAAGGCTTTTACTTGCGCTTTTAAGTCTCCTGATTCATTAAAATTATCCCAACTGATCTAGTCTAAAAATACATACCCATCAAAGCAACTAGCCGATAATTTTGCGCCAAATTGCTTAAACGAACAACCACACGACGAGCAATGATTGAAAGTTTTTCCCATTTAATTTCGACATCTTGCTCAAAAACCTTACCTGCGAACAGATTCACCCAACCATTGATTGCAGCCATTTCCAGTCCTTGACGCGTTGGCTCATAGCCGCCAATTGCCACGATCACGGTATTCTCCCCGCTCAAATCCCCCTGGGTAATAGAGCATCTGGATATGCCAGTTCTTCTGCTCATCTGGATCAAGCGGGTGATTGTCATGATGGTATTCAATTCCAGCTGCCCCAGGCTTTGCGACCCGCGCCCACGAGTGACAGAAGTAGTGGTTCTCCCCAATCACAGCCCGCAGCAGCGACGATACAAACGGTGCATCGAACAACTGCTGGGCGAAGGGTCCTTTATCGTTCCAGGGGACAACACTGATACGATGGGGCTTCCTCAACCCGCTTCTTTCCTCATCCGTCATTTGCAGGAACTTTGAGACCTGTGGGTTACGCAGGACTTCGTCCATCAGTCCTTGGCTCCCTTCTGCCGTGAGTACGCCGGGAAAAGCCACATAGCCGTTTTCGTAGAAAAATGCAAGATCCTTTTCAGAGGGCTTGTCAATTTTAAACATATGCAGTTCTTCGTCTGAGCGCAGGTCATGTCCACGCATGTATGAAATAATATTGTGCAATGCAGTGGGATCGGGTTGTCAAAAAATTCTCACGCCAAGTTGATCCTGTTGTCGCTACCCCCGACCGATGAAGGGCATCTTTGTCGGCATCACGAAAACTGATTGAACATTAACTTCAAGCGGCATATTTGCCATTATCACCAGCATGTTGGCAACATATTTTACATCCATGGTGGGTTCTACTGCCAGAGTGCCGTCAGCCTGCTTTGCCGCATGCTGTCCCCCTCCGTCAGGGGGTTCAACATTGCCAACATCGATCTGTCCACAAGCAATGTCATATTTTCGACCATCCAAAGAGAGAGCCTTGGTTAGACCCGTGATTGCATGTCTAGTGACAGTATAGGTAGTCGCATCCGGCCTGGGTATATGGGCTGAAGGCGCACCATTATTAACAATACGTCCACCCATAGGGTTCTGCATCTTCATCAGCCGAAAAGCATGTTGAGCACACAGGAAAGAACCGGTTACGTTGGTTTGTACAACACGTTGCCAATCAGCATAAATGACATCTTCTATTGGCATACTTGGGACGTTGTCCCCTGCATTATTAAACAGAAAATCCAGCCGACCAAAGTGCTGCTTGACTTTATCAAATAAAATAGCAACCTCATCAGGCTTTCCAATATCAGTTGGAATAGGTACGGCATGAGAACTGGCATCGCCAGACAGACGAGCAGTTTCTTCCAATGCTGACTTACGCCTACCGACCAACACTACAGACCAACCGTTTGCCAACAAAGCAAGAGAACTGGCACGACCGATACCACTTCCTGCACCAGTAACAACAGCAATATTGCTGTTCTCACGAGGAATTGTTTCAGAACTGTTCATAATTTTCTTAGAGTATAAATGATCAAGTTTTAGGCTTGACAGACAAGACAGTTGCTGATTTTGGGTCGAGTACTAGCAACTTGGGTTAGTAGGGGGGCCGTACCCAGCGAAAGCGACGCAGTGCATCTATGGTTTCATGCAGTAGCGGTCCGTCATCGCTTGCAGAGGTGTTCTCGTGAACCTGCTCCTGGGAACGCATACCCACAATTACTGTCGAGACTGCGGGGTGGGAAAGGCAGTAGCGCAGTGCTCCACGTGCCATTGAGGCGGCAGATACCTCCAGAATGGGCCGCATTTCCTCGACACGCTCTACGGTTTGCCGTAACAAATCTCCCGCAAAGAAGCTGCTACGGAAGTCGCTCTCAGGGAACTTGGTGTCGAAGCGCATCTTGCCGGTAAGGCTTCCCTCATTTAAGGGAACACGCGCAATCACGCCAACCTGATGTTCAAGGCAAGCTGAGAAAAGCAAATCTTCAGGAGACTGATCGAAAATATTGTAGACTACCTGCACTACATCCACACGACCAGACCGCACTAGGCGCAGTGCGCTATTCGGATCTTGCGGATTGAGCGACATGCCAACAAAACGGATTTTACCCGCCAGCCGCAAATCTTCCATTGCTTGATTCCACTCGTCGCCATCTGTCCAAGCATCTGCCCATACGTGCAACTGAAGTAAATCAATCTGCTCGATATTTAGATTTTTGAGGCTCTGCTCAGCGCAACGCACAATCCAGTCGCGTGGATAATAATCGTTGAGAGGTGCGTCTGGCGGTGCTGGGTAGTTGTGAAGCTTGGGCGGAACTTTAGTTGCTACGTAGAGAGGCGTGGCATTAGAATTAGCACGGTGTTCGCGCAGTAACTTACCGATGAGCTTTTCCGAATCACCGTCATCGCCGTAGGTCAATG
Organism: Rhizonema sp. PD37; assembly: GCA_029379215.1. Lineage (GTDB taxonomy): Bacteria > Cyanobacteriota > Cyanobacteriia > Cyanobacteriales > Nostocaceae > Rhizonema. Next base: position 6,806 of record JAQYWO010000392.1, read on the forward strand.
CGGTATCAAATAAGTTTACTCCGCGATCAACCGCACATCGCAACGCTTGCCGCGAATCTTCATCACGCTTGCCACCCCACCTCCTGCCACCGATCGCCCAGCCTCCAAAACCGATCTCCGAAACCGTAAGTCCAGTTTTACCCAGTGGTCTTTGTCGCATGTCAGGCGTTCTTAATGGCATTTCTAATCGCATATCAGATGCCTCTTGAGTGGTTTTATAATGGCATTGTTTTCCAATGCCATTGCGAAGCACGTACTAGGCTGCTGAAAGCACTCATCAGAACACAGTTGTGTGAGCCGCGCTCTGCTTGGTAAAAGTGCTTACCGATCAGACCTTGGTGCAGCGAGTGAAGAGTTGATCTAACAGTTCAATTGCTAAATTGATCTCGTCATAGCTAATTTCTAGGGACGGTGCGAGTGTGATCACGTTCTTGTAG
>JAQYWO010000393.1 GCA_029379215.1 Rhizonema sp. PD37
TTACTACAGGACTTTCACCAAAGAGTTCTGACAAATACCATGTTCTGGCATCTGCTGGAACCGCAAAAAGGAGCGCTATTAGCCTTGATGCTCCTATATCCGATTTTTCGCGGCGAAAGCGGGAAACCATAACTTCTGAAATCCCAGCAACTTTGTCCAAATCTGGCTGGGAACGAGTGTCAGCTTTTTCAAGGTAATGTTTGTAGTCCGGCTCTTTCCCGCATCTTGTTCCAAATCTTTTTCTTTTGGTTAAACTTGCAATTCCCACATCAAACGCCATAACTAGCTATGCCGTCTGTAGTGAAACTATATAATGAATGACCTAAATTTAGATAAAATGTGATGGCGATCGCGTTTGAACCAAGAATAATCACTAAGGATGAGAAATAATGGAAGTTCTAAAAAGAGCGATCAAACCGGAAACTTATATATCGTTTCTCCATATCTACCCAACCACTTGGGGGATTGCTGGTGATATCTGTTTGATCCGTGAATCTGTAGCTAATTCAAGTGCATCGAAGTTCGTAGGTCATAAACTCAAACTAGTTATACCTAAAGGGATGGAGCGCCATCAAATAGCGGGTTGTGCAATCATAAAAGTTGCAGGTAATATAGGTGATGGACATCCCAAAGATTACCCGTCTGAATGGGAGGCCTATGTTGATGTAGATAGAGAAATAGCTTTAGCAGCTCTGAAACCATGGGGCTTCAGCTTAATTGAGTTTACAAATTAATTCCAATCATTTCATACCATAAGTGGGAAATTTTGCTTCTCACTTTTATGGATTAAGCAATGATAGCATATATAGTGATTGTTTCCCACGCGGATATATCCCTCCGGTTTTTCTGACTGGAGGGGATTTTGTTACTTAACGGACGATAAGCGATCGCCTAAATTCATTAATAGCAACTTGAGTTAATACACGGTTAACCAATTTATTTTTGCACGAACCCTTACTGGTTTTGTGGCAAAGCAATCTAATCAAGACGACTAGATAACCAAAACGGAATACCAATTCCAACAAACTGAGCCACAATCATATTGATGTTTGCTTGAACAACAAATATATCAAGTGGTTCAATTAACTGATTAGTTCTATATATAACGGCTCCTTGAGGTATGGTCAAAGCTTTCGCTAAAAGTGTACCGATAATGACTTCCACTGCGATTAAAATCAATAACATCCCTACCAAATTCACTACTATTAGAGAATTTATTGACCGACTGTTGGATGTCAAGTATCTTTTGGATGAATTAACTCGGCTGTCTCAGTTTAACTCCGCATTTAAAGGACGTTTAAATCTGCAACAAATTGGCGTTGTGGGGCAATCTTATGGCGGATACACAGTTTTGGCATTAGCAGGAGCACCGTTAAATTTTCCGCAACTGGAAAAGAACTGCCAAGCTACAAAGGATACATTAGATCTTTCGCAGTTGTTTCAATGCCTAACTCTGCTATCAGCCAAATCGTTTGCTAGTCTGGGTAATAGCTGGTATCGTTATCATCCTGGCAGTCCTTGCCATTCCCTTCGTAGATTAGAGTGAAGCATCTACACTGACATCGCCGATATTAGCAATTGCTCAAATAGTTGTGAAACACGGGTTTGAAACCGTTCTCGATGCTTTAATAAAGAGAAGGGTCGTGAGAGTAGATCTACTTCAGTAGTGTCTTTTGCAACACCTATAACTTTAATACAACGAAGTATATCAAGACGTAGTTCTTTAACAATAATTAGGTTAGAAACCGCAGCAGCGCCTACCCCACTCTCAACGGCTGCTTTGACCATATCACCACTTTTCATTGACAACATTATATTTAACTGTGTTACTTCAATGCCCCAGTGTCTCAGCACTTGCTCAAACTGCTGACGGGTTCCTGAGCCTTTCTCACGCATTACCCAGGGAGTATTTGTTAATTCTGTTACATCAACTACCATTTGTTCAAACCAAGGATGAGATTGACCGACAACAATTTGCAAGCAATCTCCGCCGACAATTCGTTGTTTTAGAGAAGCTAAAACCGAAGCTTCAACCTCCCCTTCCACTAAGCTGAGGTCAAACAATCCTGTAACCGTTCCTTCGCTAATTTCAGTAGTGTTTCCTAATGTACAATCTACATAGATGTTAGGATACTTTTGCTTAAACAAGCTAATGAAGTGGGGAAGCCAGTAATTACCTATGGTTTGGCTTGCACCTAACTTGAGTTCACCCCGTTTGAGATCGTTTAATTCTCGCAATCCTCGCTCAGTCAACTCCACCTGAGTCAGAATCTTTTGTGCTTCTACTTGTAGCATCTTGCCAGTATGCGTTAGTTCAATGCGACGACCAATTCGATTAAACAGTTTCACACCATATTGTTCCTCAAGGCTTTGGATGGCAGCACTAACAGAAGGTTGCGTGATGTAAAGCGCCTCAGCAGCGCGAGTAAAGTGCATATGCTGCGCCACCGCCAGGAAAATCTGTAACTGGTCAATGGTCATTCTTGCCATTTGTAAAACTGTATTTTTCCCAATTAGAGTTTACATCACTCCCACGGCTTTGGGCACCCCTCTCCTAAATTTGGGAGAAAGACTGGGGACTGACAAGGTGTGAGGCGTAAACGCTTGTTTAGCTTGTCGTCGAGACATCACTTAATTCTTACCTGCAAATATTGGTAAGGCACTTGCCTTGAGCCCTCATTAGCAACGCGTCAAACTGATCAGACGCCTGGCATTTTATTTTAGGATCTCCTCTAAGTAAGACTCAATGTTTCAGTTTTTGTTGATAATTATTATTAATAAATAGGTATTACTGAGTTAGATTCTCATTTAAGTCAAAATATCTATTGCTAAATATTCTTAATAGTTTATACTAATATCTAGTCTAGCTTTAGGAGTGTTCTATGTCACTTAATGATCTGACACCAACAGATAACCTGCCGGATCAAATCGTTTACGCCTTGCTGAACAAGATTAAACATGAAGAAGGACCGCGAGATGTAAGCTTTGTTGCTGAGGACTTTGAGGGTCAACAAGTTAATCGAGAAGAATTGATAGAGTTGCTAAATCGTCTCAAACAGTCTGGATACTTCATCGGTGAAATTGAAGGCAATACAGCCAATTCAGAGTCAGGCTCACTGGCAACTTGTAAGAATGCACAAATCACCACAGATGGTCGAGCAATGTTAAACGCCATGTATTTCAAGCCTGTGTAGTAGAAGATGGAAATTTAATTGAGGCGAGATAGGGATAGGGGAGATAAGAGAGTAAATCTCTGATACCTTCACTCTGAACCCTATTGCCTCCTCACTTCCAGAATTTGAGAGGCGATCGCTCAGATCGTGAGAGCTTTGAAAAAGCGACGCTTATGTCTAATTAACTCGACAAAGCCAAGATTCACTTTCAATACGCTCGGAGATTGGATGTTTGCTCGTCGCTCCTTCCTCGGATGTATCACGATGCCATCCTTGCCAAATATCTACAGCAAGTTTAGAAAACTCACCCCGTACTTGAAACCAGGTAGGATTGTCTTCTCGACTCCATAGGCTACATAGCAAATTTAAAACTTTCTCCGACGTATTGTTACTCATTGGATTCAGTTTGTTTTTGTTTGATTCTGTCAAGTGATCTTCTTCTTTAAAAACCCTGCTAAGTCCCTCCTTGGTGCTGAAGTTGCTCAGCTTCTTTGAACACCGCGAAATATTGAAGAGCGCATCACAAATCCGGCGGTTTAAACCTAAGTATACAGATCCCTTAAGCGCCTTTAAAAAATACTCTAAAGCATTGGTTGCGTCATCTTGAATTAAGAGCAAATATTCGCCATCAAGCAAATAAATTTCTGAAAGAACAGCTTGGCAAAAATTATGACTGTGCCCGGCGGTTAAATCAGTTGTCGCCAGTTTATCAGCAAACTTGGATGCCTGTCTTGGTAAATGACTATCTCCAAGTCTCACCCAGACTCTTCCTGCAAAAGCTAGCCATCGAGATGCTCGTTGAGCTAAACCCATACGTAATGCGTAGTGAGCTGCTCTAAGAAAATTGTCTGCGGCTTCCAAGAGCGTACTTTTCTCATCACAAAGGTAAAACTCTATTCGCGCGACATTTCCATGAATTTCAGATAAGGCTAGATAAACATCCCAACCAGGATCTTTGTAGCAAGATCCTGGTTTTATTGCATCTTTAATTTTCTTGTTCCATGTTTCTAATCCAAGCCACTTGGTTCTTTTGCTCTCTTCAAATAAATCAGGCTCATGTCCGCAGGAAAGTTTGTACAAGTAGACTTCTGACTGAATTAGAGCTAGAATGGGAACAAGCTCTTGTTTTACTTTTAAATCTTCTTCAAAGACTTGGTTAATTTCTTGAATGAGCAGTTGTGCGTTACTGATGTTACCTTGGAAATTTGACAGTCTTAGCTCTAACCGTTTTGCCAGAAAATAGCAGCGATAGAAGTTGAGTCGATACGAAAAGTAAATATTCTCCTTGGGAATTTTCTTCAATTCATCCCTAGCTGTATCAGCAATTTTCTTAATTTCAACAGACTGGCACTCCTTATCAAGGAACTGAAATTTTTGAAAAGCTCTCCTTGCTTTAGTTAATCGCTTCCTCAACTCAGAAAGAGCAATGCAAGCCGAACCGTAGATAATTAGATCGAGTTCGCCATTTGAGTTTTGATCTACTAGCCATTGCTTGACAGCATAGAACATAGCTTGCAGCATAGTGATCATTGAGTCTCGATCTACCCAAATTCCCTGATACTGTTGCTTATTTCCTAGTATGACTGTTGCTTCAACTAAGGAATCAATACTGCTGTCTAAGGTTTTTGTTGATATGCTGAAGTTAGCGCTCTCCTCTGTCAAGCCCATGTGTAAGCTACATGCACCGATCGCATTCTCTACGATGGTGTTGCCAGAAGTATACATCCATTCAATTAGCTCATCAGATTTGCCATCGTAATTAAAGCTGCAAGTCACTATCGCCATAATGACTGGAGTGAACGAATCAAGGGACTTTGCTTCAAGTTGCATTGTTGAAGACGAAACTGGAGTATTCAGAGCGCGCTCTGCCTGATAACCTATTTGTACAAATTGATGATATAAATCACTATACTCCTCTTCTGCATTGACATATCGAGATAAAGTTTGGAATTCTAACTTTTGAACTCTAATACGAAGGTTAGCTACATCTTTAGGCATTTGCTCCTTGATGACGATACTCAAGAACAGCGCGATCGCCTCTCGCTGAGTGAAGTGTGTTTTACCTCCCGCTTTAAGTCTTCCCCAGGTTTGCTGTAGCTTGTCAATGACTTTCAGCCTTAATTTTAAACCCAATGTTGGATGAGATTCCCACAGATGATCGATGAGATATCCCAGGCAGTCACGCTCTTGATACTTATCATCACCTTGAAAAAGCTTTTTGCTGGCAATTTTGCCACTTGCGATCGCCAAGAACTCCTGGGTTGTGGGCAATAAATCTTCAACATCCAAAAACTCAAGCAATGCAACTACTTGAGCAACTTGAAAAAATTTTTTCCGAGTGACTCTGATAATATTAGTGTTCTCGGGCAGAAAGCCAGCAGACTCCAGTAATTCATCAGATCCAATGTCTCTGAGTAACTCTCGTAGCTCGTCAGGATTAGATTCTATGGCTTGTGAGCTTTTTTCACCCTCTGTTTTTGATTTCCTTTTAGATGTTTTACTGCTTTGAAGACTTTTGCACAGTTCGATTAAACCTTTACGGTCAACCGGCAACCGTTCCTTTTCCTTATTCAGGAAATCAATCACAACAGGTCGGCTAACGCCCATCCCTTTTGAGAGCTCCACTTGCGTTGCTCCCATTTTGTCCAGGAAGAAGTAGAGCATCTCCCGTAGTGCTTCTTGGTTTCCAACGCTTTCTTTATTCATACTTTTGATCATACCTCTTTTCAAATGTAAATTATATTGACATTAAGTGTCATACATATTTATTTTTTGTATTTTAAAACACATAATATGCTATTTTTTTGTTTAATTCTTGACATGTAATAAAACAATGCTTTTTCTAATTTATTTGCATATGCTAAGCTATTTTTTAGTATTTTGTAGCTTTAAATACTTTTTTGCGGAAATAAACTTGTTTATGATTGACATGTATATATCCATTGATAAAAAAGAAAAATAAATTATGCTTCCCCAACCAGTTGAGAATTTTCTCAACTATTGTGAAAAGAGGATAGCTAGGTTTCAACAAGTTCATGACACCGGATTGATAGAAATTCGATGCTGCCCTAATCAAGGTCAGTATAAAGTAGAGTGCCGTTGTGGGGATGTTCAAAATTTCGTGATTCAGCCAGAAGACCTAGCTATCTGGAAAACAGTTCCGCTGTCTAGACAGCGAGAAAACCTAGAAACCGTAGAACAGGTTTTAGCAAAACTCAATAGTGCATTATTTGAGACTATTTGTCTACAGCAAGGTTATGCGACTATCGTGATCTTACATCGTGGACGTGACAGTCAATATGGATTCGAGTTTTTGCCATCCGTCATCCACGGAATCAAACCTTGTTGATTAGAGAGGTGATAAAAGCATAGATCCACCTCGTACATTTTTTGGACTAAATCTCACAACCCTGTCAGAGAAATTCCGAGTTATCTCATAAATCTCTGCTAACAGCTCATCGATGGGAATCACCACGACGGATGCTGAAGCTTCGGCTTCACACATCCGTTTTTTTGTCTCTATTAACCAACAAAACAAATTAAGTTAACCACAGCCATGACAACAAATCAGTACAGCCGTCTATTCAAAATGACTGCTAAGTTCCTCAAGTATTTCTTGCTCACAATATTCGCCTTTGCGATCGCCTACATTCTATCCATAGGTTTTAGGGCTATGAATATTATCATAGTACTGCTGCCATTTGTAGGAAATTGGTTTTCTAAGCTGGGAATTATTCTGTTGTGTTTGATAACGATAACAGTCATCTTAGAATCTCTACGGTGAATATAATACTGATTTCCTAAAACTTCGCTACACATCAAATATCCTGTGATATCAAATCTGGTTGATTGCACGTAGTTCCCACAAAGCTTCACCCTGAACATACAATGCTTATGGGTTTTTTATACTATGTGCATTTACCCGGATTTGATATGAGGGCGAACAGCCCTGACGCTCGTTCCGACGCTCCTTCGTCGCTAACGCTGACGCTCGAAGACTCGCTACCGCTTCGCTA
>JAQYWO010000394.1 GCA_029379215.1 Rhizonema sp. PD37
AAGAATTAAAAACAAGGGTAATGCTGCTATTGCAAATTAAATGTGGAACAGCTTAATTACGTATTTTAAAGTTGCACCATCACTTTGATTGCTTCTCTGTTGTCCATTGCTGCGTAGCCAGAGGGAACGCCGTCAAGGTTAACGGTGTGATCCAGAACTGGCGAAGGATCAAGCTTACCAGCAACGACATCGGCAAGCAGTTCGGGAATGTAATGACGGGCAGGGGCAACTCCTCCGCGTAATGCCACGTTAGAAAGAAACATCCGCGACAGGTTGATTGTCTCGCTACCATGAGGAACTCCCACAAAGCCGATAACACCGCCAGGACGCGCAATTGAGATTGCTGTGCCCAAAGATGATTCCGTCCCGACGCATTCGAGTACCGATGGCGCACCGCCCTTTGTCATCTCCATCACTTCGTTCACCGCCTGCTCATCTTTACTCGTTACCACATCGGTAGCTCCGAAGCGCCGCGCAATTTCCAAACGGTTCTCGTGACGACCGATAATGATAATCCGCTCGGCTCCCAACCGCTTTGCTGCCAGTACACCACACAGCCCAACAGCGCCATCGCCTACCACTGCTGCTATACCTCCTGGCTGCACTCCGGCAGAAACTGCGGCATGATGGCCTGTTGACATGACATCAGTCACGGGTAAAATTGCTTTCAGCATGGCATTGTCACCCTCAACTACGGGAGGGACAACAACTAGGGTGCCATCAGCCAGTGGTGCGCGTACTGCTTCTGCTTGTCCGCCATCGTTAACTCCACCCCAGAAGCCACCTTGAACGCAGGATGTCTGCAAACCTTGACCGCAGAATTCGCACTTACCGTCAGAAAATGCAAAGGGAGCCAGGACGCGATCGCCTTTTTTCATATTACGGACTTCGGAACCGACTTCCTCAACAATACCCATCCACTCGTGTCCCGTCCGCCAACCTGATTTCCAGTCGTCTAATCCACGATAAAACCATAGATCAGAACCGCAGATACAAGCATGGGTAATCCTCACAATTGCATCAGTCGGTTGCTCAATTTTTGGGTCAGGAACGTTATCAACTCGCACATCCCCAGGACCGTGGTAAACTGTTGCTCTCATTGCCGCCTCCAATTCATTTCTGTAGCTCAAAACACTAAGGATCGTAGTGAAGTCCAGCCACATTGATATATACCTTGAGACTGAAGTCTTGAGAATGGATGTAGGACAACACTTGCAATGCATGATCGGGCTGTATGGGGTGCTACCGAAAAAATGTTTAAGGGAGAAAGTACTTCTTTCGTTTTGCCCTCTGCTTTTCTTTTTCAGCCAGGGATTTGAGTCAAGAGAAGGGTGAACACGGAAAATAAAATAGTCTGTGCTGTAGGACAATCACAAGACTTGAGGAAATAGGCATGTAAACGGTATTGAAGCGAGACTGGAGACATTTTATCCCCATCACTTTCATTCTTTTGTACGGTATACCGAATCTAATAATACGGTTAATACTACCAAAAATATTGTGTCAAGTACTTGAAAAAAATATTTACAATAAGTTACATTTATTTACAGATAACAGCAAAACAAAGGAAAGAACGATGACATCACGTAGCTATGTAACAGAAGAAGGAAACCGCCTCAACAACTACGCAATTGAACCTAAAATGTATGTGGAACAGGCTCCACAAGTTGGCTTTACCCCATATGCTGAGAGACTCAATGGGCGTTTGGCTATGCTTGGTTTTGTTGCACTGATTGCAGTTGAAGCCATCACCGGACAAGGTTTGATTGAATGGTTAACCAATCTGTAATATTGTGTGTGGTAGAATACTCATCATATAAGTATTCAATATTTGGTAGTTGATTCTTAGGTAATAGATAATTTTGAGCAAGTACCACCAGCTAGAAGCTACGCACATTCAGGCTGGAAACTTTGTAAACCTTTGAGCATACTGCCTAATCCTTAAAGAATTATTAAAATTGGAGAAATGATTATGAGAACTGACTTTGATTATCCTCAAAAAAGTCTGGTTAGAACTGTTGTATTTAGACCGGATTTCAACAATTTTAAGGCAATTACTGTAAATGAAGCTTGGTCTTTATTTTTCACCGCAGGTCAGGAAGACAAGGCACTTGGAGTTGATCCTGAACTGGGAAAATTTTTCACCTATGTGTTAGTTGCTATTGGAGTGACAGGCTCGATATGGGCGAGCGCTTTCAGTCGTTTCGCATCAGTACTTTTCGGTTGGTAATCTCAACATCTTGCGGATACTCACAACCCACACCAGTTAAAATAGTGTTAGATGAAAGTAGAGACGCAAAAATTTGCGTCTCTACTTTTATTTCTGAAGTTTAGACTAGTACACGTCGGCGTGAGTTTAGATAGGGTTATGCCGCCAAAAGCTTCCTAGTCAATGCTGATGGAAGAATTGTGTCCTTGCGAGGCGTAAATCTCGGAGGATGGTTCATCATGGAAAAATGGATGGCACCGCTAGATAGCGGTAGCCTTCCAGACACTTACAGTGTTATCCAAGAGTTAGATACTCGGTTTGGTATAGCTATGGAGCAGAGTTGATTGATCGTTACGATTGCGGTAAGACAAATCGCTGAAGGACTAACTCTGGGTTATCTAAAAAAGGATTAATTTGGCTGAAATCATAAATACCATTTGAGATGTTAACCTTACCTGTTGAATCTACGTCTCCAATATACTGACGCAGCAAAACCTTACAAGGAACTGGAGATTCAAATTTTACTTTCTCTGGATCCCAAGGGCTAATTTGGGGTGTATTGTCATAGCGAGCAACCCAAAGACCGTGACATTGGGCACCTTCTTTGATTGCGGCGCTTAAACTTCTTAAAGTTGTCTGATCTGAGCCATTTAGGTAGACCGAAGGAAGCAACTTCACCTTCTTACTGGCTTGAACAACACCCTCTGACCACCCTTTGTAAAACTCTTTAGATAAAGAGGGTTGAGCGTCAACTCCCTCAACATCAAGAAAAATATAGAAACCATCTCCCTGTGAAGCAAGGTAATCTTCGCCGAAAGTGTCTAAAACGTCATTTGCATGGCTAGTACCTAATTCCACTCCATTTTGGTGTGTGCCACCAACTTCATTGGTTTGTCTAGAAATTGGTAGAACTCGAATTCCCGCATTATGCAATGGTTTATTTTCTTGCTGATGAAGGTATTCTCCATTTTTTGTATTGCCTTGAAAATATCGTCCCCAAAAACGGGGGGATGTTCTCATGAGTTCGGCTGCTTCTGGAATCATGCTCTTTTGTACGTTGACCAAGGTGTCAACACCACCAATTCCAGTTAAACTCAATGAGCTTGGCCACTCAGCAAGCCATCCAAATAATTTTGGATGATTATCTAGGGCAGTCCACGTCAACACACCAACAACGCCATCGACTGTCAAACCGAGATCAAGCTGAAATTGTTTTACTTGTGCCAGTGTTTGAGGACCAAAATTTCCATCAAGGTCTAATGGTTTATAGCCGCAACCATTTAATGCATCTTGAAGAAAGACAGTCCAGTCTCCCAAGCTGTCAAGTTTCAGGACTGGGCGTTTATCTGGTGAGGGCTTGTCTACATTGTTCATGTTTTCACTTACTTCAATTAGTTTGTTTTCACTAACCATGTGATTACTCCTATTAAATTTGTAAAATTGATGAATGATTTTTTAGACTCAGTTAAATCAGAAATTCTGATTCTACTTGCTGTTCAACAGAAAAGAAATCTTCCGGTGTTTTTTTTCATTGAGACTGCTTTCTTTAAAGAACTTTTATCAAATGAATACGTCTAAAAAGATCTGATTGATAGTTTGAAAAGATCCCAAATCATAATGAAATCTAATCATTTTTCCCACGTAATCTGCACATCTGCTATCTATACGCTCGGAGCCATAATTACACTAATGACCGATGGCGCTACTATTGCCCAATCTAAATCTCAATTCAACGTTGTCGCTTTTCTTACAGGTTGTCAAACTAGCCAACTATCAGTACGCCGCGTGAGTTCTCAAGGGGCTACCGGTCACATTGGAGTAGTATATGCTTTCACTAATACCTCCTCATCAACTTGCACTCTTTATGGCTATCCTGGGTTTGTGCCTTTAGATGCTAAAGGACAGCCGTTAAAGGGAATTAAGGTCACTGAGTCTGAACGTAATTACATGCATCACGCGCAGCGACAGCGATTAACTCTCACCCCAGGTGCTCAGGCCTCGTTTGAGGTTGTTTATAGCCACATCCCCTCTGATAATCAGTTATGTCCAAAGTCTGCTAAAGTTCAAATCACACCCCCCAACACCTATCAAAACTTCTCTTTTGTCGAACATTTAAGTCCTTGTCGTGAAATTTTTGTGACCCCAGTGGAGGCTGGTGTTATCCAGAACTAGTCAGTTTCTCTACAATCGGTCATTGTAGCTCCATCACTTGAAAAAATGAACGAATTAGGTTGTAAATCTTAAGTTTGTGTAGTAGTCATTAAATTTCCTCTTGGTTTTATTTTTATTGAAGAAATGGTTTAGCTTGAAAGCTAACTCAAAGGTAGTCAGCCGATCTGAGGATACAGAAGAGCAAAAGTGCTATAAATGTAGAAGATTAGGTTGGTTTAACCTTCTGTATTGTTAGTAGGTGTCAACCAAATCAACTTATGCAGAACAAATGGGCATCAAGAGCCGAGATGCGCGGCGGTGATGTAAGGTATGTGCTGTTATTCGCTCGCTTTCTGTGACAATTAGGCTCGTCAGGTACTACCTATTGTTCTTTAATGTTGAAACTATGAAGAAATTATTATTTGTTTGTAGCCAGAACCGATTACGCAGTCCCACAGATGAATCTGTGTTTTCTTGTTATGAGGGTATAGAAGTAGACTCAGTGGAACTGGAGCGATCAGCAGAAGTACCTTTGTGTAGTGAATCAATTCAATGGGCAGATATCATTTTTGTGATGGAAAAGTCACATGTTCGGAAGCTTTCAAATAATTTTCAGCCAATAGGTATCTCCGTAGTCCAAAAATTCGCTCGAAAAAAATGGTGAATTTTAGGATAGCACTCTAACCCTTACACAGTTAACACTTCAGCGATTTCATTTTCACCATAAAAAAATACCACTTTCCGCTCAGGTAAATTATAGTGCTGCACAATAATCTTTATCCAGTAAATATTTCAGCGATTTTAGCTGTGTTTTTTGTCTAAGTCCCATTAGTGCATAAGTTCTTTGTTTGTACTTCTAATAAGAATCAAGAGTTAAACAAAGTTTTAACTCGTCAAGTCAAATTAATTGTAGGAAAAATTAACAACGGCTAAAATGCAAGTTTGGGCAAATGTAAACTTTGAAGGGAATTCATTAGTTGTTGAGGGTAGTATTCAAGACCTTGCACAAGTTTGGGATGGTCGTATGAATGATTCAATTTCATCATTAAAGGTTGAGAGTGGTGAATGGGTGCTTTGGTCTAATGCAAACTTTTCAGGTATTGGTATAAAAGTATGACCAGGTGAGTATCCCGATCTTCGCGACGGTGATGGTAAGTTTAATGATGTTGTATCTTCAATTCAAGCTACAATTGAATAACTGGACTTTAAACTAAAGCAAGCGATCGCGCCGAGTCTCGCTGTTGGTTGTAAGGGACTGGTGGACGTTCAAAAGTGTACTAAGTTATTAAAACAGTCAGCGATACCTTTCGCCTTTTCTGCTTTGAGAGTAAATGTAATACTGGTGGTAGAAGCAACAGTGTCAGATGAATATATATTCTTAAATTCAGTAACAATGTCTTGAGGAAACCCTGTACTCCAATCAAATTTTCTACCATTATTAGAGATAATTATCCACTCTCTTCTAGGAGTAAACGCAACAGTTTTGATAGTTGATTTTTGTTTATTTATAGTCAAAAGTGCGTTATATTACATCTAGCTTGTCAACCGTGTATACTTGACCGACGCCCTAGCAACCCTATACCTAAAGTACATATAGTTAGTAAGACAGGATTCCAAGAAGATTCAGGAACTAGTTTAGGTTTAACTCCTAGATATGTGATTGCTTTATCTGCCTGGATCAACCCATAGCCACCGCGATTATGGAAGCCTGGTTGAGTAGGTTTTAAAGGTTTAGCTGTGTCTCGAATTGCCGAATAAACTTCAGTGGGGGTAGCGTCTGGATCAGCCTGAAGAATCAGAGAACCTACTGCTGCCGCAAATGGAGCCGCAGCCGAGGTGCCAAAGAAAGAGTAGAAGCCAGTTGTTGTATCAAGGCGAGCATTTTGACCTAGGTTAAAGGAAATATCAAGTCCATCAGGAGCGGAAAAGTCAGGCTTTATATAAGGCGGTATCCCCATCGAGGAGAATGGTTCCAACTGTCCCTGTTTCTGTCGTCCATTATACTGAGAAATATTAGGGTTCCCGTAGTACACTGCTCCTACAGTTGCCACATTTTGATCGTTCTTAAAATTGAATATTGGTTTCGTTGGATTTGAGAATTCATTGCCAGCTGAAGTAAAAAAGATAGTTCCTTGATCAAATACTGATTCAATCACCTGGTCGATTGGCCCAATTGGAGCAAGTGAGGTATTGTAAGGAGGATTATAGAACTCGATATCATCCACAATGATGTTAGCTCCAGCGGCCTTGAGAGCCCGAATTTCGTTGGCAAAAAAAATTAGACGATCATCTGAAGTGATTGAAGATGTTGAATAGGCAGAGGCAAAAGCTAAACTAGCCCCAGGAGCTACAGCATGGATAATTTCTAGCAAGACCCGACCTTCATCGATGGCACCAGGACCATTATAGTCCTGTAAGACCTGAATATTCGGTGGCAAGTAACCATTAGCTACATCAGTCACATAAGTATCTCGATTACCAAATTGATCGACGGTGGAAGCTGTATTAAAACTGTTTGAAATGACGCCGATCTTGATCCCGCTACCATCCACATTATATAGATGCCGAGCTGTCTCAACTCCTGTGGCTGTGAGTGCAGAGCCAAGGTCTAAGCTAGCAGCTATTGCTGGTCTAACTTGGATTACAACAAAGCTTGTAGCGGCGCTAGCAATAGCTGCTGCCATTTTTTGGACTACTTGCATAAGGTAGACATTCCTAGTTGTATGGTTTTAGTTAAAATGCTTAACAGTAAACCAAAAAGTTTTTCTCCAAAGAGCGACCGCTAAAATACTTATATGT
>JAQYWO010000041.1 GCA_029379215.1 Rhizonema sp. PD37
GATAATAGATTTGCATTACTGTTAAAGCAAATATTTAAGTGATTAATATTACATAATTAGCATGGCACTGAGAGCGCTTGTCTGTCCTCAGTTGGAGTACGTAGCTATAAAGTGACAATTGGGCGAAATAATGGTTGATAATACAAGCATTATTTGCATACAATGGGATCACGGTTAATGTCGGTGACGATGCACCAAGGAGGCTTGCCCGTTCGGGCTCGTACCTGCGGAATGTGGGATGCACAGAGGAAAAGACTTTCACGGACGCCGAAATTAAGCGGTGATTAAATACTTACGACTTGCTGCCAAACCACTTTTCATAAAGTTGTTGATAAGTGCCATTCTCCTGTATTGTCAGCAAGGCTTTATTCACGGGTTTTCGATAAGGACTGTTCGCTGGGAAGACAACGCCGTAGTTCTCCTTGCGGAAAATAGCGCCAATCACTTTCACCTTTCCTTTTCCTTCATGTGAGGCGTAGTAGAGGAGAACAGGTGCGTCAAAAACAACCGCATCTACCTGTCCTTGAACAAGTGACTCTGAAGCTTGAGTCAGCTTATTGAACTCGACAACTTCAACATTTTGTTGATGCAGGTAATTTGCTGACGTACTACTCTTGACAGTAGCAACGCGCTTCCCAACTAAGTCATTCGGCCCTTTAATATTTCCCTGTAACTGCTCTACTGTAAGCGATGTCGTTACTGTAGCTGTGAAGTATGCGATGAAGACAACAGCAGTGAACATCCAGACTACAGCGATTATCCGTCCTGCTACACTTCTAGGCATTTCATCAGCTTGGGTAGCCAAAGTTTCTGCAGCCCACCAGTAAGCTTTAAAAATTCCAGGAAAGTAGGATGGAGTTGGGATTATCCCTCCGGCTCGGCGGCGCTCAAAAAACCAGACAAGGTGGGCTGGCACAAGGATGATCGCCAAAACAACACCAATAAGTTGCATCAGGGTAGGTGAAAAAATGACCGCTAGCAAATCAAACACCGATCTCATACCACTGGGTTGCGATCGCACTAAAATCTGGAGTCCTGATTCAAACATAGGTTGAGAAAAATCAAAATCCTGATCCCGTTCAGCAGTGATAGATATATTGCCAATCCCTACGTCCGCCTTGCCTGACTTGATGGAAGAGAGTAGATCTTGAGTCGTTGGATTCATCATTAACTCGGACTTAACATTCATCTCCTTAGAGATGCTGCGCCAAAGTTCAATGCTAAATCCTGTCTTATGACCATTTTCCTCAATTACAAATGGTGCAGCTAATCCCGTAGCCACATGCAAAGGTTTCGTTGGGTTCTGCGCTGACACCGGATCTACCATCAGCGTCAGTACTAAAAATGTCACTCTTAACCACCGCGAAGAATCCCGTGTGAAGGACTTTTTACTTTGGTTACTGTTGTTATTCCCACACTTCCTAACTATCAGATTTAAGGAAAACATTTTAAAAAGCGTTTATGCAAGCATTGATGTTTCTTTACACTACAACTGACCCGCCCTCTCTTGCAAGGCAGCAATGAGTTACAGATTGATAATAGAAGAAAAAGAACTAATATGTCGAGCGAGGAGAAATGTTACCTCAATGCTGGCAAGTACAAGTCAATACAGATTTAACGGGCAACTCTGTGTTTGAAGGGGCAAGGGCGATCTCTCGAGTTTCTGGGTGTGACATCAAAATTGCTACAGAATTGATGAATAATCTGCCTGGAGTCATACGAACCCCCATGTACAAACACCAAGCGAGAGCGTTTAGTGCGAGAACTGAGCAAACTTCAATGTTTAGCACAGATAATACCTTATTCTACATAACAAACGCAGATTATTCATCGACTCTTAAAAAGTGCTTTTTTTTACTGAGCGTCCGGTTTATAATGATAAACCATTAACCCTGTAATGATTTCGGAGTGAGTCTTATTGAGGTATAAAGTTTGATCGTCTACAAAATCTACCCAGTCCATCGGAATCCAATGATGTTGCCCATCTGGTGAATCACTCTGAGTTAGCTTGATGTACTTCTCGCCATCAACGTGTTCTACAGTACCAATAGGCGCTCCTGGTATGTCACCCTCTCCTTTAGTTTGTACCGTCAAATATCCCTTAATCTTTAATGTATCCATAGGAAACCTCAGAATTTAAAATTACTGAACTGATATTTGAATAGCTGTGTCATCTGGAAAACAAATTTCAAGCTCACACCGTTTGGATAGCCGTATATCGACTAGACAGATTGGAGTTATGGAGTTAGGTTGAGCTTGATATCATTGCGGTAAATTGGCAATTCATTAGTTATTGACAGTGTTTGGGATTATGGCAAATCCCTCTGAAAAGTTCAGCCTCTTGAGAGACACATAATGCTTGTAGTCGGGTAGACATAAAGGATAAAAAGCTAATAACGACCTCTTATTAGATCAATTTATCTACTAATTAATTAGCAAATAACCGGATATCTACCCAAAACCCTATAGGAATCTTACCCAAAATAGTGTGGGGAATCTACCCAATATAGATCTACTAATATGCAACATATAGATCTACTAATATGCAACCCTCATGCAGTGATGAATAAATCCGGAATGCTCAGCCTCGTTTAGCAGTGCAATCATACGCTCCTACTGATCTAAGCGAGTCATTTCAAATAGTTGCTGGGCATTCCTCCCGAGAAAACCATCAAAAAGCATTTGCTGACTTGCGTCCACATTCACCATGTAGCGCTGGGCTATTTCATAATAAGCGTAAGTCCAGGGTATCTGAATTGAGGTATTTTTAGTATCATTCAATACTGTCACAGCTTCTGTCACTGCTTGAGTTGCTGTTTGTCGCAAACCACAGGTAATATCCCCTTCAATCTCAGCTTTCATCGGCACACCTAGTTTAGCTAAGCCAGAAGCGGTTGTGTCTATATCTGGGTATTGTGGCGTGTTCTGACGGTTAACGTAGCCTGTAAAGTGATTGACTGCATAACCGTGTAGCAAAACCCAAGCACCATATTGAGTGACTTTATTAACTTCCTGCAAGACAGAATATCGGGGAGGTTGCCAAGGACGGGTAAAGATTTTTTGCAGTTGTTGGACAAGATGTTTAGTCTGGTCACTAAATGTATCGATAATTGCTAAGAAGCTCAGTAAATTTTCGCCTGCTACTGTTTGGTGGAGCAGTTCAACTGTCTCCAATGGCAATTCATCGACAATCAATTCGCTGATAAACAACTTGGGTAAATCAAATTCCTCTTGCTGCGGATGGCGATAGTGACGGGCGTAAAGATGCGTTTGTGCAAAAGTGTACTCTCCGGCAGCTTCATAACCCAAAGCTTCAGCAAGTTTCCCCAGGTAGTCAATTCCCAAGTTAACTTTACCCTGTGGAGCATCTACTGTCATTCGCAAAGACCGAAAGGCGATATGGTCGTTGACGATAGTTCCACCTTTCTCTGTTATCATCTCCTGGTAGGTACGGGCATAACTTACCCGAGAACTGTATTCAAGCCAAAGTGCTTCCCAAAGGTGACGGGTAATTTCAGGGATCATAACGCAAGTAGGGGTAAGTTTAATAAGAGGCATTCTAGCAAGGGGCAAAATCCTAACTAAAACGAACTTTTTAAAACATCAGTAAAAATATTTAAGGCTGCTTGAATTTGGTCACTATCGATGACTAGAGGTGGACAAAAGCGAATTGCTGCTTTACCGCAACCAAGTAACAATAGCCCTTGCTTGAAAGCTTGTTGAAGAATGCGATCGCGTAGTTGGGGATCGAGATTACCTTCAGTATCCAACAAATCGACAGCCACCATCAAACCTTTACCTCGTGGTGGCGAAGTTCGCTGATACTGCTGTTCTAAACGACGCAAACCAGCTTGCAATAATTCTCCCATCAGGGTGGCGTTTCTCATCAAGCCGTTTTCTAACAGTCGTAAGGTAGCAATAGCAGCAGCACAAGCTACGGGATTCCCACCAAAGGTTGTCGCATGGGAACCAGGAGGCCAAGTCATTAGTTCGGGACGAGATAGAATTGCTCCTAAAGGAAGTCCACTCGCAATCCCTTTGGCAGTAGTTATAATATCTGGCATCACATTCCAATGCTCAATTGCAAACAACCGCCCAGTACGTCCCATACCTGATTGTACTTCATCGACTGCCATCAAAATATTATAGCGATCGCATATATCCCGGATGCGCTGCAAAAACCCATCCTCCGGTACAATATAACCGCCTTCTCCTTGGATTGGTTCGACGATGATTGCCGCTACCTCATGCGGTGGTAGTGTTGTCGGAAATAGTTGTTTTTCCAAATAATCCAGACTGGCATGAGTTCCGTAGGGAATATGAGTAATCCCTGGTAATAAAGGACCGAATTTTGCTCGCTGTACTGCTTTGGAAGCAGTGAGGGACATTGCCCCATAGGTGCGTCCGTGGAATGCTCCTAAAAAGGCAACGATAAGCGATCGCCCTGTGTAATATCGAGCCAGTTTGATTGCGCCTTCGTTAGATTCTGCCCCGGAATTGGTGAAAAACACTTTCGCACCACTAGGAAAAGGGGCACGGGAGGCGATTCTCTCTGCCAGTTCCACCATCGGTTCATAATAAAAATCAGTACCCGACATATGTAAAAACTGCGACGACTGCTGTTGAATTGCCCGGACAACTTCGGGATGGGCGTGCCCGGTAGCAGTCACGGCAATTCCGGCAGTCATATCTAAAAATACATTGCCGTCTACATCTTCTACCATACAACCTTCACCGCGAGCCACAACTAATGGGTAGTCACGGGTGTAGGAAGGAGAAGTCACAGCGCGATCGCGTTCGACAATATCTCTGGCACGCGCTCCTGGTAAAGAAGTCAATAACCGAGGTACACGAGGTAAAGTAATTTTAGATTTTAGATTTGGGATTTGGGATGGTGAAATCTCTAGCATTAAAAATTTAAAATGGTATATGAAGTTGCTTGCAGTTAAATATACAAATCCTAAAAAATTAAAATTGTATTTTATACATCTAATTGAATGGAAGATAAACGCTTGTTGATTCACTTAGAACTGTGGATCTCAGAGATTACTCATCATTATATGTAGACTGAGCTTCGCGATGCTGAAGGCAACTGCGTTCCAAAATACTCAAGGATCAAGCAATTTCCTTACTGCATCGGCTGCTTGTCTATTGGTCATATCATTCATGTATTGCTCATAACCATTTGTGGCAGATAAGCGCGAAGATGCTGTAGTCAGGTTTCAAGTGATTTGCTTCACGCTTATCTACTCTTAATCCTCTAACTCCACCCGAATATCTTCTCCATAAGCATCAGATTCATAACGAGCAGCGATACCGCGTAACATTGCCGCTGTTCTGGGGTGAGCATCCCCTACAGCAATTGCATAATTTCGATAGGTTTCGGCTAATTGTTGTTCTTGGAGTCCGCCTTCATCAATTAATTTTGTGACAACTCCACGCTTGTTAAAAACACCAGTTGCTATAGCCCGTTCCATCTGCTTACTCGCAACTTCTTCAATAATTTCTTGGACTGCGATATCCGGCCAGATTCCATCTGGTGATTTCGGCGCATATGCTAAAACATAACCAATCTGTCGATCAGCTATTTTACCTCTTCCACTTTCCTGGCTAACTGCTCGTGCCTGTAATATCCAATTTCTTAATTGTTCAAGATCAACTGTGCTATCTTCCTTCAGACCAGGTACTTGATGCCATGAGTCAAGTAACTTATACCCTAACTCCGCACGGTTTAAAGTAGCTCGATCAATTTCCACTGATTCATCTTTATCATCTTCTGATTTATACACAAACTTTAGAATTTGTACAAAAAATAGAGGGTCTTTGGAAAGTTCTTGGTAAAGAAGTTTAGGTTGTCGTTGGGAATGAACTAGTAGCGGTAAGTATATCCACTCCAAAAAAGCAAGTTTGTTATCTTCGATGTCGTCGGCTTTCTCTAGAAGAGCAAAAATCTCTTCGATGTAGTAGTTATTAAGATTGGTATCAGGTAGTGGTTTTTCGGTGTTAGGTTTGACTGATGCAGCTTTTTCAAGGAGATCTACTAATAGGGTTGATGGTAATAATTTATTTTGATCATTGTGGTGTAAATTGACTAGATTAAGAGCAGCGTATGGTCGATTAAATTCTAACAACTTAACGATTGCACCTTCTTCATCATTTTCTTTAACCCAGCCTGTGGGAATAGTCTGCCAATATAGATTTTCTAATTCCTCACCAAAAAGAATTAACAAATCCCAAGTGCGTTTCTCAAACGGCAACGCATAGAAAAAATTAATCACTTGCTGTCCAGACCAATGGTTATTTTTGGCGAAAGAAAGGATATTTTCTGCCCAAGTCCATCCATAATTTTCGAGACGGCGACGTATAAATCCTATCGCGAAAGCATTAAGTGGATTTTTCTCATTTCCAAGAGTTTCGTAAAGTAAGCTTATTTCAACTTCTTCCGTAACTTTTTCTATCTTGGCAATCGCTACCCCTAGCAAACCAGGCTCTTTAACAATCTCTGCCATCTCTAAAAAAAAATTTATATCAGTTTGAAAGTAAATTTTCCTAGCTGCTGCCGCTTGTGTCCGCTTAATTTTTTTATCTCTTGTCTCCCAATCGCTATAAATACGCTCTCTATGAAGACAATACAAGAACTTAGGCTCTAAGGAAAATAACCAGGCACAACGATATAATATATCGCTAGGTTCAAACTTTTTGTACAACACGTAAAGTCTATTAATTACATCAGCAGGCATTGCCCATTGTGCATCAAAAAATTTTTTGTGTCTATGAATTATTTCTCTAAAGGTATCCCCAATTTTAACCCTGTCTTTTTGCTCTAGATTAGTGATGTCAACAGCTAGTAGAGCATCAATAAATTTATCTTGTAATTGAGGTGGAAGAGATTCTATTTTCGTAATTATATCACACAGTCTTTTACTGTCATTCCCCATATTAGAAAGGACTCGCTGCATAATAGCATTTACATTATTCCAGTATTCAGGTCCAGAAACTTTTGGAGTAGAGTCTGCATTCCAATCTCGCCAACGAGGTTTATAAATTGGGTGTGAAATACCGCCACTCATTTCTGGAAGCAAGTTATACAGAAGTTGCCATGCAATATCTGGTTCACGGGCAATCAGTGTATCAATAACCCGCAAGCGTTGTTCCAAGGTTGCTGGTGTTTGAGGATTCCAGCATAGAAAAATCTCACCCAAGCTACGAAATGGGCGGTTGAGAATTTTTCCGCCTCGGTCTAGCCTGGAAAGCTTCCCAAGAAATAGTGTAACTTGTGACAGATATTGTGGTTCCCAAACAAGGACTTCAAGCGCCCAAAGCAGCCCCGCATGAGGACTACTACCAAAAGATTCCTCTTGTAAAAACAACTGTACTAAGGTGGGATTATCTCCTGCAAGCCCATCGTCAATAGCTGCCAAAAATGCTTCCGGTGCAGCTTCTGCCAGAGTGGGTAAAAAATAGGCAAGCGATGCCCAAAGTTGCCAATCTACATCTGTATTAAGCAACCGATGTACAATTTCATTAGCTCGTTCCTGAGCGGATATTGTATCTTGAGTTTCTGATCCCAATCCCCGTGTTGCCAGGATTGATAAAGTTTCTGCCAATCCCTCTCTGAGAAAGCGAGAGTTTGGCAACTCTTTACCATATATGCAGGCTGCATACCGTTGGTCTAAGGGTAACTCATATCGTGGGTCAGGGGTTCCTAAAACTGATAACGTAACGTTTTTAAATACTTCAAGGTCGTCACGGACAAGGAAGCGGGATAAAAGATGCCATGAATCTTCGCGGGAAATTAACTGCCAAACGCTTCCCACTCGTCGAACAGGAGGGTCGGAACTATTTACCCAACGTGATAGATCCGCTATCACTTCCTCATAGGGTTTGCGAGCTAGTTTTGCAACCGCTTCTCTGTCGCCCTGTTTTGTGTCATCCCATGCTCCAGCCAGTAAAACTGGAATTAGCGATCGCGCCTGAGCCGATTTTGCCCAATCAGGAGTATGTATTTCTGGTGCGACTGCAATTAGGCGACGCAAAACGCTCAGATTTCGCTTTGAATCTTTAGTTAAGCTGTAGGCTCGTTCCTCTGATAGCCCCATATTTACCAAAGTCTGCCTAAAGTCTGTTCTACCCGGACGTGAAAGCACTAATCCATCTTTGGCGGGACTAAGTTCTCTGCCAATAGGGATAAAAACATGATGCCCTCTTGGTAGGGATTTTGGTTGCTCAAATGCTGGTATCAGGATTAGCGAGTCTTGGGTGCTAGAGAAATACCGCCATGAAGACTCGCTTTGAACAATAATGCACCGAGATAAATATTCTACAGTTTGTACCTCTGGCATTTGATGAATAACCGCCGCAAAAAATGCAATGACTTCCTCATGGGAATCCGCTTGGATAGTAAGCTTTGATGGTTCCGCTTGTAACCAATCTTGAACTTTTTCAACTTCTTTTTCTCTGCCTGCAAGGTGTAACTGCGTACTCATCGCTGGTGAAGTGGAGTTTTGCCAATCATTCCAGAAGCTACCAAGATCCTGAGCTTCTTCCGGCCTCTTTCCAACTAACCGAGCTAACCAGGCATGAACCGCAGGAGCCAGTTCTAACCACTGTTCTAAGTCATCAGCATCATAAGCCCGTACATCAGCCCATATCCCCTCACTCTTTTTGTCCCTCTCCCACTTATCCTTATTACCCCATCGTCGGGGAGTGACAAAAACAAAGGTGGTTTCAGCAGGAACCACTCCTAGAGAATTCTTAACACGCTTATCATAATCATCATCTGCTTTCCCCTTAACATCTTTGTTAGCTCCAAGTTCCCATACTGAATAGCCATTAGCAACAAAATTGTTGCCTTCAGGTGCGTCCACAATGCCATCCCATCCCCCTATTTGAATACTCTCACCCGATGGAAAACCTACACGTAGGGGCTGCTGGACTGTGGCATGAATTAGGAGGCGCAATAATTGAGGAAGTCGTGCGCGAGCATCTAATCTATCTGCCCATCTAACTAAATCTGTTGCATCAACCCACTTTAATGGAACCATACTTAATTTTTAACTTATAAAAACAAAATAAATTACTTATTAATTCCCCGGTATGAACTGCTCAATCCAAATGATTGTTTGGATTTTGAAGCTGAAGACGAACATAATAGAGGAAACTGATATGTGTGGGCTACTTTGTGTAACACCACCCCTCCAATAGACCAAAACTAATACCATTACCGAGTTGCTTTCAGTCTCCACACTGGAAGCAATGCGCGTTATTAATCCTCCTTACGAACACCCTTAAAAGGTTCACCATTCTGCTTTACGTCCATAAACTGTCCGGTTTCAGCATTACGCTTTACCCATTGTTCGGTCACAGGGTTGTAAGTTTGGCTGCGATTGTCCACAGCACCACGGCGATAACCGTTGCCTGTATTCTTTGCCATATCTTTATCACCTTTTTCATCCTGATGTAAAAGTGCTTTGACATTTTCTATTATAATTAGAGAAAAGAGTATCAACAACTTTGACAACTTCTTTGACACCTTTATCACTCGCAGGAAATAATCAGCCATGAAAGAGATCATTGCTGCGAATCTGATCCGCTACCGTAAAAGTCTAGGCTTGTCTCAAGAGCAACTTGCAGAACAAGCCGGGGTTACTCGCCAGAGCATCAATAACTACGAAAACGCCAAAACTTTACCAGACAGCAAAATCCTCTCTGTTCTGGCGAGTGTTTTGGGTATTACACTCGATGACTTACTACGCTCACAAGGTGAAGGATTACCCAACTTCCGGTTCCGCGCTCATGTAACATTCGACAAAAATGCCCAGTTTGCAGCCCAAGTGTTACGAATGCTGCAAACTTATAACGCCTTAGAACAAGCCGTTGGCGATCCTCCCTACACCCCAGAAAGTACACCTTGCCACCAAGTAGAAGGCAACGAAAAACGTATTCAGGCAATAGCGGCTTTATTTCGCCATCGCCTGGGCTTGGGAGATGCTCCCATTGCCAACCTATTTCAATCTGTAGAAGAAATCGGCTTAAAAGTTTTACGCTCCTCCGTTCCCGTAAAAGGTTTCTTTGGTCTTAGTGCTTGTAGTGATATTGAAGGTGCTTTTGTTTTGGTAAATACCCATAGCATCACCGTTGAACGTCAATTGTTTACCCTTGCACATGAGATTGGACACCTTATCTTCCACCGAGTAGAGTACCAAGACACTTTAATTGAGGAAGGAACTAAAGAAGAAGAAAAAGCACGAGACAAAGTAGCTAATTATTTTGCAGGTCATCTACTTGTTCCCCAAGCTGAATTTGAGCGGATATATGCCCAAACGAAGGATATTGTTAAACTCAAACGGCATTTTCGGGTGAGTTACCAAGTCGTCTTGAACCGTTTAGCAGAAATGGGAATCATTGATTTTGCTAAAGAGAAAGCTAAAATATGTGCAATTTATAAAAAGCAACATGATGGTGCATCTTTGCAAAATTCGATGGAATTACCACCAGCACTGGTTGCGGAGGATTATCCAGAAAATGAACATTATGAATTTCTAATTTGGCAGTCCTTAAAATTGGGCAAAATTTCCGAAATGAAAGCAGCAGAACTTCTCAACTTAACTGTTGAAAAACTGCGAGTGCGTCGTCAAGAAAATGAGGTTTATGCAGTCGCTTAAGGGAACAATTCTTGACGCAACAGCACTCATTGATTTTCACTGGCTAAACGAGTGGGGGTGGCTACAACAGCACTACAGCCCGTTGTACATTGCCCAGGAACTTCTAGACTCAGATCAACTGGAACCCTCTACTCGCCAAGCTGCTAACCAATACTTGACACCTCTAGCTCTTTCTACAGAAGAGATGTTTACCAGTTTTCTAGAATTTAGAGTTGGAGCGCCCCTTTTGAGTATCGCGGATAGATCTACAATTGCCATCGCACGTCATCAATTGCTGATTTGTGCTAGTGATGATGGGCTAGTTGTTGAAACGTGTAAGGCATACGGTGTTACCTACACCAGAACACTGCGATTATTAACTGAGATGGTAGAGACAGCACACAAAACAGTAATAGAGGTGAAGGAAATGGCTGATTCATTAATCAAAGAGCGGGGTAAACACATTTCTCCTAAAGTTTTGACAGATTGGACAACAAGTTTACGGAAGTATGGCACGAGCTAAAAAATTAAATCTGGTTAAACTAAGACGTCGAGATATTATAGTTTTCTTTTGGGAAAGATGCTAGGAGAAATGCCATATAGCAATTCGCCATTCTCGACGACATATTTTAAGGGAATTTTTGGGTTGTTAATGTGATTAGAATTAGAAACTTAGATGTCATCATAATCAACTTTTCAAACTTTCTCTAACTGGGGAGGCAAGCAATTCAATCCAGCCCGTCCATCAATAGCAAAGGGCATATCCAATCAATCCCGGTTATCTATTTGGGCGCGTTGCAAACCACCAGAAAAGTCTACATATACGGTTTTCCATTCTGTAAAAACTTCCATTGCAGTCGTACCAGCTTCCCGGTGTCCGTTTCCAGTTTGTTTGACACCGCCAAAAGGTAAATGTACTTCTGCGCCAATGGTGGGACCGTTGATATAAGTTATACCTGCTTCGATATCGCGCATGGCAGCAAAAGCACGGTTAATATCGCGGGTGTAGATTGAAGAAGAAAGACCGTAGGGTGTATCGTTGAGGATAGCGATCGCCTCTTCAAAAGAGTTTACTTCAATTAAAACAACTACCGGTCCGAATATTTCTTCCCGCGCCACCCGCATCTTCGGAGTGACAGAATCGAGAATAGTTGGTTGAAAGAAGTTGCCGTGCTGCAGTTCCCCCTCATTTGCGATTTTTCCACCTATTAATACCTTTGCACCTTCTTCACGAGCAATCTCGAGATACTGACTGACACGTTGCAGTTGAGATGTGTTCACTAATGGTCCCACATCAGTGTTGGGATTAGTCCCAGCACCTAGGCGTAATTTGCTGGTGCGCTCAAGCAGCATTGTGGTAAACTGTTTCTTGATATCGCGGTGTAAAAGCAGACGACTTGTAGCGGTACAGCGTTGACCGGAAGTACCGAATGCTCCCCAAACTGCACCTTCAATAGCTAGTTCCAAGTCTGCATCTTCCATCACAATTTGGGCATTTTTGCCACCCATTTCCAGACAGACACGTTTGTGAGTGCGTCCGCAAGTTTCGCCTACAAAAGCACCCGTTTCTGAAGAACCCGTAAAAGAGACTAAGTCAACATCAGGGTGTTCCACTAAAGCTTTCCCTGCTTCTTCTCCCAATCCATGTATCAGGTTAACAACTCCCGCAGGCAAACCCGCTTGTTGAAAAATCTCCATAAGTTTGGTTGCACAAGCAGGGGTATCTTCAGCAGGTTTCAGGATAACGGTATTGCCGCACACTAAGGCTGGCATCGCTTTCCAGCAAGGGATGGCAATGGGAAAATTCCACGGTGTAATCAAGGCACAAACTCCGATGGGCATTCGCATTGTCATTGCGAATTTATTCGGCATTTCCGAAGGTGTTGTTTGCCCGAAGAGTCGTCGCCCTTCACCTGCACTGTAGAAGGCACAATCAATCCCCTCTTGCACATCTCCCCGCGCCTCTGTTAGGGGTTTACCCATTTCTCGACTCATCAACAGGGCAAGTTCTTCTTTATACTGAAGTAACAGTTCTCCTACTTTATATATATATTCTGCTCTTGCTGGGGCAGGGACGAGTCGCCAAGTTCGGTAAGCCTGACGCGCAGCAATAACGGCGGCATCCACATCAGTAGTTACTGAACGGGGAAAGGTAGCGACAAGTTCGCTGTTCACAGCCGGGTTACGGCTTTCTAAGGTATCTCCCGATACAGCATTTAGCCATTGATCGGCGATGTAGTTTTGACAAGTAAGTGGAGTCATTAGCGGTGATTTTATGTTCGGTCAATGAGTTAGATCATGTTCGGTAGTATAACTACGACTTCAAGAACCTCACCCCCAACCCCTCCCCGCCTGCGAGGAGGGGAGATAAAGCGCACCGAGCGGGGTAGGGTTATTCTGGTATTTAAGGTTAATCGAACGGACATGATATGATGAATAAAATGTAGGCGATTACTTTCTCTACTTTTTGGGGTGCTGTTGTTGATTTACTCCCCGTGCTGAGTGTAAGATTACCTATCTTCTGAATCTTCAAACTTGGCGCTCTTGGCGTCTTGGTGAACCAGCGCTGTAGGCGGGTTTCCCGCCGTAGGCGACTGGTAAACCCGTTAGCGCAGCGTTAGCGATAGCGTTAGCGATAGCGTTAGCGAAGCGTTAGCGAGTCTTCGAGCGTCAGCGTTAGCGAGGCACGAGCGTCGGAACGAGCGTCAGGGCGGTTTTTTAATCGGTATTCTTCTGGCGGGAAGGGAGTAATGGTTCTTTGGGAGTAGTTACGCTTTTAACAGTCAAAGGAGTGCGCTCGAGAGCGCAACTACGAACTTTATTATCAGTGTTTGATCGGACATAGTGTGAGAACTTAGCTAATCGCTTTTTGTGCTTGATGACAAAGCTCTTCGTGAAACTGACTGTTACTGGCTAGTATTCCACCCCACTGATTGATATCACCAGTGTTGTACTGCAATGGCGTACCATCAAAATGCGTGAACTGACCACCAGCTTCTGTTAAAATCAGTTCTGGGGCAGCCATATCCCAATCTTTGGGAGCAGATTTACCGGAAAGGGAAATATAAACATCTGCTTTTTGTTCAACAATTGCCGCAATTTTACAACCGATACTGCCAATAGCTTTTTGCTGTTGACACGGTAATTGTTGTAGCAACTTATCTAATGTTGCATTTCTGTGGGTGCGACTTACTACTACAGTTAAATCCTCAATGCGTTCTCGTGATGCTACTTTGACTGGAACCGTGCGATCGCGAGTTTCGACAAACGTACCACCGCCTTTAACTGCATAGTACAACTTTTCGGCTTCAGGGACTGCTACCACTGCGAAAACTGGACGTCTTTCCTTGACTAAGGCAATATGAACTGCGTACTCTCCAGTTTTTTCGATAAAGTCTCGTGTACCATCTAAAGGATCGATGATCCACACCCACTCAGAATTTTCTTGCGAGTCTGGATGTGATTGATATGTTTCTTCACTGATGTAGGCAAAATCTTCTGTACCTAAAACTGCTTGTAATTCCTCTAAAATAAATTGACTTACCGCAAGATCCGCAGCAGTGACAGGGTCATCTTGTTTGTATTGTACATCTAAGTTGCGATTGCCTTTTTGATTGTAGTAAGACCTCAGTATTTCTGCTGCCCTCCAACCCACAGAACAAGCTAGCTCTAGTATTTGTTGTATATCTTGCATCGGTAATTCATCAATATTTTTACTTAATTCGAGCCTGACATCCAATGACGGGTGCCAAAAAACTGACAGGAAAAAGAAGCAATTTTAGCTGACAGCGAGAGTGCAGCCGGAAAACTTTCGTGTAAAATATAGTGACAAAAAGCACCGTGAAAAATGTCTCCAGCCCCTAGTGTATCAATAGGTTGAATATTTGGCACTTTTAAAACCCCAATTCTATCACCTGTTAAATATTGAAGAGGTTTTTCTCCTTGAGTGATAGCAATGTGAGGAATGCCTACGCCATGAAGATAGGCAAAAACTTCTTCTGTTGTGTGACACTGAGGGGGATAAAAATTAGCAGAACAAATGGCATAATCCACAAAAGGTAAGATCTCGTCAAATCCTGGTTTCCAACTTCCACCATCGATAACAACTGGTATATTCCGGAGTTTAGCCGTTTGGGAAATAGCTTTACCAACTGCCATTTGATGCCCATCGATCAAAACGACATTAACATTTGACAAAATCTCTTCGGGGATTGCTTCGATGGTTGCTTGAGTTTGCACGGCGTTAATGGAAACAACAGCCCGTTCACCCGTCGTTTGGGTGACAATAATCGAGGAGACAGGTGGTGCTTGGGTTGTGCTGGGATTTAAATCAGCGATCGCCACTTCATAAAAAGCCAAATCTCCTTTAATCAACTGCGTGACTGGGTGAGTACCCACAACTCCCAACACAACAGCTTCGTTACCCAAATGCCTAAAGGTGACAGCCGCATTTGTTGCTGGACCACCTGCGGTTACGCTATAGTCAGAAGCGACAATCTTCTGATTGTTGCTCGGAGGAAAATCAGCAAGGTAAATTAGATCTAAGGTGACTAAACCGACAAATAAACCGTGATGAGTCATTGGTAGTTGTTAATTGGAGATTGATAATGGGTGATTGGTTATTGACGCTAACGTCAGTTGCCTAGTAGTCGGGCTAACCCGGATGCAGCACCGACTCACAAAGCACAAAGGACAAATGTCATATGCAAACCGATCCAAAACCAGGAACACTTTACGTTGTCGGAACACCAATTGGCAACTTGGAAGATATGACTTTCCGAGGAGTGCGAATTTTGCAAACAGTGGATCTAATTGCGGCGGAAGACACACGCCACACAGGTAGGTTGCTTCAACATTTTCAAGTGAAGACTCCTCAAGTAAGTTACCACGACCACAATCATCAAAGTCGGATTCCAGAATTATTAGATCATCTGGTGAATGGTAAGGCGATCGCTCTGGTGACGGATGCGGGTATGCCAGGAATTTCCGATCCTGGATATGAGCTGGTAAAAGTCTGTGTTGAGGCTGGAATAGGTGTGGTACCAATTCCTGGTGCATGTGCTGCAATTATAGCAATGAGCGCAGCTGGACTACCAACCGAACGGTTTGTTTTTGAAGGATTTCTGCCAGCAAAAACTCAGCAACGGCGAGAACACTTAGAGTCTCTGACAACGGAACTCCGCACTATAATTTTGTACGAGTCTCCCCATCGCTTGCGAGATACTTTACAAGATTTAGGAGAAATTTTGGGCAATGAGCGTCAAATTGTGCTAGCACGAGAGTTGACGAAGTTGTATGAGGAATTTCACCGGGGTTCGATAGCAGAGGTGATTGCTGATTATGGCCATCGCGAACCTCAAGGTGAATATACAATTATTGTTGCTGGTGCTTCACCCAGTCAACCGCAGTTTTCAGAAGCCGAGTTGAAAGCTGAGTTGAGAAAGATTGTCAGTCAGGGAGTCTCGCGATCGCAAGCCAGCCGTCAGTTAGCAAAAGTTACCTCGCTTCCCCGTCGGCAACTTTATCAATTAGCACTTGCTATCGAAACAGTTGACCCAGACACAGAGAATAAGTAAACTATTACGGGTCAATGAACACATCTACATTTTCCTACCCTTAACTGCCCATCTTTAAAAGGAGTGGAAAGAATAATAGTAGGGATGTGTTAACCGTTGACTCAGATATTTATGCTTATTTTATACGATTGTAGAAAATATTACCTTGCCATGTTCTGAATTCTGAGTGCTTGTTGACAAGTTAAATTAGTACTCAGCAAATATTAGAAGACATTAGAAAACTCACTACTCAGCGTTACTTACAGCAGATTTGATGTTTATGAGGTACAGTGACCAATTCAAATTCCAAGATTTAAAAGCCACCCTACAATTGGTGTACCTCAGATACCTCAAAAGCGCTGTATCCTGGAGCGATAAGTCAAGGTACGACTTGTAACATCATAGAAAAAACCTTTTTTAGCTCGGTTTATCGAACTGAGAATACATGAACGCACTCTAGATTTGCGCTAGTCCAAAAATCTCTATCTTGTGATGAGGGTGATGAGAGAATATGTCAAAATGGGAAAGATTGATTACGAGGAAAAAGTCAGAATGACCCAGGTGGTTTTAGGAGAAAATGAAGGAATCGATTCAGCTTTACGTCGGTTTAAGCGTCAAGTTTCTAAGGCAGGAATTTTAGCTGATGTTAAGTACCACAAGCACTTTGAAACGCAAGCCGAAAAGCGCAAACGCAAAGCCGTGGTAGCCCGACGCCAAAGACGTTTTAAATGAACACATTATGATGTCTTCGTCGCTTAACGCTCCCGTATGTTAATCAAGCTACACGGCTCTCGTTATGATTATTATAAAAAATTAGCTTTTCGGAAGCACGCTTCTTCTGTGAAGTATGAATTAATAGCTTCAACAATGTCTTGAAGTCGGTTGAGAACCTAGTTATGGTGAGATGGAGCAGCTAAATCGCTGCCCATCAACCCGACTCAAAGCGAGCATTCAGCTATTAGCACTTCAGAAGTCATATTATGTGCGAATGTGTGCGAAGAGTTGAATGATGACATTAAGAATTAGGAAAATCGATAGTACGGCTATTACAATTATTCATTGCCTTTTCAACTCCCTGCTTCAGGCAAAGTTCCAAGCATTCAACAACATGTTGTAGTATCAGAGACATTAGAGCAGTTTCAGCTTTGGAAAATTTACCCAGCACAAAAGAAACAGAGTCTGATTCAGCACCAGAAGTAGAATCTTTTGGTTTACCGATGCCGATCCGCAGACGGGGAAAATTTTGAGTACCGAGATGTGCGATCGTGCTTTTAATGCCATTATGTCCTCCAGCAGAACCAGATAAGCGTAGGCGAGTTTTGCCTAGAGGCAAATCCATGTCATCATAAATCACGAGTACCGATTCAGGCGGCAATTTGTACCAATTTGTCACTGCCTGGATTGCTTGTCCTGACAAATTCATGTATGTCAACGGTTTCAGCAAACGAATTTTATCTTTCGTTGGTCCTATTCCTTCCCCATACTCCCCCTGAAACTTGCGGTTTTCCGTCAAAGAAATCCGCCATGGACGGCATAAAGCATCGATAGCGGCAAAGCCGATATTGTGGCGAGTTTGGTCATACTTCGGTTCTGGATTTCCCAACCCTACAATCAGCTGGGGAATTACCAAAGTTTTTTGGGTAACACCTTCTGTCACTCGATTTTAGATTTTAGTATAGGAATATATCAGCCAAATCTAACACAAGAACAAACAAGACTTTGGGTTACTGTGGTTGACAGCAGTTTTCTCAACTGTGTTGGACAGAATCGCTAGTTTCTTTCTCCACTTTAGATGGTTCTAGATGCTTGGGTTCTAGTTCTGCGGTAGTCTTAACAGCTTCTTCCAACTGAGATGTTTCTTTTTGAAACTCATTTTGAAACTCCCGAGAAGCATCTTGAAAACCCTTTATCGCTTTTCCCATACTCCTACCAATCTCCGGCAGCTTTTTTGGACCAAAGATTAACAGCGCCACAACCATGATTAAAGCCATTTCCGGCAGACCCATACCAAATATATTCATAAGTCTCCTAATAAACCTGTATATCTAGTGTAAAGCTTTAAGGCTGTCAGGGAGTGGAGGCAGAACAAGACAGAAAAAAGGAACCTAGTGACCTAAAGAAAAACCCGGAATAGCCGGGTGTAAAATAAATTCTTATGTAAGCAGCAAAGCTTCTATATTGCTTATCTGCCTATGCTACTCCAATCAACTGTTACATCCTGAATTAGCAGCGATCTGTTGTAGAGTTGCAGAATAATCAGCAAAAACACGAGAAAGAGTGCCATAAAAACGCCCATGAGAGGAGTTGTACTCCAACCAGGCGCGACTTTACCATACTCTGAGTTTAAGGGTTTGAGAACATCTCCCAACCGAGTCCTTTGTGCCATAATTCACCTAAGATCTAGTTACCAATTGATATTTTAAGCTTTTGTCAAATTCTACCAATTTACACTCCACTGTCCAAAGACAAGCGGACTCTGGAGACTTTTTAGTTAGCATATCCCTATTGTAAGGGTTCTCCGATTTAATAAATATGACACAAAAGCGTGTTGATACTCTCTTGTGCTTCAAACGGGGGAACCCCCAACGCCAAACGCCTGCAACGGTAAAACCGTATAGGCAGACTGGCGATCGCAAGGCACAGGCTCGTCTCCTAATAGTATTTTGGGTGTCAACTTTTTTTCAATCCAAGGTTAAGTTTTATGCCTTGTACTGACATGCCTATTGTACCATCAACAGACTTC
Organism: Rhizonema sp. PD37; assembly: GCA_029379215.1. GTDB lineage: Bacteria > Cyanobacteriota > Cyanobacteriia > Cyanobacteriales > Nostocaceae > Rhizonema. Next base: position 18,942 of record JAQYWO010000041.1, read on the forward strand.
TTTTAAATCGGCACGATCTTAGGTAATTAGGTTGTCGTCGCATTACCAATCGAAAAAACACTGCGCCGCGAATTCATGAGAACGTGTTACGATACTCTTTGTGGTAGGCAATAATCAGGACAGGTAATCTGGAATCTGAATCTATCTGCAATCCCATACTTAAAATTTAACGAATATAACGTCTCATAATTTCCCCGTTTATTATGGAACCCGCAACAGTTTTCAGCATTTCCGTCGGCGCTATTGTCTTCGCGATCACAGCCGCAGCAATTTACACTTCATTTGGTCCTCCTAGCAAGGAACTAGATGACCCTTATGATGACCATGAGGATTAAGATTTGTTAACAAGCGCGGGGATATTCGTCGCGAGCTAATACGTAATGATAAGAACATCCAAAAATCTAGCTGATATTATCCGTCTTTCGGATGAAGTATGTGTTAAAAGGGATGGACTAACTTGCGGTTCGGAGTCTGTCCCTATAAGTCATAAATTTATCTTATAATTCGGCGATTGACCCTAACCTTAATCCACTTTATACATGAGCAGCGATACGCCTTAAGCCCTTGCCAAGGGTATCGCTATGTTGGAAAAAACATGTGATTTACTGAACATGTGTATCCGATTTGTTGATGAGGACATCGCTTAACTATTATCATCCTCTGCAAATAAAGTATCAAGATCACAATAGCCACACATAACCCGGTCAACCTCAACACCTTTTTCGATTAACGATATAAAAATTCTATAATTACCAACGCTAAAACCTCTTGATAAAGGTACAAGATAATCTAAACTTCGTCCCATATTTGGAAAATTAGTCAAAATTTTGCACTTTTTCAATAGCATTTATAAAGCGGGTTGAAGCCTGTGGGTTTTCACGAGAGAGAAATTGGTTAATTTCCTGAATAACAAGTCTTGCTTGGGCAGTAAAAACGTAGCGATTCATTCATATTCACCACTGGATATTTGACGAATATCTTCACGCAATTCTTTAAATACCTCTTCACCATCAATCACTTTTCCTTTGTCACCTTGTTCTACACCAATAGCAATTTCTCCTCGAAGTGCTTCAAGTCGTGCCTCACGAATGCGATCGCTTTCCTCTATCAGTCGAAATGCATCGCGTGCAACCTCATTCGCAGATAAATATCTACAATGTAGTAAACAAGCGATTTAAAAGTGGAACATGACAACAGTGAAAATCTTACCTATATATGATGCTAGTGGTGAGAAATCTTATATTTCTGTTGTAGGTGATAAGCAGTCGATTGGCAAAACTGCGGGACAAGCTCTAGATGCTTTAACCAATCAATTAGGTGAAAATGAATTTAGTGCTTTACTAATGCTCCAAAGTTTTCATTCTGATCAGTTCTTTAGTGAAGAGCCGCAAAAACGTTTATCCGATCTCATGGATTTGTGGAGAACTTCCCGTGATCAGGAACAGTCGCTTTCAAAAGAACTGCAAGCTGAGTTAGATAGTCTCGTCGAGGCTGAACTTAAAGTTTACATTCATTCTACGCTAGCTGATGGCAAAATTACCAATATTTTCGTGATGCGTAGGATATTGCTGTCATTGAATCAGCATCACTTATGAGGTGTCTGCTTGAACTGTGGGCGATCGCACGGCTTGAACACTGCCGTGCGATCACATTTTGATGACAAGGGAGATTTGCGATTGCGCTTCGGCGCAGTGCCTTTTTGTATAATTCCAATGCCAGAAACTAGTCTTGATAGAACTGGTCTTATAAGTGATCTTACAAAACGCCTGATAAGAATGGGATGGGCGATAGCCGCGTTTATTTTACAGGGCAACTAATAGGAGTATTCAAGGTGCTAGGGTTGGTTACAGAAGAGATGAGCATGGCTTCACCTTTATCATTTAACACCCAGCCAGTCGCAGGTATGATTGCTATTGGTTGGAGTTTGGATTTAGCTGCGCGTGTTTTGCGTTGATGCTGCGCTGTGGTTGCTGGTAGGCGTGTGTCTGTCCATACTACGTCACTGCTTAGGGGTTCGTCGGGACTGGGAGGCAAGCCGCTGCGTCCGGTGACGGTGAAGTTGCTGCCACCAACGTCTGCAAAAGCGGCACAGCTAGAGGAAACTAACTTTGGCGCAACATCGGTAACTGTGGGTAGGGTAACTAAACCACGATTGGGGTCTATATCTGGTGTGTTGATTTGCACTGTACCATTTAAATCTGGGTTTTGCTGAGAAACAGTCGTGATGTCATTTGTTGGCAGTTGACGTGGGTCTAAATCCTGTGGTCGCAATCTCCCCAAATCTTGCCTACTGAGTGGGGCGATGTTGAAAAGGTTTGTAGCGTTTATTGAAACTCTTCCACCACTGCCACTAAAGGCATTTGCAGTGATGTCACTATTTTCCAGAGGAAAAGCAATTATAAACGGTGTATTGATGGTAATGTTACCACCATTGCCACCTGCATTTGCTGTGCCTGCGGTAGCGGAGATCAGGCTGCCATTGTGCAGTAGTAGGTATTGAGAAAGGTTAAAATTGATATTACCACCATCGTTAGAGGCTGCTTGAGCAGTGATTTGACCGTTACTCATGCGTAAAATATCAGCGTTAATGTGAATATTGCCTGGAGTCCCTTGACCACTAGGAAAAGTTCCAAATGCTCCATAGACACTAACTCCTAGTTCTCCACCATTAGTTAAAGACAATGACTTAGCAGTGATATCAACATTTCCACCATTACCTACTGCACCAGATCTCACAGTACTAAAGAAGCCACTGGAAATCCCATGATCGTTTATCCCATCAACACTGACTGCTTCCTTGGCTTCAATCATTATGTTCCCTCCATTCCCTTTTCCCAGAGTAAAGGAGTCAATTTGAGCGCCATTAGTTAAAGAAAGTAAACCAGTGGTAATTTTAAGACTTCCAGCATTACCTACAGCGTCATGTCTCTGAACATTGTTGGAAATGTTTGCACTATCTAAAGAAATTGCATGACCAGATGTGATAGAGATATTACCTGCATCACCATTACCAGAACTGCCGGAACTGATTGTTCCACTATCTGTGAGAGAAATATTTTCTGCTTGAATCTTAATATCTCCACCACTTCCCACAGAACCAATACCAAGATTTGTCAAGATACCGGTGTGTACACCAGAAATTGTCAAGGTATCACGCACGTTAAGACTTACATTACCACTATTACCTCGACCATAAGCGGAAGAAGCGATGGCTCCACCATCCGTGAGAGAAACATTTCCTGCTTGAATATTAATATCTCCACCACGTCCGACAGCACTAGTCCCAAGGGTAGCTGTAATGAAGCTATCGGCACCAGAAATTGTCAAGGTATTGCCTACGTTAACACTTATACTACCGCTATTACCTTGACCTAAGATGCTAGAACTGATAGCTCCACCATCTGTAAGAGAAACATTTCCCGCTTGAATATTAATATCCCCAGTGTTCCCCACAGTACCAGGTAATAGAATGGTGCTAATAAAACCGCCATCCAGAAAAATAGAATTACTAGCAGTAATAAAGATGTTGCCTGAATCACCATTACTAGCACTATTAGAGCCGATTAATCCATTGCGTATTAAAGATATATTTTTTGCTTGAATATTAATATCTCCACCATGTCCCACAGCACCTGGAAATACATCGCTGACAATAAAGCCCCCATCTAAAGAAATTGCGTTACGGGCTGTAATAAAAATGTTACCCGCATCTCCTGTTGCACTTGTAAAATTACTTATTTCACCCCTATTAGACAAAGAAATTGAATCAGCGTTGATGTTAATGTCTCCAGCTTTACTACTACCATCAGTCAATCCTGTAACAATTCCTGCTAACAAGAAGGAATTAGATATCTCTAAATTATGGGCATTAATGGCAACATTTCCCCCACCAGCACCATAGACACTAACTAAAGCTTGGTTAGTCAGAGAGATGTCTCCTAGCTGCACATCTCTAGGAACACTTAAACTCAGAGTGTTGCCTGCAACATTTAACCCAATTGTCCCTGGTGCGGCTAACCCAGCTAATTCAATTCTGCCACCATTAGCTGTCAGCCTACCTCCATCTAAGTTGATATTCCCACCAACTAACAACAAACTATTGCCATCAGGTACTCGTAAACCTGTAACGTTAGAACCTGTAAGGTCAACTCCTGCAGATGCTTGTGATTGATTGGTAATCACCCCTGGATTAATTTGAGTGAACAGCAATGCTGAAGGGTTGATTGTCAATAATGGTGTTGATTTATCGGGGATGGAAGCACTAAAAATTCCTTGAGTGCCAAATTGAATGGCATTAGCTGTAGAACCAACAAAGGAACCGCCAACATTTAACTGGGCATTAGAACCAAACACAATCCCATTGGGATTTAGAAAAAACAAATTTGCAACGCCATTAGCACGAATTAACCCGTCAATATTTGAGACTGCTCCTCCTGTTACCCGACTAAAAATGTTTTGTATATCCAATCCATTGTTAAATGAAGCCGTACTCCCGGTTGGCACAGAAAACTGCTGAAAACTATGAAACAAATTACGTCCAGCTTGCGTTCCACCAGTAATATTGAAGACACTACCATTGATTGTGACACTGGAATTATTCGGTAAAGTTCTGTCAGGTGTAATTTGGGCTGTGGCACAACTTACTCCGAATACATAAGCACCACCAAGAACAATTCCAAATAACTGACGCCAAATATTACCCATCTCTAGCATTGCAATCTCCTTTGAAGCGTGTTAAAGATAGAACTACTCTTGAGTAGATCATCCAGACGGTATAATTTATGCAACTAGAGTCTTAGCTCTAGTCTTGAGGGCAGTTTTATAAAAAAATGGTAGTGCGGCTGTCTAATGGCCATCCTCAACAGCACTCTCGCCATGAGCCGAGAGATAAAAGTATAATTAGGAACCCATCCCCAACTATACAAAGTTTCACTCATGACTTTCCTGTCTTAAATGTTACAAATTGTTGCCGATATGCGGTGTACCAACGGATATTAGGAGCAGAATACGCCCATTCGTACCATTGTTGCTGAAGAGGTGTCAGAGTATGTGGATCTCGTTTTTCAGTTTCCGTCTTTTTGACTAACCACCCTTCTTCTAGGCACTTAACGCTCATATCCTTTACGGTTGGCGACTACCTTCTTTAGCTTTCAAATCAACATAGGCGATCACTTCTGCAAACTTCTCAGAATGCAGTGTCCACAACTTTTCTGCCAAGGATTGGACTAAATGAATATCCGCATTTGTCAGCTATAAGCATAATTACCGTCGGGAATATTGCAGTTGTACCAGTTGGGTATTGCTAAACCAAAATATGAATTATACGATCAACTTAATCAGGCGCAACGACTAGCTTAATAAAGAACACTTTTCTAAACTGAACACATTTATCTGTGACTGAACTGAGAACCGCTACAATCCTCCTATCTTTTTTGTCATTAGTACTGTTTAACCTTAATCTAAACTGTATTAAGTAAAACCTTAAAGCCAGCGATTTTCCATGGTTGGATGGTAAATGATGGTTTCGTTTCCAAAGAACGTTCTAGCAAATCAACTGACTCTCCCAACGTTAATTCCAAATCACTTTGCAAAGATAACTCAGCTATTTCCCCATGAGATTCATAACATCGGAGAATCCAGTGTTCTTTGTCATCTTCTGCTTGCTTGAATGCCATCAAGATCAGATTTTCAGCTGACAAATTCAACAAGCTACTAACGGGAGCTAAAGACTGACTTTTCTCTCCTAGGGAAGTCAGTTGTCTGGGAGCGAAATCCTGATCTACAAGTAGTGGTAAATTTAATTCATAACCACGTCTGACTGTATGCGCTGACTGCCAGCTACCAGCATGAGGATATAAAGCATAAGTAAATTGATGATACCCTCTGTCAGCTTCAGGATCGGGCCAATTTGGACTACGTAGTAGCGTTAGGCGTAGTTGATTATTCTGGCTATCATAACCATATTTGCAATCATTCAACAAACTGACACCGTAATCATTTTCTGTTATATCTGCCCAACGCAGTGCAGGAACTTCCCATTTTGCTTTTTCGGCTGGAGTTTCGGGTTTGGTGGAACGGCGAATTGTACCACAGGGAATTTCGTAAGTGGCATAGTCAGCCTCCACACTCAGTGGAAAAGCCGCTTTCACTAACACTTGACGTTCTTGCCAGTTCACAGTTGTTGCTATTTTCAGAATAGGCGATCGCATCTGTAAAATGTAGTCCTGGCAAAACTCCGAGTCTCCCAGTTGACGCACAACCCGCAGCCGACTTTGCACTGTTCCTGATTCCAGCCATTCAATGGATTTCAATTGAGGTGATGCTAAGGAGTGCTGGGCATAGTTAGGATCGATATTCCAAGCATCCCAATATTGCCCGCTATCTCCAAAAACTTGTAATTTATTACCACCTTCAAGACTAAGAACTTCTTTGTTATTAACCTTGTCAAAAACACTAGACAAATCACCAGTTTGCTCATCCACCAAAACCCGTAAAAATTCATTCTCTAAGGTGAAATTTTTCGGTAATAATTGTTCTTTTTGCTTCTCCAAATTTGGACAAAGCCAAAAGACGCGATAACCAACAGAAGGGATGTCGCTTGCTAAAAACAGTAAAGTTGAAGCTTCACCCAATTGCGACGGTTGTTTTTCTCCAGAAACATCATAAATTTCCCATCCCTGGTAAGTTGAGGGCGTTGGTAAAGCAACGGATACAACTTCCGATCGCTGCCAATTGAGAGAATTGAAAACGACAACAGGTAAACTGTCGGGTTGTGGTGGTTCTGGTAAGCTGATATTGGATGCGATCACTCTTAAAGACTTCTGTAATATCTCATTACCTACTTCTTCTACCTCCTGCCAAGTGGGAAGCGCATCCACATAAACTTGGTTAATTGAAGTTCCGGGGAGAATATCGTGAAACTGATTGAATAAAACTTTTTTCCAAGCCGCTTCTATTTCATTTGTGGGATATGTGATTCCACAACTTATTTTTGCCAAAGCAGCGAACAATTCAGCTTGATATAATAACCCTTCACAACGACGATTCCAGCGTTTTTGGTCACCATGAGTAGTATAACAACCACGATGAAATTCGAGATAGAGTTCATCTTCCCAAGTCGGGAAGTTAGTAGCGGAATGAGCGGTAGAAAGTTCTGATTGAATATTCCGTAAATATTTTTCAGCCGTCGTAAATTCCAGGTGGGGGAAGAATGGTGACTTGTTCCAGCGTTGGGCAATTTCTAGCATATCACGGGTGGGTCCTCCACCGTGGTCGCCGACGCCAGGAAGCCAAAGGGCTGCATCCAAACCTGTTTGGGTTTGCCATTCACACGAGTAAGATGCCATGGTGATCGGATCGATGCCTTCACCAATGCGTGCAGACATCAGACTAAAGACTTCACTACCATCAGGCGATCGCCACCAAAAAGCACCATGTTCAAACTTAGTTGTGTCATTCCAAATTAACTTCTGAGTAACAAAATACTCAATACCAGCACTGGCAAAAAACTGCGGTAACGTTGCACAGAATCCAAAACTATCTGGTACCCACACAACAGTAGAAAGCTTACCAAATTTTTGCTGCACATAGCGCTGACCATACAATAATTGCCGGACAATTGATTCACCAGCAATCAAATTTAACTCTGGTTCTACCCAAAAACCCCCGAGAACCTCCCAACACCCATCTGCTACCGCCTGTTGAATCGCCGTAAATAAGTCCGGACGATTTTCTTCAATCCAGGCATAAAGTGCCGGAGTAGAATGACAGAAAATTAGTGGAAACTCTTGCTGAAGCTGAAGAGCCGACTCAAAAGTGCTTTGTGCTGCATTCCATGTTTCATTTACTGGCCATAACCATGCTAAATCTAAATGAGCATGACCCAACAGATATATTTTTGATTTCGGAGTTTGAATTTTGGATTTGAGAAGCTTTTCTCTAACAGCTAAAAACGTTTTCTCTAATTCCTCTGCTTCCTCAGTGCCGATGTTCATTATCTCTTCTGTGGCTTGCAAGAGAACATCTAAATTCTCCGGCTCAAACTCCAGATAACGCTGCATCACAGCTAATTCGTCGGCTACAAAACCTGCATCGGGGCGATCGCCATCAGTCGATTCGTACAAAAGTTGCGATTTTACCAACGCACCATCACAATGGCTCGGACTTACCAAACGCAAAGCCACGAGTAACTCTTCTCCAGGAGTTACCCCTGAACTTAAGAGTACTCTGGGTGAACAATTAAACAAATCTCCCTCAACAACCAACTTTCCATTCACATAAATCTGTGCTGAGTCTGCCCACCAGTGTAAAGCCAACCGCAAAGATAAACCTTGTAGTGCATATCCCTGTAAATTCTGAGGAACTATGACTTTTTGCACTAACCATAAGACTTTTTGCCCACCAGCCCAAGTCACGTATCCTTTATGATTGAGTTGAGAAGTTCCCCACTCTAACACATTTTGCTCACTGAGTTCAGCCACAGTCAAATCAGTTTCAAGAAACCTCCAGCACTCTTGAATGTTTACCTGACAACAAGATCGCAGCTTGTCAATTGCTGCCAATATGATTTCTGTGTTGAGTGGGGGTACGAGCATAATGAATATTGCGGATGAACTGTTATGGTAGCGATTTACTGACTATTATTCTAAATTCCAGTTTCAAAAAAGACATCGATTCCGGAAACAAGCTGAAGCGAGTCCACAGTTGTCTTGCTGCCATTTATGGTTGACTACTCACTATTTGAGACAGTGGTGGGTAGTTTGTATCCTCCATCATACATTCTACAACAATATATAAAAATCATTTAATTTCAAGTTAGACTAGGGATTTAGGTTCTAACTTTCGATAAAATTCGGACAACAATTTTCAGATAGGTTTGTTTATTACTATGCCTTCTGCACCTACTAGTCGCTACAAAAGTCGGCTTTTTAACTTTTTACATCAGAAATCTCAGCAATTGGGCGATCAACTGCAGATAGTATTTCGACATGTAAAAGTTACCACAAGTTGGTCATTAGAAGCACTACTTCAGCCATTGTTCTTACTGTTTCAAAAAGCTATTGATTCTTCTGGCAAGCAGTTGCACTCAAGGGATCAACAACACCAGTCGAAATTACAGGCGCAAACACCTCCATCAACTGATACTCCTATTCAATTAGTGCTAGCTACAGTAGGGAAAATGAGAGTGAGTGAGGAGAGAAAATTATATCGACGCTCCCTCTCTATTCCTGTAGTCCGAGGAATTGCTTCAGATCTAGCAAATCGCAATCTAGTTCTGGTAACTGACAAAAATATAATTCTAAATATCTTAACACGGCAACAGCAGAAAAAACTGCAAAATCGAATTATTAGAGAAGTCGCTAACTACTGGCAGAATTGGCAATTGACTCATGTCACTGAGGAAACAAAACTCTTATCGGAAATCGACAGTTTGTTGACAAAAATGACTGGGAGTACTCCAGATAAAACACCTGCACTACCTCAAAGCATGGTGACAGAAAGCATAGAATATACATTCAATCCACCTTCATTACTAGTAGCTATAGATACATTTACCACAAACTTAGAATCAAAAGCTTTAGTACCCGTATCTCATGTGACTGCGATTGTGCAGTCTCAAACTTCTAAACTTGCTCAAGTGATTCAGTTAATTTCCCAGCCAAAAAAAGTGAATGCTGATACAGAAGATCGTACCCTGATTAAAGCTTTGATTTGGGGAGCGATTGATTTCTTCTTTGGCGGCAGAAATAATAAAAGTCTCAAAACTGGCAAACAATTATTACAACAACCAACCTCCTTGGCTTTGCCCAAAAGTCTTCCTTTACAGACAGAAAATTTAACAGATCCTTGGCTTACTCCGAGCGATTTGTTCGGTGATTCCCAACAACAAAGCGATTGCCAATTCCAAGTATCTTCCCAAAATACAAACCCTCTTCTCCCCAGTCAAGAAACAAAACATTCTTTCCAAAACTTTGTGAATACTTCCCAAAAGTTTTTGAGAAAATTTCCATTTAGAACTGGTTTGGTACCATTAGGAGAAACTGAAACAACAACAGACAACCTTTTACAAAATCAACCACTGAAAACGACAACTGAGCATTTTGAGGCAAAGCTTGTACAACAAAATCTTCTGTCCAACGAGCTTTGCGAAGTTACTGAAGAAATTCTTAATAACAGAGCAGATCAACCACCTCAAAATACAAAGTCTCCTCTACAGAATTCTCTACCCCCCGAGCTTGGCGTAAAATCTGTCGAACAACCTTTTCTGCCTAGAAGACTTCACGAATCGTTTGTCCGTTTTTGTCTAGGAAAAATCAAGCCGCAAAAACTCTTGTTGCGTTCTGGAAAAGGCTCATTGTTCAAGACAACGGCAACACATCAGGTGATGACAACAACACAGAGTCATGAGGAGACAAACAAACTTGATCTAACTAATGACTTAACTTCAACAAGGAAACAAGGACAAAGAAAGAATGTTCTGCGTCTCACCACATCCTTGATTTCAAAATTTAAAATTGAAATTCAAAAACAAGAATCTCAATTACAGCAAAGCTCAACATACGCAGTCGAGGCAAAGCCAGATTGGATAGAAATCAAAGCAAAGTCATTAGGGTACGAAAAGCATCCTTTAGAACACGTTCTACAATGGCTTGACCGTCTTATGGTTTTATTGGAAGATATATTTATGAGAATTCTACAATTTTTACACCAACTTTTACAGTCGAGGAAATAATCCAGAAACAATGGTATTATTTGAGAAATGAACTTTGTTTATTCACCAAAGTTACCGCTTCCTAATTTTGGCAAAAGCTCGAAATAAATAGCAATAGCTCTAGATTCATAATATGGGTTGAATCACAATTATAGTTGCAAAGAATTCTGGTTGGAAAATGCCGGGAAGATCGTTACACATATCGGGTGTGATAAGTTTGAAGTTATTGAATCAGGGGAATGCGAATCACAAACTCAGTACCGATTCCTGGTTGGGAAATGCATTCTATGGAACCCCGATGTCTTTCTGTGGTAATTTGGTGACTAATAGCCAGCCCCATGCCCGTTCCTTTTCCCACAGGCTTGGTGGTAAAAAAAGGATTAAATATTTGCTTTTTAGCATTTTCTGGTATTCCCACTCCGTTGTCGCCAATACGAATTGTGACTTGATTTAGTGCTGATAATTGTGTGCGAATATAAATTCGTGGATTATCCATTACTAGTTGCTTTTTTGTTGTCCATCTACCTTTAACGACTGAGTCTTCTAAAGCATCGATTGCATTCAATAAAATATTCAAAAATACCTGATTTATCTGCTGTGCATAACATTCAACCAAGGGAAGTTTGCCGTATTCTTTTAACACCTCAATTTTCGGACGCTTGCCAGTAGCCAAAAGGCGGCTTTGGACGATCATTATTGTACTATCTATTCCCTCATGGATATCAACCGCTTTCATTTCCGCTTCATCTAAGCGCGAAAAAGTCCGTAGAGAAAGCACAATGCCTTGAATCCGCTCTACTCCCATCTTCATCGATTTGAATAATTTGGGTAAGTCAGACTTCAAGAAGTCTAGTTCAATTAAAGCCGTAAACTCCTCAATTTCCTGTACTGATTGGGGATAATATCTTTGGTATAGATCTAGCAGTGAAAATAAATTTTCAATATATTCTTGTGCAGGCTCAAGGTTTCCATAAATAAAGCTAACAGGGTTGTTTATTTCGTGTGCCACACCTGCAACTAATTGACCCAAACTGGACATCTTTTCACTTTGAATTAACTGAGTTTGGGTGTTTTTTAGTTTGTGTAATGCTGTTTCTAATTCTTGAGCTTTCTGTCATAAATCCGATAAAGCTTTTTTGCGTTCTGTGATATCTCGGAAATACCAAATTCTGCCGTAACAATCTCCTGTAGGCGATCGCACTGGCGCAGAATAACGATCAAACGTCCTTCCATCTCTCAGCACAATTTCATCACGGCTGCTTTCATCTAAATACTGGTACAGATACTCGACTTTAGCGAGAAATTCTTCTGGATTCTCTAGTTGATCTAACACACATCCTAGGAGTTGCCGATCGTTAGTCTGAAGTGTTGCTGGAGGAATTTTCCATAAACGGGAGAAATGTTGATTGTATGATGCAATTTGACGATTTTCATCAATAATGAGAATGCCGTCTATTGAAGCTTCTTGTTGAGCTTGCAGCACAGCATTACTACGGCGTAGTAATGCTTCTGCTCGTTTCAGTTCAGTAATGTTAGTAGCTGTGCCGGTTGTGCCTAAAACATTTCCAACTTCATCCCATAACACCATCGCATTACATAGTAAATTCAGCTTTCTGCCATCCTTTGCCAGCACAACAGCTTCGTACTCAAACACCGATTCTCCTGCCAATAGACAGGGCAAAATTCCAGGCTCAAGCTGAAATTGTTTAGGCGGCTCAAACTCACTACAGTGACGACCAATCATTTCTGCTGGCTCATAACCATAGATGCTTTTCACTGCCTCATTCACAAAAGTCCAACATCCTTGGGGATCTACTGACCAGATCATGTTCTGAGACGTCTCAACTAAGTGACGGTACTGATTCTCACTCTCCTTTAAGGCAAATTCTGCTTGTATACGCTTGATGCCCAAGGAAATTTCGTTAGCAGCCAATTGCAATGCATCCAGAGTTGATTGTGTCAGGGTGTGACGGGCAAACATCTGACGCCAATGAGATTGCCGTCCAAAATCAGGGGATATCCGGCAAAAGCAACCATACCTTCCTGCTTGGCCTATTCTTGATTGCTGACACGCGGATCGCCTATAACTTTATTCGTTAGGTGAGGTTGACGTTCTTGGGCAATTAATCCAATTTTGAACATACCTACAGGAACACGACTGTGGGGACCATTAATATGAGTGTACATTCCGGAGCTAGCTTGCAGTTCCAGTACGTTTTCAAGGGTATTCAGTGTCCAGATGCGGGCAAAGGCAGCATTAATGTGGTTGACTAAAGCATCAGTACAACGCTTGAGAATTGACTGTATTGTCTGACTTTGGGTGATAGCAGTGTTTATTTCTATATGCAAAGCTGCTAAAGATGCTTTTTCCGCTAGTTCAGCTTCTACCCGCTTTTGCTTTGTGAAATTGCGAATAGTACCAACTAAGAAATGATTACCTCGCTCATCCTCAAACAAACATTTTTTGGTCAGGATTGAGTGTGTGACGCCATAGGAATCTGTAAAAAATTCCTCATTTTCATCAGTTATACCTGTAATGAAAACCAGTTCATCTTTTTCCCAAAACACATCAGCTTCTGCTTTGGGAAAGAGATCGTAGTCAGACTTACCAATTAAATCTTCTTGGCTCTGCCCAATGATATTACAAAAGGCATCGTTAAGTAATATCAACTGATGTTGGCGGTTTTTGACAAAAATGGGGTCAGATATACCGTTGATTATCAGCAGCAGAAACGTCTGCGAGAAGTTTTGCTGCTGCGTATATTGGGGAACAGAGGAGCCTTTGAAAAATTTGGAATCGTTCATATGCTCTGTCGGATCTAAAATCGAGCTTAACAAAAGTTGCCTAGCTACACATGTGTCAGCCTAAGTCATATTTATTATTCCCAATCAGATTGGAAAACGAGTACAGGCATTAAAATTATTACGCTCTGTTACAACAGGAATAATATTGATGTGGGATAAAGGTTTGTATTCTTACGCAATGGTGCAAACCACAGTTACCATTAATTTTTTAAGCCGCAACTAGTGCAGGAGTTGCACCTTTGTGCCTTAGTTTCACTTGTACATTACGAGTTGTTCGTCGTGCATTATCCAAATTTCAACGCTTGCAATCCCAATCACTCCCTTTTTTTACGTTGTTGAATTTGGAAATTCTGGATACATTGCTACCAGAAAGAGTTCATCGTAACAACCCCAAAGTTATTAAAAAACCTGTATCTAAGTTTCGCTCAAAAAGATTAAAACATCTAGGTACTAGCACACGAAATCGTCACCCTATTTTCGTTATTCTTAGCACTGCATAGCCTTAACTTAACAATATTGACTCAGGATTGTCGCATTGCTGCTGTTGTTCGCTCAATAGGATATATTTTAGTTAATTTTCTATCAGAAACTACTCCCTTCTAAGACCACATCCAGATAAATTAATAGTCTTGCACCACCCCATTAACGACTGGTTTAACTTCAGAATTATCAGTGAATGGATTGGTTCCACCACTCCAGTTAAAGTCGTTGATTTGGAAGCTGATGCCACCCAATTGCAAATCAGGATTGTAGCGAAGGGTAATTCCATAAGTACGGCGGCTATATTCTACAATGTAGTCGGTGCTGATGCTTCGTCCGGTATCTAAGTTGATAGTTGCTTGAAAGCCCAAACGAAATGGGCCATAGATTTGCTGTACCAAGCCTGCCGTGAGGACTCTGTTATCTACAGAGCGATCAAACAAAAAAGGTGATAAGCCACTGTTGAAACCTTGGGAGTATCTAATATTAAAGGCGCTATAATCCAAAAAGTCTTTGGAGTCATGACCAAGTTGCCCTTCTAAACCAATGGTACCATTAAGGGTAGATTGGTTATCACCATTGCCATACAAACTCGTGACACCGGTAAGGGAGGCAACTCCGCGCAGGAAAGGAACCACTAGATTTGGCGTGTATCGCAATCCTTGTGTAGGGGTGGCGGGTAATGGTTTACCGCGCCATAAAAAAACGCCTCCGTCAATAGTGGCACTGGCTTGGATGCGACTTAGGGAAATGCGATCGTTTTGTCGGGTTGCAGAGAGTAAGTCTTGGCGATCTGTATTGGCGTTAATATACTGTGCTCCTCCTTGATATCTAAGGGTAAAGCCTGTAGTCCCTAAAGGAATGATTGGAGAGGTAATGACACCGCCAATACTACTTTGAACTGTTTGATAACCAAGGGAACCATTGTAGAGGCGATCGCGGTAGCTTGATTCGAGTGTCACAATGTAAGGGTTGACGGCGCTTAATCCCTGACGCAGGCGCAAACTTGCCCGCAGTAAGTCTGGCAGTCTATCCGAATCTAAAGTTGGTAAAACTGCATAACCCTGGATCACCGTCTGCGGACTTAAGGCAGCATTAAGTCTTGTCTTTAAACCAAAAAGATCTGTTATCCCATTAGGGTTGCTAAATGCTTTCTGAACAAAGAACTGAGGTGTGACGCTAAGACGAACCGATCCTGTGTTTATCGGTTGGAAAGTACGTTGAATAAATATACCTCCCCGTTGCCCTGAATCATAGCCAACGGAAAATAGTGTAGGGCTGACATCACGTTGTCTACGATCAATGACTTGTTCATCTCGAGGGATGGGGACAGAGAAATTTTGGTCAAATACCAGACGCTGTCGTACTGTCTTCAGGCGATCTACTAATGGTGATTCTCTTGTGAGAGTTATTTTATCAGCACGTAACTCCAATTCTGGTGGAGAAAATGGATCGTTGGTGATCCGAACATCTCGTGCCTGCCAGCCTTGAGGATAGAAATCAACATTTGCAGCTTCAAATCGTAGTCGCTTAATTTGTGCTCCCGGTTGATTGGGATTTCCTCTACGACCTACATTAACATTAACTCCTGCACGACCGTTTGCTTGCAGTGGCTGATCGGCGGCGATGCGATCGCTTAAAGGAACCAGTGATACTCCACCAGTTGTCAAATTAGGGGATGGATTTGTGTCGAAAGAGAAATCTCGTTGGGCTGAGAGTACATTAATCTCGCCTCTGCCACTTTGCAAATTGCCGCTATCTTGGATAAAGTTGTACGTAAAGCGTTGTCCGCGCAGTGTTTGATCGCCTCGCCTCAACACGATATTCCCATCTCCCACGGCAAACAAGTTGTCTAAACTAACTTGCAAGCGATCAGCATTCAAGACGGATCTATCATATCGGACGACGACATTACCAACTGCTGTGACAATTCGTCGCTGTGAGTCGTACTCCTGTCTATCGGCAATAACTTCAACAACTTTCGTTGTTTCTACGGCTGGAGTTGTTTTTGATGGTAAATTTTGTTGCCCTTGGTTACTAGGGGTGGGAAATGGCAATTGAGCTGTTTGGCTACGAGACTTGAAGACTATAGTAGAAGGAGTTGGCGGTTGATTTGTTTTGCTTTGAGAGTTGAATTCTACTGTCAGTGGTTGTGTTTGTCCAACAGTGGGCGATTGCACAGTGTTCGGATCACTCTGCTCTCGTTTTTGAGCTAATTTTTCAACTAAGAGTTGCGCTTTGGAGTGAGATAAGCTTTTACTTTTCGTCAGAGTTGAAGTAACTTGCTTGCTGACATCAGGGTTGCTATCGCCTTCAACCTGCTCTATGGGATAACCGATTCCTAACCCATCGCCTAAAGAAGCCGCACTTTTAGCTGGAGTCAGTGGTGAAAATTCCGGTGGCAAAGTTTCTGGCTGACTGGGGATCGGCAGTGTTTCGGCAACAGTTAACTGATTTTTGTTTTGGCTATCTCCAGAAGTTCTAGGAGTTTCCTTTTGTTCCTCATTCTGTTTTTGCTGCGTCTTAATGTCAGTTTCTAAGCATGACACACAAGATAATCGTCCCAAGGAAAGGGGATAAGCAGCAGGTTGTGAATGTTCAAGAGAAGAAGATGTTGCAGGCGGCAGAACAGGTTGAAGCATATTTCAGCACAATCAAGCTAACAAACAGCCAAATTAAAGAGTCGGAAGGATTAACTAGACATTTTGCCTTCCGACTTTGCCTTCTGCCTAGTCTACTTTTAGCGCTTTCGCGCTGATCTCGTCTAGGGCTACTTGCTGCTTTGGAGGATATTTATCCGTGCTCTGACATTGGGGAGGAAATTATCAAACTCTGGTTAAAAGTCTATAATTCTCTACCTTTTAGCAGTTGCGGATAATTTACCGCTATTCTACTCCAGATCGCGACGACCGGGGTTGCGTGCGGGATCGCTTGACAAAAACCCAAAAACAAAAGTACCGACAAATAAAGCAACAACTACATAAACAATGATTTTTAAAGTCAGCATGGAAAAAATCTCCTTTGGCTATGGGTAGCTTAAAGTTTAAAAGATAACCTTTCTATCTTACCGAAATCTCATCCCTTTTTTGGAGGTGAACTCGGGATTATAGAGGAGACATAAACAAGGAAATTAGGGGAATTAGAGAAAGATCTTTCTCTAATTCCCCTCTCTCCTACTCCAGTCCTCTCTTGTATCTTTTATACCCGCTCCCCATTCCCCTTGTAATGGTTCCTTGAGAAAGCGGCTTTCCGTTACTATAGGTTTTCCGACTTGACTTGTAGATGTGCTAGGGCAGAAGTTTTGGACTTGTTAGTGTTCAGGACGTTAATGAGCCGTTGAGGTTTCCTGCTAGGACAGATTTTTTCTCAATCTGACACCGCTCCCTTCTAAACGCGGAGGAGGAAAATGTCTTTGAGTTTCCATATCCCTAATTACCGCTCATCAACTACCAACTATCACATATGCCGCGCCAAGCATTTTTACCAATTAAGCTGGTAAAAATAAACATAACTTTTATTGGCTCAACTTACTTATCATATAAGGACTTAATAAAATCTCTTAAAACTTCTCCCATAGAAAGTTTAGTTTTTTCCGCATACTCTTTGAGTTTCTCATACTCCTGATCTGTCACCCAAAACTGAACCTTTTTTGTTCTTGACATATTCCTACTTTTACTCCTATATTGGAGTAAGAAAAAGATGGATGATCAAAATCAAGTTGTTAGTAGGTTGAGCCAGTAAAACCTAGTACCGCTTGGCGTTTGTCAAAAGTCAACAGACGAAAATGTTATCTATCAAGGCTTTTGGATATTTGATATGTCTACTTATTTCTGCCTACCTATACTAGACATGTAAACAAGTTTAGAGCGGGCGTGAAGTATGTAGACTTGGATCGAACATATTGTGAAGACACGAAAAGTGAAACTTATCAACACTTGTCATTGGGTTGATGCATAATTCATTCCTCTTCATGCCTTGTTAACAACTAACTACTAACCATTAACAATTACTCAGCTACATTTGTGTTGATATATGCCAACTTGCTTATTAATAACAGCTAAATATGCATTTAATAAATGCAACAACTGCAGACTAAGAACAAATGAGCCTAAATGCCTCAACTATTTCAAAACTTCTACTCTAGAATGGCGAACCAGTTGATGTTCTTTCCTCCAAGTTTGAGGAGGCATTGCATTGTGTTGGCGAAATTGGCGGGAGAAATGACAGGCATTTTGATATCCTAGTGCTGTCGCTATCTGTTCTATTGTCCGGTTAGTATCTTGAAGTAAAGAACGTGCTGCTTGCATCCGGCGCTTGACAATCCAACCGTTTACTGTATCTCCTGTTTGCTTAGCAACTCTGTTAGTTAAATAGGCTGGTGAATAACCAACTGCCTCCGCCACATCACACAAAGTGATTCCTTGATCGAAATTGGCTTCAATAAAATCAAAAACTTGTTTGAGTTGTGGATGAGTGGGAAACATTGACTCAGGATCTGTTGAAACAGAACTTTCAGATGGCGTTTCTGAAAATTTCCGGCAGCAAGCGTCATACCAGTAATCGACTAATGTAGATTGCTTTTCTAGTCGAGCGGCGATCGCCTTCAGCAGATTCTCAACAGTCGATGGTTTAGTGAGATAGTCATCTGCTCCTAATTCCATACCTCTACGCAGATCTGCCATGCTACCACTTCCCGTCAGAAAAATAAAGGGAATAACAGCTGTGACGGGCTCTTGGCGCAGTACACTCAGAACTCCATAACCATCCATATCCGGCATGGCGATATCGCAAATCACTAAGTCTGGAAGATGTTCTTGTGCTTGCTGGATACCGATTGTACCGTTTTCAGCACCTATACTAGAAAAACCTTCAGCTTCCAGACCTTCTAAAAAGAGGTTGCGGGTTATAGTATCATCTTCGATGACTAGAATTTTTTTCGACGATTCCTGCATCATTTTTAATCTCATGAATGTGAGGGAGCTGATCTGTTTGCTTAGTTCTTGGGTGTTATTTATGAGTTATCGGTCAAAATTTAAGACTTCTTCCGGTGCTACTTTGATGGGAGCTTAAGAGTAAAAGTCGTGCCTAAACCTACTTCACTTTCTACAATAATTTGACCACCATGTAATTCTACAAGAGTCTTCACGATTGATAGCCCCAGTCCAGTGCCTGGTATACTGTCAATATTACTTCCACGATAAAAAGGCTCAAATATCTGTTGTTGATCGACTACAGGAATTCCAATTCCTGTATCTTTAACCTGAAAAACTACATGTCCAGATTGACAAGAAATTTCAAGATCTACTTTGCTGTCTGCACATGAATACTTCATAGCATTTGAAAGCAAGTTTGTCAGGATGTGCTGTAGCAGTTTCGGATCTAGATAGACTGTTTTGCAGTTAGCCTGACTGACAAAATTGACTATTTTTTGGTTGCCATCAGCTAACTGTATCTGTGCTATGATATCACGACAAAACTGATTCAGGTCGAGGGGTCTTGGGTCACACTTTAATTTAGCTGCTTCTGCTCTACCAAATAGCAGAATTTCATCAAGTAACTCACTAATTTGTTGGACAGATGCTTGGATCATATCGAGATAAGATCGGTTTTTCTCCTGAGTCCAATGATGAATGTGTCGCTTCAGTAAGTCAGCAGAGAATGAGACAACGTTAAGCGGTGTGCGGAACTGGTGACATAGCATGGAGACAAAGCGTTCTCTGAGTTCGCTGAGTCTTTTCGCCTGATCGAGAGCTTGACGCAGTTCTAAATCCGCTTGTTTATAATCAGTGATATCAATCGCTGTAATCAGTTGAACTGGTTTTTTCGCGAAATCTAACACTCCATCAAGGATTTCCACAGTACAAGCCAACCACCGCTCCATTCCGTTTTTTGCAATAATTTGCATCTCCTGATATTCACAATAGCCTCCACCTCCATCTTGTTTGTGTACTTGCCTCAGCTTTCTGCTTTTAATAAGTTGGTTAATATCAAAGTCATTTAGCAATTCCGTTTGAGTGTAGCCAGTGAGAACCTCTGCTGCGGGATTTACATAACAAATATGTGCATTTTGGATAATAAAAATACTGGCATCTGTTGTTTCTGCTAAAATCCGAAATCTTGCCTCGTTCAGCTTAAGTGCTTCTTCTGTGCGTTTTGATTGCGTAATGTCCCAGATACTCCAAACTCTGCCAACAACTTTGTCATCAATCCGTTGCGGTTCTGAGTAGTGTGCAAGTATTCTGCCATCCTTTAACTCAATTAAATCGTAGCTCTCGTAATTTGAGTTACTGGGCAAATCCCAAATAGCCTTGAGAAAAAGCTCTGAATCTTTAACTTGACTCAGGAAAAAGGCTTTGGCTAGAGCAGATGATTTTTTTGATATACCGATAGATCTAGGTATTTGCCACAGATCGACATATTTGCGATTGTAATAAAGTATTTCCCCTTCAAAACTTACTGCAAGTATGCCGTTAGCAGTAGATTCCAGAGTAGAACGAAGCATGCACAGAGACGTTGCTAGTTCATTTTCCGTTCTTTGATACTCCACAACTCCTTGCTGTAGATTTACCTGAAGGCTTTCTATATACTGCTGGCGTACCTCTGTTCGCTCTTCAAGCTTTTCGCTCACAAAAACACAAGCTAACTCCGTACCTTGATCTTCAACATACTTAATTTTGACTTCTACCGGAGAGTTCCAAGCTCCCTTTTTCTCATAATGAGACTTATAGGTGAGAAAACCTGAGCGCTTGAGACTTCGCCATTGTTCCAACCCATTATTTCGCCAATGAACATCTATGTCTTGCAGTTTTATTGAAAGTAATTCTTCACGAGAATACCCAAGCATGCTGCAAGTTGCATCATTCACATATAAAATCTGCGAGTCTGCCCCTATGCAAAAAGCGGCATCGGCAATATTGTTAATTAAAAATTGAGCAAATTTCAATCCTTCCCACTGCAATGCTAATTGAGTGTCAGATTCAATAAGTTCATATTTACCAATACTCATTGCTCCTCCATGCCTTTCCATAACTTGGCGAAATAAATAGCCATTCTCGGGCTTGTACTCAAAATCTCAACTTCCTAATAAGGCTGTTAATTTGTTTGTCACTTACAATATTTACCAAAATTTTTAAGAAAATTAATATATCTTTACAAAATCTTTAAAAAAATAATTAGTGACAACTGCCGCTGATACTTAGTATTTTTTGTGACTATTATATTGTTAAAATACTGGGCTTATCGTCAAACAAAGTGCGTATATAAGCTAATTCTGGAAGTGTCAAAATTGCTACTTTGAGCCAAAAAACTATGAACAGCGAACTACTCTTAGAGGAAAGCTTCCGTAGTTCGTTCCATATTGATCCTCTATTCATTATTTTCACTGGTAGATGCATAGTATTCTAGAAACTGGATTTGTAGATTTGTACAGATATACAGTTAATTAGTATTTGCCTGCTTAAGAAAACCCCCAACTGACGCAATAAAACATGTACTTATCAAGTCTGTCTCTTGCGACTCACTTCCTCAGGAATTCTACTGTAGAAGACCAAATTTCTGTCAACTGCGTATTATATTTATGTAAAGTTATGTTAAGTCCGTAAATATTCTGACGCATCTACCTTAGGGAGTAGAATCACTGTAAGTAATATGGTAAACCGGAATACAAATATTTGTACAACTAGTTGGCTTATACAGGCTCTATTCTTAAATGTTTAAGTAAATATAATTTCTAAAAATTCACAAGTTTGATGACGTTCTCTATTGAAAATAATTGCAGTATAAAAAGTTACTTTCAAAAATATCAACTATCAAAAGAAGTAGATTTATAGACTTGGTAAGATAG
>JAQYWO010000395.1 GCA_029379215.1 Rhizonema sp. PD37
AAATCTAGCCCAGCGTTCCCCAGTTGCGTCACTTTCAACCCCCCTGAACGGTTACACTCTACCTTTCAGTTGCTTTATAGACAAGGGTGTGTCTGTGTTCAGCCAAGGAAAATCTTGAGGGAGTTCTGGCGCTCTAACACGGGTATTTAACATAATTTGTTATTCCTGATTACCCTATTAGTAAATTAACGGTTGAGAAGATGGAGCGTGAGAATTGGTAATTGTCTTTTACTTCTTATTGTCTATTATTCATCACTAGGATGTATTATTTTTCAGTTGAAACAGGAGTCGTCCTTACATCGCCTTAATTGTTACACTATTTTTTAAACTTAATGATGACCGGACTGGAAAAATTAACGACTGCTAAGTTATCAGCTTGGGTACAACAAGCTAGAGCTTTATCATATCAAGGACGAGTTGCCGATCGCATTCCTCTTTTGGCTAAGGCTGATTCTCGTTGGTTTGCAGTTTACATTGACTGTAAGTCTGGGCTTTTCAGCCAGGGTGAGACAGCTTGTGTATTTCCCCTGATGAGCATTATCAAGCCTTTTACGCTACTATACTTACTAGAAAATCTGGGAGTAGAGAAAGTTTTTCAGTGGGTTGGGGTTGAACCATCAGATGCTCCTTTCAATTCCCTCGATCAACTCATTGCCGATAACGGACGACCTCGCAATCCGATGATCAATAGTGGGGCTATTACTTTAGCTGATAAATTACCAGGAGACAATCCACGCGATCGCACAAGTCGCCTGTGTCAATGGCTAAATCAATTAGCAGGTTGTGATTTTAACTTAGACGAAATAATGCTGGCTTCCGTGCGCTTGGCGAACTCAATTACAAATCGAGAAATCGCTAAGTACCTAACTACGAGTGGATATTTAAAGAATTTAGATACAGCACTTGACACTTACGAGCAAATATGCTGTTTGTCAGGAACAGTGAAAGATGTAGCTCTTTTAGGAAGACTTCTTACAAATGAAAGTCAGTTAATTGCACCGCAAAACTGTCGTAGTGTTAATGCGCTGATGCTCAGCTGCGGACTTTATGAGGCTTCTGCTCAGTTTGCGATCCGAACTGGTTTGCCGATGAAGTCGGGTATTAGTGGCATACTCTTGGCGATTGTACCAGAACAGGGTGCGATCGCCTGTTATAGCCCTGTTTTAGATACTGTCGGTAATCCGATCAAAGCGCTTGCCTTTGTAGAAGCTTTATCTCAAGGTTTGGAGTTGAGTATTTTCGGTTGACTTCTTCGTGCTTCAAAAGAGAAAAACCAGCACAGATTCAAACGCGTTTAGCTCAATAGGTACAAAATAGAAGATGTTATAGAATCAAGGTAAAGACTGACTCATCCCAAAAAAGAACCTTGAACAATCAACTAGCAGTTAAGGAAAAATTACAAGTTTTTCTTGATTCGATTCAATCTGAGCGTGATGGTCCTGTTACTGATTTGAAGCTAGATAAAACTCAAGCCCAAAAAATAGAGCAACTGACTCTTGAACTTGAAGCTGTAAATCCTAATCTCAATCCTTTGAGATCTGCCCCTTTTCTACTGCAAGGGACTTGGCAACTCTTATACTCTACTGCTAGAGAAATCCGTTCTTTAGACAAACTTCCATTGGGTTTCAAGGTAGGTAAAGTTTATCAAGTGATAAATGTTGCAGACAATACGTTTTTTAATCTAGCCAATGTTACACATCCTCTTAGAATACTATCGGGATACGTTAAGGTAACAGCTACCTTTGAGCTATATCAAGAAAATTCTGATTCTCAACCAGACAAACGTCTCAACGTCTATTTTGATAAACGTTATTTGTCGATTCAGAAAATTGCAGGCTTTGTCACTCCTCAACTTAACCCATTCAAGGTATCAAGTGCTAATAATCCTTCAGGTAGAATTGCTACCCTCGACATTACTTACTTGGATGAAACTTTAAGAATTGGACGCGGAGGTGATGGAAGCTTATTTATCCTTTGTAAATCGGATGATTTACATTCATGAAGACAAAAGTAGGAAATAAGAAAAATCCGAACTATTCCCCGCTCCAAGTATTGCCAATATCAATAATCAGTCGGGGGAATGTTCGGACTTTATTCAACAACATCGCCGCCACTGATTCTGAGTAAAAAACTCAGTGGGGGACTTCTACCGCTTCATGTTAAAGTATCTTTCTCAATTCACTGTTCCTGGTTGGGACTCAACTTTGTCAGGTAAAGTCTTTGACTCAGCTTCTGGAGTAGCCTCAGGCTTTGGTTCTATTGTAGTTTCTGGTAGTGGAGAGTCGAGAATCTCTGGTAATGTGGGCGACACAGTAGGAGTTAGTTCGGGAGTTACTGATGGTGCCCGACGACGTTGAAAGTAATCGCGAAGTCTCTTTTTCTCTACTTGAGGAGCAACTTTGTCAGGTAAAGTTTTTGACTCAGCTTCTGGAGTAGCCTCAGGCTGTGGTTCTATTGTAGTTTCTGGCAGTGGAGATTCAAGAATCTCTGGTAATGTGGGCGACACAGTGGGAGTTGGTTCGGGAGTTACTGACGGTACTCGACGACGTTGAAAGAATCCGCGAAATCTCTTTTTCTCCGGTTGAGGAGCAACTTTGTCAGGTAAAGTTTTTGATTCAGCTTCTGGAGTGACTTCAGGCTGTGTTTCTATTGTGGTTTCTGGTAGTGGAGACTTGATAATCTCTGGTAAAGTGGGGGCTAAGCTAGGGGTTGGCTCTACAGTTGGAAGTTTTTCTTCTAGAGGCTGTGCTTCGGGTCGTTTTTCAACTTCAGGTGTTGAAGTCGGAGTGGGTTCAATATTTGGTGTCTTAGTAGTGTAGTTAGGATCTACAATTCCACGAATTTTATCGACTGAGATTTCTCCTCTGACAATTTTAGACAGAGTGTCTTTCCCTTTAGGTTCGTAGGTGATGAGTCTGACTGTGCTGTTAAAGACATTTTTGACAGGGTTGCCCTGTTCGTCGAGAAATTCTAGTTTTACCCAGTTTTTACCAGGCTTAAAGCCTTTAAGATAGACTGCTTGCCAGCGATCAAGAACAAAACTTTCACCATTAACAGTGCAGCGAATGCGCCAATCAGCAATTTCATCCTTAGGGTTGTCTTGAGCGACTATATGTAGTGGTGCATTGGTGAGGTAAAAGTCCAGTAAAATCGGCTCTGCCCCGTAATGAGCTTGGGGACTGTTATAAGTTAACAAGGGCTTGGCTGGATTCGGGTGATTATCGTCGGTTTTAGTGAAAATGTGAAATGTTGTCTCGGCATACGCACCTTCATTTTTAAAGCTTTCATTCCAAGGATACGAGGCAAAGACTCGTAAGGTATGCGTACCAGGAGACAACTCTGGTAAAACCAGGGGCTGATTTAAATCATAGATGGCTGTGTAAGGTTCGTTATCAAGAATTACGTGTAAATGCGGTCCAAGAGCCAATTGTGATTCTTTAAATATAGGTATATCCTTAACTTGAAAGCTGATATTGACTGTGTTGTCTTGCAGCACTTCGTCTGATTTAGGCGTAACAATTGTTACTTGTGGCTGGTAGACTTCCAAAGCTTGACGCAGTTCTTGAATTGCTGCTGGTGGCGAAACTTCTGAAAGAAGCTTGGAAAGTTGAACTTTTTCCTGCACGCCGCTAGACGTATTTGGTACTTGGCTGACCGCTTTCTCGCCACAACTCGTCAAATTGAATACTAGTAAGAAGGCGATAAGTAACCTGAGGACAGTCATTCTCCTCGGTCGAAGCTTGGCTAACACCGTCGTCTGCCACATTTTCATCTAAAAAATCTCCGATACATGTGGAAACCGTGTGTTTTTAACCCACGGAGGAAACGCGAAGCTCTGGGGACGGAAGCTTCCGCCCCCAAGACTTCGCATAAACGGCAGTTTTCACTGCCTTCACGATTAACCCGGTTGAACGTTTTAGGAATCGAACTTTGTTCTCAGAGAACTGCCCTAAGCGTTCACAATTTTGTTATTGCAAGCCCCCTGCTTATAACAGGGGGTCAGTAACTTTAAACAACTGACAGAATTATTTTGGCTCAAACTGTCCATGATGAACCATATCTCGAAAAAGGTTTAGGGTGCGGGAAACAAGGGAAGCTTATTAACAAAGATGTTTGCATCTACCTGAAGCGCCATGCCTGCGGCGGGCTACGCCTACACCACCTATCGATTTAAAGGACTTTTATTTCCACCCTCCTACTACCTACACCCTTATCTCCTTAAACTCATAAATTAGTAAAAATACTTAATATAAGCGCTATTTTTAATAATTGTTGCGCTTTGTAAAATAAGTGAATTATCTATTGACTTTTTGACCAAGACTTAGAATATAAAAGGCAGATAACACAACTGATTTGAGAGTTTGAAGTATTATTAACAAGTATCTAACAATGTATGAGATCAGCCTTTATAATTCAACGAGAAGCAATATTCACATGGGGTCTTCACTGCTGCTCCGGAGTAAGTGCCGGAAGATGCTTTTAAAGCAGACCACAGCCAGTGAAAACAACTTGTAGAAGATCAGAGTCCTCAATCCTTACTTTATAGAGAGGAGGCAGAATGACAATTAGTCCTCCAGAGCGCGAGGAAAAAAAGGCAAGAATCATCGTCGATAATGACCCAGTTCCAACCTCGTTTGAACTCTGGTCAAAGCCGGGACATTTCGACAAAACCTTAGCCAGAGGTCCCAAAACCACCACATGGATTTGGAACCTGCACGCCCTTGCCCATGATTTCGATACACACACAAGCGATTTAGAAGATATATCCCGCAAGATATTTGCGGCACACTTCGGTCACTTAGCAGTAGTGACTCTGTGGCTCAGCGGGATGATATTTCACGGCGCTCGTTTCTCAAACTACGAAGCTTGGCTGAGTGATCCCCTCAACATCAAGCCTAGCGCTCAAACTGTGTGGCCAATTGTTGGTCAGGACATTTTGAATGCCGATGTTGGTGGTGGTTTCCACGGCATCCAAATCACCTCAGGCTTTTTCCAAATTTGGCGCGGCTGGGGTATCACAAATTCATTCCAGCTCTACTGCACAGCCATCGGCGGCTTGGTATTAGCAAGCTTGTTCCTATTTGCTGGTTGGTTCCACTACCACAAGCGTGCTCCTAAACTGGAATGGTTCCAGAACGTGGAGTCAATGCTGAACCACCACTTGGCTGGACTATTGGGCTTGGGTTCCTTGGGATGGACAGGTCACTTAATTCACGTCTCCTCACCTATTAACAAGCTGTTGGATGCAGGAGTGCCCATTAAGGATGTACCTTTGCCCCACGAGTACATTTTGAACCGTGACTTAATAACTGAGTTATACCCTAGCTTTTCAAACGGGTTAACACCATTCTGGACTTTGAACTGGGGTCAGTATGCTGACTTCCTAACCTTCAAGGGCGGTTTGAACCCAGTCACAGGTGGCTTGTGGATGACTGACATTGCTCATCACCACCTGGCGATCGCAGTCCTGTTCATAGTTGCCGGTCATATGTACCGTACCAACTGGGGAATCGGTCACAGTATTAAAGAGATCCTGGAAAATCACAAGGGTCCCTTCACTGGTGACGGTCACAGAGGTCTCTACGAAAACATGACCACCTCGTGGCATGCACAATTGGGAACCAACCTAGCAATGCTGGGTTCGCTGACCATCATTATTGCTCACCACATGTACGCGATGCCTCCATATCCGTACTTGGCAACTGACTATGCTACACAATTGTGCATATTCACTCACCACATGTGGATTGGTGCATTCCTGATTGTTGGTGGAGCAGCTCACGCTACCATCTTTATGGTGCGCGATTATGATCCAGTCGTTAACCAAAACAACGTTTTGGAGCGCGTGCTTCGTCACCGAGATGCTATTATCTCCCACCTAAACTGGGTATGTATGTTCCTAGGCTTCCATAGCTTCGGACTGTACGTCCACAACGACACAATGCGAGCCTTGGGTCGTCCCCAAGATATGTTCTCAGATACCGCAATTCAGTTGCAGCCAGTATTTGCTCAATGGGTACAAAACCTGCATACTGTTGCACCTGGAGCAACTGCACCTAATGCTCTGGAACCTGTAAGCTATGCTTTCGGTGGTGGTATCCTAGCTGTCGGCGGCAAAGTGGCAATGATGCCGATCGCGCTGGGTACGGCGGACTTTATGATCCACCACATCCACGCATTCCAAATTCATGTTACAGTTCTAATTCTGTTAAAGGGATTCCTGTTTGCCCGTTCTTCCCGTCTGATTCCAGATAAGATGAACTTAGGCTTCCGCTTCCCTTGTGATGGTCCAGGCCGTGGTGGCACCTGTCAGGTATCTGGTTGGGACCATGTATTCCTCGGTTTATTCTGGATGTACAACACCATTTCCATCGTGATTTTCCACTTTAGCTGGAAAATGCAATCAGACGTATGGGGAACAGTAGATGCAGACGGTGTTGTAACTCATATAACGGGTGGTAACTTTGCTGAAAGTGCCATCACAATCAACGGCTGGTTACGTGACTTCCTGTGGGCACATGCCGTACAAGTTATCAATTCTTACGGCAGTGCGCTGTCAGCATATGGTCTCCTTTTCTTGGGCGGTCACTTTGTTTGGGCATTCAGCTTAATGTTCCTGTTTAGTGGTCGTGGCTATTGGCAAGAATTGATTGAGTCAATTGTTTGGGCGCATAATAAATTAAAGGTAGCACCATCAGTTCAGCCTCGCGCTCTGAGTATTGTTCAGGGTCGAGCTGTCGGAGTCGCTCACTACCTTTTAGGGGGTATTGTAACCACCTGGGCGTTCTTCCACGCACGAATTCTTTCATTAGGGTAGTTTAGTTAACAGAGAGTGAGGAGTGAGGAGTTTTTGGTTAATAGTTTTTAGTTGTTGGTAGTTCCTTTCTAGCAAGCAACAAATAACAAACTACTAACTACTAACTCCGCGCTTCCGCCCCTCCGATACTCTTTCAAGGTCAGAGGATTTTATCAAACCTATGGCAACAAAATTTCCAAAATTTAGCCAGGATCTCGCACAGGACCCGACGACACGCCGGATTTGGTATGCGATGGCTACAGGAAATGATTTTGAAAGCCATGATGGCATGACAGAGG
>JAQYWO010000396.1 GCA_029379215.1 Rhizonema sp. PD37
TAAAAATAGTACGTTTTGAACGCGCAGAATATAGTTTTGAACGTACTGCTGCCCTTTTTTGTAAGGGCTTAGAGGAAATTTTTAATTTTTAACTACTGAAATAGTCAGGGCAAAAGCATCTTGTCAACTAGAGTAGTCTATTATCAATAAAGTCATAAATAATCCCATTAAGCGCAACTTATTAACTTTGTCTCAAATTTTAATTATTACTGATCCGTACTTAGATGAGATGTAAGCGATACGCATGGCGACGTCTATGCTCCGCGCAATCGATAAAAATCCGCTAATTTCATTTGCTTCATAAGCTTTGCTTTTTGTCAATGTCTTTTTATAAAATTTAGATGCGTTCGCCCTACTGGAATAATTTACATATCTCCTAAGTAGATGGGTGTTGGTGATTGAGCATTGGTTCTTATAGGAAGAGACAATTGTCCTTTTTCTCACCAATATTTATCTACCTATGATTAGCACTTACTATAGAATAAGTACAAAGTGTACAAAAATCAAGTGACGATTCACAATTGCTAGAGAGTATGTAACGCAAGCTTTTTTCATTTTTAATTCCAAGGTAGAGGTACTATTACATCTGGCGCGGAAATAAAGTTACCATCTCAAAAAACTTGAAAGACTAGCTTCTAACATTTAATTCTGAGGAAGTGATATTTGCAACTTACGGTCCAACTTAAATTAATATTTGCTGAGTATTTTCTGAGAAGCTTTTATGAGAAATATCAGTTTACTTTTGTAAATATTTTATGTACAAATAACTTGTAGTGCTTTGATTCACTCAAAAATAAAATCAAATGTCTATTAAGACTTTAATCGTAGTTTATTTAAAATTGAGCGACCATGCTGGAAAGTCTGAGAAGAATTAGGAATCGATTTGTGAGAAGTGTGACAGCCGCTGCGACAACTTACTCATTTGTAATTTTAGCGGCTGCAGTAGTCATTGGTGTGATAAAGACTAAAGATAAGTCTGCTTATCAATTTGGTGTCTATTCCTCTCTACTTGCGGCAAGTGGCGCTGCTGTTTTTGGGGCAGTTTTGACAGATCACACTAATAACAAAACATCTGCCCAAGATTTAAGTGAACAACAATCCTCTCAGCCAGTTGAGAGGAAAGATAGTCAGATCTGGAAGGATTGGCGAAATTTTGCTGTTGTTCGGAAGGTGAAAGAAAGTGCAGAAATTACGTCCTTCTACTTGCAACCAAAGGACAAGAGAGAAATTCCTAACTTTCAGGCGGGTCAATTCTTGACAATTAAGCTTGATATTCCTGGAAAGAATAGGCCTGTCATTCGCAACTACTCACTTTCAGATTACACTGATCCATGTGAATACTATCGTCTATCAATTAAGCGCGAACTTGCCCCTGAAGGTTTAGAAGTGCCGGATGGTGTCGTATCTAATTTTATGCATGATCAGATTCATGAAGGTTCTGTCATTTCAGTAAAGCCACCAAACGGTACATTTATTTTAGATGCTCAAAAGTCCATTCCTGCAGTATTTATTAGTAATGGAGTCGGAATTACGCCCTTGCTAAGTATGGTGAAAGCCTGCTCAAAACTTAACCCTAACCGTCCTCTGTTGTTCGTACATGGTGCGAGAAATGGAAATTTCCATGCTTGTCGTGATGAAATCATGGCGATCTCTCAACAAAATCCTAACCTACAGTTGCATTTTCGCTACAGTCGTCCCAGCTCTGAGGATGAAGGTTATTACCACAGTGTTGGTTATGTTGAGATTTCTATTATTCAACAGTTAGTTGAGCAAGAAGCAGAATTTTACTTATGTGGTTCTCCACTCTTTCTACAGTCTATGATGCAAGGACTCAAAGCATGGGGAGTGCCTGATAGCAGAGTTTTCTATGAATCTTTTGGTAAGAGCAGTCAATCATCCGAGACAATTCCCCCTGCTGTAACTGTCGGGGATGGAATTGAAGAGGCTGAAATTGTTTTTGCTCGCTCTAACAAAACTTTGACTTGGAAGGTAGATGATGGTAGTATATTAGATTTTGCAGAAGCAAATGGAATTAATCCACCTTACAGTTGTCGTTCAGGGATCTGTGGCACTTGTATGTGCAAAATTCGTGAAGGAGAAGTGGTTTACCAAAACTCTCCAAGTGCTTCAATCGATGAAGGATCGGTACTCATTTGTATTTCTGAGCCTGGAACCTCAAAAGTAGTTCTAGATATTTAAATAAGAACCAGAACTGACGCTCTTCTTAGTCTGATGAAAAATAATTTATAAATGAGCAATCGCACACCCTCTTCTCGTTTACTTGTAATCCAGTAGCGAGAAGATACGGTTGTTGCAATTTGTAAGTAAGTACTTTCAGCATTGTTATTGTCGTTAAACACCTAAGCAGTAGGGAGGATGATAGAGATGACTTCTGGTGCGTGAGTGTGGTTTGCTAGAAGTACTCACCGCCTCCTTTCTTTAGATGGATCGGAAAACAAAATCTGTTTGCACTTTAGTGCCGCGAGACACAGGATGTCCAAACTTGAATTCCTACATCGTTGGGTAGTCCTGTTAAGCTACACCTCGTGCGATCGCCTATCCACGCTAATCGCAAAAAGTTTATCAGATGCCCGACTTCTTCAAGAAGTCGGGCATCTAGGGAGTGAGTCAACATTATTTTTATTAGTCGTTCACCAGGGTTACTCGAACTCATCAGGATTTACACCTAGATGACGCAAGCGCTCTGCTAATTGTTCTGCTCTTCTTTTCGCAAGCTCTGCCTCTTGTTTGGCGGCGATCGCTTCCTCTGTGGGTACGGGTATTAATTCACCTTCTAAAGTAAACCACCGTAACCACAACCGCTCAATATCCTGAAACGATCCTTGCCATAATCCTAAACATAAACCTAACTCTGGCATGAGCAAGTGGCTTCCCTGGCTCCTGTGGGTTATCGCTAGGTAAATCATACATTGTCGGCAGCGTTTCCCAAGGAGGAAGTGGCGGATCGGATTGCGGAACATAGTGAGTTGGGAATGTCATAGTATGATGGCAGGGCTGAGGTAGAGAAGATTCAGCAAGATGTCGCTCATACCATTTTAGATTCACCAACCGTAGCGGGATGCAGATATTTATTTGTGATCTCAATGCCAGCGATTTGAACCTGATTTTTGACAAATCTAATCTGTTCGGCGAATTTTTTCCCATTCTAATCGCCTAAAGCCAATTTCCTACTAAAACATAAGGTGCCCAATAAAATGGATGTCCTTTGTCCTTCAAAACAAACTCTTGAGCTCGACGTAGGGCTTCTGCTTTAGTTAGATTGGGATCGTGTGTTAACTGTCGATAGAATTCACTCATCAGAACGGAGGTAGATTCATCGTCTACTTGCCACAATGAAGCCAGGGTGCTGCGTGCGCCAGAACGCACAGCGATACCTGCGAGTCCCAAAGCAGCACGCTTATCTCCACTCGCTGTTTCACAAGCACTGAGGACAAGTAATTCAATTGGAGTCGGTATGCGAGCGGAGCGCCCTACCACTTGTTCTCTAGTTTGCAGTACTTCACGTAACTGCTTAATATTGAGCTTGCCATTCCAAGTAAGAATATATGTATCTTCGAGTTGAGAACTGAATTTGCCGTGAGTTGCTAGATGAACCACAGGAAAAGAAACTGAACCAACTTGCTTAATTATGTTTGTCTCAGTAAAAGCTTGATTGATGAGTTCTTTAGAAGGAATAATGGACTTTATTTGCTGTAATTCAGTGGCGACATTTGGTAGGGGGCTAAAGCCGAGGCGAGATTCTGTTAATCCGCCAGCTAATGCTTCAAATCGTCCTCGTTTTTGTTTGGGTGCTAGTAGTTGTAAATCAGGCGAGAGGGCAACGCTGTATTTTTCTACCAAATACTGTTTGCCGTCGTACAGTGCCGCCATTGGGATATTCCGCAAGGAACCATCCATCACAAAAACTAGATTTTTGACTTTACTTTGTTCTAAGTCGGCAATGGCAGGTTTGATAATCCAGTTATATACTTCTTGGGAAAGGGCTTCGCGATCGCCGTATGTATAGCGTTGTTGTAGTTTTTGTCGCAGTGCTTCTAAAGTGCTTTCTACTTCTACTTTGGGTTTGTCAGTTGTGTAATGCCGTAATTCTTGAGAAAGCGGTAATTTGACAATTGTTTCGATGCGGTCTGTTAATATAATTGAGTAAAAAACTGCTGTCGCTGGATTAGTATTGTCCACCACTTCGTCAATCTGCGTTGGCTGGACGGTAATACATGCATCTTGGAAAAAGTTGTCTAATTCAGCTAATTGTAAAGCTTCAATCACATCACGAGCTTGCTTTAAGTTTTTCTGACTGACTTGTTTAGTTACTGCTTTATTAGTGGAGGTTTGGTGAGATTGTAAAAGTAATCCTACCAATTGGCGATATACTGGTTCAACTTGATCTCGAAAGTCAAATTGAATGTCCGGATTGAGAGCTACCAAATCACCGCGTAAACTATGAAGAGTTTCCACTGCTGCGGTGTAAGCTTTTACTGCTCTTTCTGAATCTCCCTGTACCAAAAGTAAACGTCCGAGTTGCCATTGCCACTGATAAGCAATATCCGGTGCATTTATTATCTGAGCAAGATTTAAAGCTAATGAGGTATATTGCTGTGCTTTTGACAATTGTTTTGTCATCTCGAAAAATTGAGCCAGATAACCCAGACTATAAGACTCAGCTCGTTGGTCTTTGAGGTCTTTGGCTTGTTGCAAAGCCGTGTTTAAAATCTGGACAATATCTTCGTTTGTCTCCTTGTCTCCCAATTTATGACAAACTAAACTCTGAACAAAGTTGACTCTGGCGTATATTGCGGCTCGACTGGGGATTAAATTGGTGAGTGCAGATTGAATTGAATCCACATCTTCTCTCGTCGGTTGTTGTCCAAGAGATTGCAATAAGCTCAATCGATTGAGTTGTGCTTGTACAGCAGTGATGGAAGAACTTGACTTCTTAGCAGCTTCATGATAGTAATCGACTGCTTTATTGTAGTAGAATTTGGTATCATTTGTTTGGGCGTAGATGCGTTCGACGGAGTCGTTCCCGAAGGGTAGTAGCTTTTCGTGAGACATCGCTGTTTGTCCACACCGCGAAGGGAGGAATTTATCCTCCGTAGCATTTTCTTTGATGAGATTTCTCTTGCCCCTGGCGAATGCCGCATTGCCTAAACTGAGTAAAGTTGCACTTTCTTCAAGCGGCGATCGCAACTGTTGTGCTACTGCCAAGCTTTGCTCCAGTATTTTCTGAGACTTTTCCACATCTCCACTAGCTAGCAGTGTATTGCCCAAACTTCGTAATCCAACAGCTTTTAAAGGCGAGTCAGGCATGGAAAGGAGATTTTTTTCTACCTGCTCAAATAATCTTATGGTGCGGCGGTAAAACCCTAAAGATTGCAAGGCTGTAGCCTGGTTAATTAAACTACCCGTATTACCAACAGTATCACCAATTTCAGCATAGATTTTAGCAGCCTTTTGCCATGATTGCAAAGCATTTTCAGCTTGCCCCTGTGCTAACTGTAAATTGCCTTGAGTGTTGAGAACTAAGGCGAGAATGTGTTTTGCGTTACTAGTACTTAACGAAGATTGATTTAATAAATTGAGACTAGTTGTAGTTGCAACACTTGCTTGATTCCAATGTCCCAGTTTTTGCTCAGTCAAAGAAAGATAATTTAACGCCAAAGCTTGGTTAAGCGCGTCATTTTGGGACTGATAAACTCGTGCAGCCTGTTGGAAGCTTTGCTCTGCAGAGGTAAATTGTTCTGATTGGTATAAGGTCTTGCCCTTTTGCATCAGTTGTTCTATGCTTTCAGGGATTTGGGCATGGGACGTAGAAGCAATGCTAATTGGCTGACTTAAACGGATGGGGATCTCAGTAACTGGGACAATGGAAGCTGCCTCATTCAGATGAATACCAAAGCTGAAAGTCAACCCCAGCAAAGCTAACAGGATAATTTGTAACTTGTGTACACCCCTTTTTCTAGTTGTGTTCCAAAACTTAGGTTTTGCCATTCTCAATTCCCTCCTTAACAATCACTATTCCCTTATGCCCTCTATGCATTACTTGGTAATTAGTGGCTGTGGGAGGGACTTCCCCATTCTGATTAATTATCCACCCTTGCGCTTCCACAATTTGAGTTGGGCGTGAGGAATTATTCTCACCTTCTTCCCTCCTTATCCCCCATCCCTCTGTTCCTTTTAGCACAGTAGTAAGTTGCCAATCTTCCCACACCAAATCAGTATTGAGTATGTTATTAACACAGGGAGGTAAACTTGTTAAAGAGTACAACAAGGAGCGATCGCTTCAGTAGAAATATTGGATAAGCCCACAGACTCCAACAAATCTTTCCAATCCTTCGCCAGCGCAGCATCTTGAGGTTGGCGAACGCGAAGTTCTCCTAAAGTCGTTACAGCATCTTGCCAAATACCTGCTTGGGCATAAAGGGCTACTCGTTGACGTGGGGTTGCTGTCACAAGGCGACGTGTGAATTCTTCTTTTGGGACAATGCGTTGCACTAACCCCTCAACTGCTATATCTTCTGAGCTGCTTTGCGGGCTACAATCCATTAAAAAGTACCAGTGATAATATTGTCCAATTGAGAGCGGTTTCTCTGTTGCAGGAACACTAATCCTAATCACTCCTGGCGTGTTGGATAAAGTAATAGGAATTGGTTCAGTGGTGACAGGGTTATTTTTTTCGTCCAGTAAGACAAATTTTACTGAGGTGATATTTTTAGGTACATAGGGAACGTAAAACCAGAAAGTTGGATGCAGGGCTGTAGTTAAGCTCAAAGCATATTGTCTGTTAGCTGTGCCAGTTGTTACTTGCTTCTGATTTGCGGTTATTGACACTAAAGGTACTAAAGCTGTGAGAGGTTTGTTTGCCACTGGACAATTACGGCGAGTTCCTGCACCTTTTCTGTCTCTCGGTGCGCCGCGATTTTCTGGTTCCCTTTCTAGGGCTGGCTGAACAAAACGTATTGTT
Organism: Rhizonema sp. PD37; assembly: GCA_029379215.1. GTDB lineage: Bacteria > Cyanobacteriota > Cyanobacteriia > Cyanobacteriales > Nostocaceae > Rhizonema. The sequence continues at coordinate 6,983 of JAQYWO010000396.1, forward strand.
GTAGTGTTTGATTGTTGAGATTGTGCTGATAATTGCGTAATATTAACTAGTAAAAAAGTTGTATATAATGC
>JAQYWO010000397.1 GCA_029379215.1 Rhizonema sp. PD37
AATAAAATATATTTACTCTGTCATACGTGTTATTGCATTTTCGCATCAAAGGTGAGATTATAGGAAAGCTACTACACTAACAATGAATAGCAATTTGCCAGCTGATACTATATACTTACAGAAAGGGTAAAATTGATAAAAAGGGGTTTGAGTATAGCCAATGTGATTGCGCTAACATAACAGATGCAATCATTTTTTCCTCAGAGCCAAGATCTGGGTGTACTTTAAAAGAGTACATGTTTGTTAATAAGTATCTTTAGGAATTGAATATTGTCTGCGTTCGCGCGAATAACCCTTGACCAATCTTTTAAACGTAGGCATCGCCAAAAATCGCTTTCAAGCCACAATGGATGACAATTATATATTTATTATTGAGGTTAGTTTATGCCAGTGGAAGGATGTCTCTTTAGGCACTGGTCAATAGCATTTTATCCGAGTTAAAGAATCAGTACACAGGGGCGATCGCATTAAAAATGATCATGTATATCCTCGGGATTAAATGTGAATCTGCGTGCGACTTGCGCTCGCCTACCTCTACGACTTAAATGATGCGGAGTGGCAGGTGATAGAATATCTGATACGATTTGGCAAAATGAAGATAAATTAGCGTCTACAAGATGAAATTTTAAGGATTCTTTCTACTCAGATCTGGAGAGAAAAGTATTGTGACCAATTCTGTACCCACTCAATCACGATCTGTTCTGACATTTAATGGTCAGGATGATTACATAGATTTTGGTAAGAATGATATTGGGGGTGTTTTTGCTCAGGGGAGTTCAGCTTTTACAATTTCCGGATGGGTAAATCCTCATCAATTAACAAATAAAGCTAGTACCTATGGGACGCACAATGTTTTTTTTGCCAGGAGTTCAGATAGATACAGCGATAATTTTGAGTTCGGCATTAGTGAATCGGGGAACCTAGATGTATACATTGATGAGAAGATTGACAATGTTATCAAAACTTTTGGTAGTGGGGAATTAACTGTTGGAGAATGGCACTTCTTTGCTATCGTTTTTAATGCAGGTCAACTGACTATATCTTTGGATGATCATGAGTATACTGGGTCTTTAACGGGTTCTTTTTTAAACAACGCAACTAGTTCTGTCACTCTTGGTGCGACATTACACAATTACATCTACTTCACAGGACAATTGGCTAACATTAGTGTCTGGAATTATCCCTGTACAGGGGCGGAAATCCAGAAGCATCGTCATGGAGCTTTAGTCGGGAATGAACTTGGATTAGTGGCTTACTGGATGTTAAACGAAGGACTTGGGGCAACTATCCGAGACTGCACTGCAAATGCTCATGGAGGAACCTTGCATGGCAGTCCCACGTGGGATTTAGCACAACTTCCATTCGGAATTGCACAATCATCTAACTTCGATTTATCCACCGATATCACGACTGTGTTAGCTCCCAACGAGCGTCAGGCGAAGCGAAGAAAAGGGACAACAAAAGACACACTTGAGTCCGCCGATACCATTCAAACCGGGATTAGCTCCCTGACTGAGGCAGAAGAAACCAAAACAGCCCAAACTGGACAAAGCGAAGTTATAGTTAATATCCAACCCCCCGAACAAGCACAAACATTTGCCCAGGAGGAATCAGAAAAAACTATGAATACTGAAGTCAATCCTAAATATAAAATACTTGCTATTGATGGAGGCGGTATTCGGGGGATTATACCAGCAATGATCTTAGCAGAGATTGAAAAGCGGACACTAAAGCCGATTTCGAGTTTATTTGATTTAATTGCAGGCACTTCAACCGGTGGAATTCTTGCACTCGGACTGACTAAACCCGGATTAATAGACGCACTTGATGGTTCCCTTTTGCCTGAATACAGTGCAGAGAATCTCTTGCAAATCTATATCGAGTATGGGGCGGAAATATTTTACGAGCCATTTTTTGAAAAAATACTCGGTCAGCTAGAGGATATATTTATCCAGCCAAAATATTCTTCGGAGGGACGAGAGGAAATTATCAGGCAATATTTTGGTGAAGCCCCTCTGGACAAGAATCTCAAAGAAGTATTCGTGACTAGCTACGATATCGAGCAGCGAATTCCGATCTTCTTTACAAACAAACTGGAAAAACAACAGACAGAATCAAAAAAGTTTCGCAAGTTATGTGGCGGATTTACGCTCACAGATGCAGCACTAGCAACAAGTGCTACTCCGACTTATTTTGCTCCCCATCGCGTTCCAACGAACCATAATTCCAATGGTTTTTATACTTTAGTCGATGGCGGAGTCGTCGCTAATAATCCAGCGAATTTGGCGATGATGGAGGCGCAAATTGGTAGACAAGAAAAAAAAGAAGTTCTCAATCTAGAAGATCTATTAGTAGTTTCCTTAGGTACAGGTTCCCTAACAAGTGTCTACTCTTATGAGGAAGTGAAAAAATGGGGACTGTTGCAATGGGGAAGACCACTTTTAAATATTGTGTTTGATGGTGGGAGTGAAGTCGTAGCCGGAGAATTAGAACGGTTGTTTGAGTCAAGTGCCCAAGATGGTAAAAGTTCTTATTATCGCTTTCAAACATTCCTTACAAGTGATCAGGAAGCCATCGATAATCCTCATATCGAAAATATTCGTTCCTTACAAGTATTAGCTAATCGAATAATTGCCGAAAAAAGTCAACAAATCGATGAGTTGTGTCGTCTTTTATTAAAGGACATCTGATCTGAGCTTCATGATTCGGTAAAATAATGGTAACCCTTTCTATCAAGATGTAAGATGACACCAGGCGGGATACTCTCTTGTATTTGGTGCGACTAGTCTTGGGGGACTGCTAAAACTGCAAAAGCACTTCGACTTTTTTATCTCAGCCTTAAGCGAGAAAATCAGTCACAGTTTTGATTAAAAACTCAGCTATCAGCACAGGGTTAATAGAGAAAAATTTGTAAAAATTTAATCCTATATGAGCGTGAGTAACTCAGATCTAGTTTAGTCTAGATAATGAAATAGGTTTCTTTATTTACAAAGATTTAAGTCTTGTACCCTGAGTCATGTTTTCACCAAAACGTAAGGATTTTAGGTAATTGCAATGGACGAAATCGTTAAAAAACTTGCAGGGCTTGGTCTTCCTGGCATAATTCTCGTGATTCTAACAGCCGCATCGGGGGGTAGTTCCGCAGCTGTTGCGGCTGCCCTCACTGCCGTGGGAGGGCCGTTTGGCATCGTCGGAGGTATAGCACTGCTAGGTCTGATCACAGTTGTGGGGGATGCTATAGCGGGATCTGGAATTGAAGCCATTCTTAAGGCCGTCTATGCAGAACGTAGCAAAACCGAATCCGTGAGATTTCTCCTCAAAGAAATTAAAGATCTACCTATTACAGAGGAGCTAAAACTCAAACTGAAAAATCAACTTAGCCCACCAGGCACTACTTATACTGTGCCAAATGAAGAACCAAGGACAGTTGAAATTGTCGATGAATAATTTCACTGTACCAATTGATAAAATGCTGTACTAAGTTAAGCGATTCCTTGACAGCGGAACGCCCCTTTAATTAAGTTTATGCAAGAAATAGTGATTGGCTCTATTCATTCTACTGATGATTTTTCGTAAGCGTTCACAGGGGTGCAAATACGACTTAAAACACCCCTGTGCAGAATCAAACAATGAAGCAATAAAGTTAAGCTAAGCAGCTTTCAAGAAATCTTCTTGCTCTGAATTCGTAATAAGTAGGTAGGCGGAAAAATTTATAACTATGTAACGAAAACTTAGCCATAGGCATTAGAGTTAAATTTTACACGTTGCGTACTGACGAGCGTAAAACTTTTCGGTCTACTGATAGTCAAAGCCCTGCGAAAACCTGTCCCCAAGCTCGATTTATCACCTTTTCCTCTACCCTCCTTGACAAACGTGCAACTTTCTTAACCTATCACTGATGCTCCGCATCTCTTGCGACAATCCGTGTTCCAGACTGCCATTAATGCGGCTTTAGCCAAATTTGCTACAAGGTTGGAACGAATGGACCAGGTAAGAGGGCAGAGGTGATAAGTGAAGAAAAAGTGTATCCGTTCAGGGGGGATGATCGGAGAGAAAAACTCCTGCCTCAATTTTTGGTGTGCGCTCGTTCCTCTGTAGAGGCGTGGGGAGAAAAAATCTTGTGTCAATCTTCAGTAGTCTGCTGCAATTCATCTTTGCTTCTTGCTGCTCACTGTCCCGTAAACCGTCTCGTGTTTATTCAAGCTCATGGTGACATACACCTCTTGGGATACCAAACCTATTTTCCACAAGGAGCGAGCAGTGACCATATAACTTATACTTTATTTAACTAAATTCCACGTAGCTTGGTGTGACGGGACTTCACGAACTTCAATTGGAGATTTTTCAAGTCCCAATTGTCCCAAGGACGAAACCACAGATAAGGGCAGGTGGACACTTTGGGCGGCTTTGGGGATTGGCATTGTATTTCGTGCCAATGCCAAAAATTCACGCACTTTAAAGACAACTGGATCGTTGGTTGCGGTATAACCTAAAGCGATCGCAATTTGTAAACCCCGTTCAATATCGCTAAGCGTTGCAACTTGGTTACTTCCTACCACCCAAGTTTGTTCAACTCCAGGAGTTATTGAAATGCCATTGTAGGTAGGCGTACCAGAGCCTGGAACAATATTGAAAGTATAAAAGTGTTGTTGTCCATCTGGGGTGCGGGTTTTGATAGACAAATTAGTGATTTTCGTTGAAGTTGCACCTGGAAAGCGCAACGGCTTAATCACCTTCAGGAACACGGTTTTTGCTTGATTGCTGCTAAGGAGAGCGTCAGTGTTGTAAACAGTGCATGAAGGATCGGCTATCAGAATATAAGTGATAATTTCGTTGGTTTGAGAAAAATCAATAGCTGTGAAACGACCAGCCCAAACTGGTACGTTTGTAGTATTTGCTACTGCTGCCTCTTGCCCAATGACGCGCAAAGCTGGTGTCTGCGCGAGTAACCGTAAGGTGAAAAGTACTGTAGCAGTTGTAGCTAACAAAGAAAATGTGTACGCAAGTAAAATAGTTTTTAATTTTTTCATTTCTCAATCATGACCTTGAACGGGGTGTGGGGTGTAGGGTGTGGGGTGCAGGGTAAGAAAAAACAACTGCACCCCAAGAGGGATACAAGCCCCTAATTTTGTGTATAAAAACACACAAAAAATGTTTGCTCGAGATGCACAAGGGCTTCGGAATAAGGTATCCAAGCTTGAAACTCTGCTCATGGGGTTCCCCACACCCTACACCTTACCCCCGACACCCTTTTCATAACTACCGACGTACACGTAGAAAGCTGTTGACAAACACAGAAACCTTAGTTCCTTCTGGCACAACTGCAACATTCGGTGTTTGAAGCATTTGCTGTACCGCTTGATCAGAACGTTGCGTTAGGCGATCGCCTGTCACTTTAAAAAAACCTTCTAAAGCTGCAGCTAGGACATTAGGATTACTTGTCGTAGAAATTATGGATTGGCTAAAGCCATTCGAGGATGAGGAACTGGATGATTGAGTCCGAGGTTGATTAATAATTTCTCCAACTCTTCCCAAACTACCGATGACTCCAACTAGCAAATCTTGTTTGGCGATTTCCGGACCTTTATCATATAGGGAGCGAGCAATTAACGGCTGATTATTTTTGCCGCGAATCAACAAGTTGCCTGGAGGAATGGCTTCTTGCCGAATATGCCCTTGTGAATCAGGGTAAACTAATGCCACAACACTCATGTTCACCAATTTATTACCCTGATTTACAGATTCCACCTGAGTCACTAAAATCGTGTCAGTTGGTAGAGCTACACTACCATCAGTTGCTCGCATATCTTCAGTCAACTGAATAGCAAACCTTCCATTTGTAGGGCTTTTACCGCTTTCATCCCAAAGCATCGGTACAACGACTAGTGCGTCAACAGAAGTGCCGATTGCCACTTTTAAAGCAGAAGAATCAGTACTATTACGATTCTGATTAATCGGCGACTGACTGAGAATTCCCATTTCTCCATCTGTCATTCCAGTACTATTGGTTGCTGTTGGATTGTTATCAGCTCTTGTGTAACCAATAGAAACAGTTGAAATGCCTTGCTGTGTACTTTGTTGTTGCGTGTTTGTGGAGGCTGGGCTGACATTACTTTGAGTAGAAAGTGCTGTTGGCGAAATCGGAATATCTCCCCTACTCCCCACCTCTCCTGCTCCTCTGCTGCTTAGACGGTAATCTTCGGGCTTTTGTGTAGTTGGTTCTCCTTCGCTATTCGATGCCGTTTCTCGCGTGGTTGAACCGCGAGTTTGTCCCAAAGAAGCCAACTGGCTCCACCGTTCAAAGGGATCTACAGCTAAAGAAGGCTGTGGTTTAGGTGACTCCGGCTGTGTATGTTGTATAAGTTGTATAGATCGTGGTGCGGCTTGTAATATTGGTTGCGGTGGTGGAGAGGATGGTTGACGAACGAAAACTGTCCTGGGTGGAGGCACAACTATAGGCGTTTGACGGACTGGCTGTGGAGGCGGAGCCGTTTTAGCGACTGGTGATGGAGAAGCTTGGGGTGAAGTGGGGGTAGAACGTTGCTTCTGTACCTCTGGTTTAGTTTCCAATTGTCGTCGTTGATCTTGAAAAGCTAATTTGCCTTTGAGTTCAGCAGATTCATCTTTAAAAGGTGTGGAGGTTGGTGAAGCATTCGGGTTAGATGCTTGTTGACGTGCAGGCTTAGGAGCAAGAAATCCAAACCAAACGAATCCGATTAATCCCATGATAGCTGCTGTTCCTGCTAGAACCAATCCCACACGAACGCTTGGTTTTTCTGAGGTGGAACGCTCCTCTGGTTTTTCTTCGTCTTGTTTGATGCGGTATTCTTTCGCAAGTAACTCAGTCAGTTCATCGTTATATCCTGCTAGTTCTTTCTCGTCTTCTATGGTGATTTCGTCTTTATGAATACCCGAACTGCCTGCTTCTTCTAAGATTTTACCAGTGTTATTAGCGTAGCCATTACTGTTTAGTGGAGTTAGAGGACTGCTAATGTCATCAGGTTCGTTATCTAATTCATATTTTTTTGATTGATTGTTCATTATATTATA
>JAQYWO010000398.1 GCA_029379215.1 Rhizonema sp. PD37
CTTTATCCTCTTAAATTATAATGACCGATAAGTAAATATAAACACTACTTATTTACCGTATTTTCCAGGCTAGAGAATTTACTGAATATAAAAGCATGAAACAACTACTTATCGCAGCTGGATTTGTCATCTTTTCTTGCACATTGCCTTTTAAGGCCTCAGCCGCAAATTTTGACCAACTTGATGTATTTGGTGATAGTCTTTCTGATACTGGCAATACGTTCAATGTTTCTGGAGGTAGGGTTCAACCCTCAACAGCCTTTCCCCCAGATCCCCCCTACTTTCAAGGACGTTTTTCCAATGATCGCTCGTTCGTAGACTATCTCGGAAATAATTTAGGATTAACCCCTACTTTATTCACTGCGTTACCGCAGAATACAACGACTATTCCTAGTCAAGGCATTAATTTTGCCTTTGGCGGTTCCAACTCTGGTTTAGATAACGACTTCATTCCTAACGCGCCAGGAGTACTAGCGCAAGTCGGCTTGTTCACCCAACGATTACAAGCAAATAACCAAAAAGCAGACCCAAATGCTTTATATTCAGTTTGGGCAGCTGGAAATGATTACTTATTTGGTGGCATTACTGACCCTAACCTAACTGTCAATAATATATTAAGTTCAGTTACATTATTTGCTCAAGCGGGTGCGAAAAATATTTTAGTATTTAACCAGCCAGATTTGGGTAAGATTCCTTATGCTTCCAATACAGGAGCTTCAAGTCAGTTAACCGCTTTGTCAACCAGCTATAATGCTCTACTAGCAAATGCTTTGAGTCAGTTCAGCTTGTCAAATCCAAGTCTCAATATCATTCCTGTTGATGTTTATTCCCTATTCAACCAAGTCATTGCCTCTCCTGAAAAATTTGGGTTCAAAAATGCTACTGCTTCTTGCGTCATAGGTGACTTTCAGGCGATAACCAGTGTATGTAATAACCCAAACGACTTTTTGTTCTTTGATGCTGTTCATCCTACGACACACGCTTACGAGTTAACAGCAGACGCAGCATTATTGGCAATCAAAGCTAAGTCTGTTCCCGAACCTTCTACACCTTTAGCTATACTGGCATTTGGTGCTATAGGTGCTGTGGGAGTGTTCAAGCGGCAAAAAAAGACAGTTAAATCTTGTCCGTCAAATCACTCTTAATTAAAGAAATTTCCCGTTTTGACGTCAGTTAAAACGCCTCTCTCCGCTTACGGTGAGTGGTTATACCATTTCACGAAAATCTTGATACAATTTACTCAAGAACTGCTTCCCCTGCTTGCCTAAATGTATCAACTGTAAAGTGAAACGGTATTAGGGGTGAGGTTCAATATCTACAGAGACTATAGCGGTTCTCGTTTTTGTCTCATCCCATACGCCCTCTCTTTGAAAGCCCCTCTCCCAAGTGCGTGTGAGGGGTACGCGTTAGGGCTTTCTTGAGAGCGAGATTTTATGGAATTTGACTGAGAACGACTATACAACTAATCAAACGGACATGAGAGTAGTTGTAAGAGTTAATTCGTAATAACTAATTTGCTGAACATTATTTAACTTACTGACTTTAATTTATTCTCAGCGGGACTTAATCATTTTTGCTCAAGAAATAAGCATCAAAACTATACAGGATAAGAGAAATACACCGGATGTATAAAAATACCTGAAACCCAGATGTCTCAGCAACTCAGGTAAAAAGATATCAACGTCTCTCTATATACACATTTGAGATTCTTTTCTGTATAAGTCCCATTGGTTGCTCAAGAACTTACTATTTGGATTAAATTTTTAAATATTTGGTGCATAAGTTGTGAATGATTACATATATAAAACAGTAGCAAAGCGAGATGATTACTTAACACTTCAACACTAAAAATGATGAACTTTTCTTTATCTACCACGTTAAAACAACACCGAGTGACTGTTGGGGGAATACTTTTGGGAATTGCCATCACATCCTATAGCACTACCGCCAATTCACAGCCATCTGCTGCCAATATCCCATTATCTGCAAGTACTTTAATTGCTGCTAGTGTTCAGCCGTCTGAGTCTGACGCAGTCCAAGTCATTCGTGACTATTACAGTGCAATCAATCGTCGAGACTATAAGCAAGCTTACTCGATTTTATCCGGTGCCACTCACCAGTCATTTGAGCAGTTTAAACAAGGCTTTGCCAACACTAAATCCACAACTGTAAAGATTGGAAAACCAGGCGACATAAATGGTGCAGCAGGCTCTCTCTATATTGAGATTCCAGTTAACGTTACTGCCACTACCAAAAATGGAACTCGGCAGTCATTTCGCGGCAACTATGTGCTGCGACGTGTGAATAACGTTCCTGGCTCAACCGCAGAACAGCGTCGATGGCATATATATTCGGCAAAGATTTCTTAAGTTAATTAGCTTTCATATCATTAAAACTGAGAATGAAAGTCTAATCTAACAAAATCACAACGCCTTCTTACTTCACGAACAAAACAAAGATATTTTTTGTTGACAAGTGTTTAGCACGATTAAAAGTTTATTTTCCTTTAGCGATTCATGCTATCACTTATGAGGCGGTTTCTACTGAAGCTAGAAGTATTTATTTTTGCCTTTACCCTGAAACAAGTATTTCTCTAGCAAGAAATTATGAATACCTTAACCTAATTTAGTACACTGCTCGTAATGATTAGGTTGAATTCGTAGTAGCGCGTAGCACCATCGCGAATTTGTCATTAGTCGCACTCATTTCTAGATGGAAAATACCCAGATTTTGATAACCCGCAACTTGGGTTATTAAATAAGGTTCAGTCGTAAAATAGTTGGTTTATTAGCAAGCATTACTGTCAAAATTGGTTATAGCAGATATTCTATTTTTATTTGAATATGGCTAATAACCGAAGATTGGGTGCCTTCTCGCTAGCTGCTGTACTAGTGTCTGCACATTACGGCTTGGGGTTTCTCCTAGGAACCGCCGAGCAATCATTGACATTAGGTGCTGCAGGTAGTCTCTACGCGATCTCTTTGAGCTTGGGTACGATCGCTCTTTTAGGATTGGCAAAGTTTTATTGGACACAAGAAGAGCAAATCTGGACTTTACTGGGTTTGAGCTATGGCAAAGGAGTGCAAGTTATAGTAGGGTTCATGTCTTGGGCATCGCTCATTGGCATTGAAGCTGTTCAGATCATTTGTGGAGCCTTCATCCTGAAAGTTTTGGGAATACCAACGCTAGCAGGCATGGTTCTTACGGCTATCTTGTTTGCGATCATTTCCCTGTTACCAGTGGAGAAAGTCAGCTGGATATTTCGCTCTTTACTGGTTCTGAATTTCTTGGCTCTGCTTTATGGATTGTGGATCTTGCACGGTGTACCTGACTATTTGCGATCGCCCTTAGAGTTTGCTACCTCACTTGAACAAATCAGTTTACCCTCAAGAATAGGCATAACGCTGTCAACAGTATTGCTGCTACTGATTGATATGAGATATCAGCAATTTCTGATCCAAGCGAAGGATGTGCGGAGTCTGTATCAAGGCTGTGTACTGGCAGCAATTTCTCTGCTGTTGCTCGCTTTGTTGCCTTCATCAGTTGTTGAAGCTGCTCTCAAGGCTGGAATTTTGCCGAAAGATATTGATGGGAAAGAAATACTTCCGTTTATTCTTTCATGGATTGGTCATGGAACTGATAACCCTTTGGGGATTTTCCTAATTGCGTCTTTATTAATTCCGGCGTTAGGAGTAGGCAGCAGCGTTTTGCGGGTACAAACTAAGACTGTGTTGGACTTCAATATTTTGCCTGCATCCAACTTGAATCGCCTGCTCATTGTTATTGTCAACGTTCTTCTGAGTCTAGCTATTGCTTTAAAGGGCGGAGCGATCGTTGATTTGATTGTGCTTTTTTATTCAGCTTATGTCGGGGCAGTCATTATTCCTTTTGTTGCTTACCTGATTTCTCAAACAGGACGCTATACCTTCTCAATACTAAGCGTAAGACTATCTTTGATTATGGGTAGTATCTCAGCTATGTCGGCGCTGATTGTAACTTTCACTCTTCCTAATATTACTGGTTTTGGTAGTAAAGAATTGAACATTATGTTCATTGGTCTTTCATTTGGAGTCTTAAGTTTATTTTTCGGGCAGATGGTAGATAAATATTTTCCAACATCTAATCTCGAAAAAGAAATCGAGGGTGGGTAAGAAGCTCTTCTAGCTAAAAGGTTGGAAAACGAATCTAAGAATCTAATCTGCACTCAACTAGGGTTGGAAAAGCAGAAGTATTCTAGCGGTTTCCACATCTATCAGAGTTTTTTAGAAGAAAAGGAGTTAAAAGTCAAGAGTCAGGAGTCAGCCCCTCCCGAGTAAGTCACTCATTCAAAAGTAAAAACCCCATGAATAAATAAAGGTGCAAGTAACTTAGATGCCACAAATGCGCGTGCAGAGCGCCTAGTACAGACATTTTTTCTTTTTCTCTAAATAAATTTAGGGGCTTGTACCTTTTTCTTTCTCGTCAGAATACTGTCCGTATAAGAGTTTTAGGCAATCGGTGACAGGGTTTGTTTGATTTTTGTTACCGAAGAAAGGCAGAGGGCAGAGGGCAGCTATGCTGAAGGAAAGAAAAATTTTTGGTTTGCCCGACGCCACAGGGTTTAAAGCCCCTAAATTTATTTATGAAAAAAGAAGAAAATATGTATTTCGAGACGCGTAGCGCAAGAAATACGGCGTCCTTGTTGAATCCCCTAAATTTATTTATGGGGATTACCTTCTGCCCTCAGCATAGCTGCCTTCTGCCTTCTCAAATTCTCCTTTACTCAGGTAGATGAATAATAACCTTCGAGGTTGCCTTTAATATAAATCGACCGTTTCTCTACGAGCGTAAGGTGTTGAAGATGCTGATATTGGCTCTTAGCGGTCTGTCACGCTCTCATGTCGAGTCATGAAAGTAACGTTATCCACTCAATCGACTCAAAAACACAGGATAATAGAACTCGAACGATTGATCTTGATTGCATGACTAAGGCTGCCGAATATCAACACCGCATCGCCACCTATGATTATCCTGGTTTGCTTGACCTTTGGAATCAGATTCAAGCAGGTGAGACGCCGGATTGGGAATCTGGTAAAGCCCTGGAATATTTTCTCCTTCGTGCCTTTGAACTGGAATGCGCCAGTGTTACCTACCCCTACACAATTCAAATGGGTGGTACTACCCTCGAACAAATCGACGGGGCAATCTACTGTGATGGTTTTGCTTGCCTGGTCGAATGTAAAGATCAGCATAATAATGTTGCGATTGAGCCGATTGCTAAACTGCGAAATCAGCTGCTGAGAAGACCCTCAGGCGTCATCGGACTCATCTTCACCACCACGCAATTCACTCAATCTACGCAAATTCTGGCACAGTACAATGCTAATCAAGCCATTTTGTTGTGGGAGGGAAGCGAAATCGAGTATGCCCTTGAGCATCAGGTATTCCGTCTAGGGCTAATTCAAAAATACCGATATTGCGTCGAACGTGGCGCAGCAAACTACCGAATTGACCTTGGAGATTTACCATGACCTCAGCCTATCTAGTAACCGAACATGACAGCGACCTCACTCTTCTGAGGAAGTTACTTCCCCCAGCCCTAGTTTTAGAACTTGTATTCTACGCAACAAACGGGCGATCATCTGTTTATTCAGCAGCTGGGACATTGCTCTCAGATCGCCAGCGCCCGGTTGTGATTGTCGTGGATGCGGAAACCCAAAATGCAGCCGAAATCCAGGAAAAAATCAGCTTAGCCAATACTTTGCTGTTGCCTGCTGCCCCACTCGGCGTTCCCTTCCAAGTCTTGTTGGCGGTTCCGACGATCGCATCGATTTTAAAGAGCGACCCGACGATTCAGAGTTCGCTATATTCTCCTTCTGACTTATATAAAGTGCTAGAGCGTTTAACATCGTCACAAATAATAGCCTTGCAACAAAACCCACTAATTCAACAATTGATTGAGTTTTTCTCTAACGTGACTCGGCAAATTGCTTAAAACAAGTCAGAAAGCGTGTCAGTGATATTCGTTTGATACTCCGGTTTTTTGCGGTTATCGTCGTATTTGCCAGGACTATAGTCGGGTAGCAGGATTATGTCGTCAGTATTAATAACACACTTAATCAAATTATTTGTCATACATAATACAAATAAAATTAAAATTACTTTGTTATTTTTCATTATTTAAATAACATGAAATAATCTAAATAATTTCTCTTCTGATATCTTATAAAAATAGCAGTTAAATACTTAAAAATTTGATTTATTTTTAATGATCTCAATTATTTATTTTCTACTATCTTTTAATTCTTTTAAAACTTCAATCCTTATCGAGCCAATTAAACTAGCTAATTTTATTGCTACTTCAAAAATATGTTCGGCATATTTCCTATCTATTAAAGCAATTTTTGCAGCTGGAGCCGCTACAGTTGCTACAGCCCAGCATAACTCATTAATACAAATTATTAGTCCTAAAGACTGATAAACATTTCCAAGTATAGGCTTTCCGAGTAGATTGTAAGTTTGAGGAGTAGTATTAGGAGTTACATGAACTCCTATTTCACAGAGTAGACCGTATCGTTCCTTATCTGTAGGAACTATGACCTTTAGAGTCTCAAGAATTTCTCTAACTTTAGGTGGTGAAAATTTATTCTTCCGTTCTCTGTCTGATAGCAGCCTCCATTCCTCTATATATTCATGTTTATTGTAGAACAGAAAAGTAAGATTACCTATTTCATCAATATTTCTGATAATGGCTAATGCTTCGTCATAATATCCAAATTTGATTAGACGTAAAGCGGCCATACTCGATGTAACAGTTCTTCCTACAAGATGTTCAATCGTATGTTCTTTACCGTGACACCCCCAATGACAACAACCCATACGGTACATAAGGGAAAGAACTATTCCTAATTGTTTATAACATTTTGGAATTTGATTTCCCAAAGTACTTAAATTCGATTCTGTCTCTTGAACGCATTGAGTCTCAATTTTGTTAATTAATTTAAAAAAATCTTCTCCTTCTGGAAAATATGTGTCTTGGTGCTGTTCTCTTCTACTCATTTAATAT
>JAQYWO010000399.1 GCA_029379215.1 Rhizonema sp. PD37
CATAAAAAGTGAGTAAAAAGTGAGTAAAGATACTTTCTTAATTTAGCATACTAAATATTGGCTCTGTATACCAAAAGACAGATTGTGTTTTTAGAACTCAAAAGTAGTAATTCACATTAAAGAGGAAGGATGGCAGTTTCTCTCAAAGCTTCTAATCAAGGACTGCAAGTCGTGGATGAAGCCAGACGTAAGCGTGGCTGGACAAAAGCGAGTGTGAAATGGCGTGAGGCAGCACAAGTTGCACCAGCCAGCTTGAAGAGGTTTTGGCTAGGACGCCCTATAAATAAAGAAACCTTTGTGGCGATTTGTAAAGCCTTGGAAATAGACTGGTTACAAGTTGCCGAACTGCAAAGTGAAGCTGAGCCTGAAGAGCAAGAACAAAATCTACAACCTGTATCAATATCATCCTCTAGCGAAATTGATTGGCGGCAATTAGCTCAAGGAATGCTGATGAGTCACAAAAGGCTGACAACCAATCCTTTAACTGTTAGAGACGGGTTGAGATTTAATATAGATAAGATATTTGTACCTCTGGCATTGGTAGAGCGACAACAACAAGCTAGGCATAGTAGCAATGTTCCTCCAGAGCGAGGCTCGCAGTTGTACCAGCCACAACAAGAGTACGAAGTCGCAAAAATATTTCAGCAAGATGAGTTTTTTAAGCTTATCCTACGCCAAGGGCAGAGTCCAATAAGCCAAGGGCGACGGTTAGCCATTCTTGGAGAACCGGGAGCTGGAAAAACGACGCAGTTACAGAAAATAGCAGATTGGGTGTTCAAAAATACCAAGGAAGACTTTGCTATTTGGGTTGCCTTGGCAGACTTACAGGGGAAAACCCTAGAAGCTTATTTACTAGAAAATTGGTTGAAAACGGCTACCCGGAAAGTGCGCGTCACAGAAGCTATGCAGGAAGCCCTAAGTGAACAGTTTAACCTTGGTCGAGTGTGGTTGCTGCTGGACGGTGTAGATGAGATGACCACTAATACCGCCAACCCGTTAGCTAAGATTGCAAATCAATTGACTGGTTGGGTTGCCCAAGCAAGAGTGATTCTAACCTGTCGGCTAAATGTCTGGGATGCAGGCAAGAATGCTTTAGAAAGTTTTGATGTTTATCGCACTTTGAACTTTAGTTATGGCGATACCCTCCCAACCGATCAGGTGGGGGAGTTTATTCGTCATTGGTTTTCACAGACTCCAGATCTAGGCAACCAGTTAAGAACTGAGTTAGATCTACCAAGTCGGCTGCGGCTCAAAGACATGGTGAAGAATCCCCTGAGACTAGCGTTGTTGTGCCGCACTTGGGCTAGACGACTTGGAGAACTGCCTCAAACCAAGGTTGCACTTTACCAGCAATTTGCTGAAGCACTTTACGAATGGAAACAAGAAAGATGGACAATCGATAAGTCTCAGCAACAGGAATTGAATGCGGCATTGGGAAGATTAGCAATAAGAGCGATCGCCCAAGACTCATCGCAATTTCGACTGCAGCATCATTGCATCTTATCACAACTGGGGGAACCGGATGAATCTGGTTCCCTATTTCATCTGGCGCTACAGTTGGGGTGGTTGAATCAGGTAGGAGTTGCAGCAGAAAATCCAGATGAAAAGGTATATGCCTTCTTTCATCCCACCTTTCAGGAATACTTCGCAGCACAAGCTGTACAAGACTGGCAAACCTTCCTCCTCTCGTCTAAGAGCCGTTTTGAGCCGCAGTGGGAAGAGCTAATTTTGCTGTGGTTGGAGCGAGAAGATATCCTACTGCAGCAAAAAGAAGACTTTATTAATGCGTTGACTGAACAACTGTATACTAATCCAGATGATGATACTCGTTGGCAAATTGCTAAGTTCTTGAGTGAAATCAACATTCTTACCGAAAAAATTGTTAATGCATTGACTGATCTACTACAAATCAGTCAAGATTCCTATGTGCGTTGTCAAGCAGCTATTAGCTTGGTGCGAATCAATTCTAGAAACTCGGAAGCTATTAACATTTTAATTGATTCATTGTCTAATAGTAAGGATATGTGGCTTCGTCAGCAAGTCGCTCTTAGCTTAGAACTTGTGGTTGGTAACACCAACGTTGTTGAGGCGTTGACTCGTTTATTAGGCACAAGTAAGGATGAGTGGACTCGTCAGCAAGCTACCAAGAGCCTCTTGGGACAAATAATTACTGTCAACCCAGAGAAGAGCGAACAGCTAAACGTTTTGCTGCTTAAAGCCAAGCAACATCCACTAAAGAGTAAAGAAGGGAGGATAGCTTTAACAAAACTAATCGATGAAATTGTGAAATTAACTAAGTATGATCAAGCTGAAATTCCACCTGATGTTTACAATGATGCTCTTAATGTAGTTTTATCAGAAATTATTAAGAAAATTTATGACAATGATTCCAACCAGAGCGATCTCATCGCATGGGTCAATTTTCTCTTAGAAAAGCATCTTACTTACTCTACACTGAGAGAGGAGCAAGAATTGTCTTCTCATGATAGATATACATCATTACAGTTTGAACATATTCAGAGTAAATATATATCGGAACACCCAGAAGTAACCTTTCAAGCATTAGCAAAACGACGGGATGCGGGAGAAACCTGGAAAGATATTTCAGAAGATTGGAAAATTCCCATTTCAAAATTGAGTACTTTTTACAATCTTTGTGTGAAACACTTAGCTTCCACTCCCTTCAGGAATGATGAGCCCAAGTAATAATGACTAGATTAAGAAAAGTAAATAGTTCATGACATACTCAGAAGAACACTTAAGTGTAACACTTCCTCTGCCCACTTTAGCTCATCTTATAGCAGAAAAATTTTCGGAACATCATAATGATAATGTTCTCAAAGCCAATGAAATTTTTTTCAAAACTCTAGCGGTTTATGCAGTGTATTCGTATCTACAAATGCTACATATTCAGACAAATCCGGAAGCAAGTGATGATTGGAGCTATCATCAGCTAAGTTATATGAGTATTGCCGATTTATGGGTAACAAATATGTGTCAGTCAGAATGTCACCCAGTATGGTCGGATGAAAATATGTGTTTAGAAACACAAGTATATTCAATTCCATTAGAAAGCAGAAAAAATAGGATTGGCTATGTAGTTGTAAAAATTAGTGAATCACATAGAGAGGCTACAATTCTAGGATTTTCCTCAGCCGCATTAACAAGCTATTTAAAAATAGACGAATTACAATCTCTGGAACATTTAATTGAACTCCTTCCAAATGATCTCTTTATAGAGGAGGAACTTGTAAAATTAGGGCAATGGTTTGAGAATGTATTCGATGTATGTTGGCATACGGTAGAAGCACTTTTGAACCCGGAACAAAACGTTCTGGGTTTTGTTTCTAGACAACCTCAAGAATTGAGAGTTAACGAATCAGCTGTCGTTAGCCGAGCCAAGCTGATAGAGTTGGGAAGACAAAGCGAAAGTCAGCAAGTGGTTCTTGTTGTCAGGCTGAAACCTACAACAGAAGGGAGAATGAATATCTGGGTGGAGATTTATCCTACAAGCGTTCAAACCTATTTACCACATGCTTTCTCTCTTAAAGTACTGGATGAACAAGGGAAGGTTGTCAAGGAAGCCATAGCGAGAAACACGAAGAATATTCAATTAAAGTTTAGTGGTGAATCAGGAGAACGTTTCAAAGTCAAAGTGGCGCTGGATGATGTCAACATTACTGAAGCGTTTTTAATCTGAGATAAATCAGTAAATACACCAATATTGAATATGGCAAAGTTAGTTGTTTTGAAACTAGATGGTGATTTTGTTGAGCAGGGATTTCAGGTTACTTTGGAGATCGGAGAAGAAGGATCTCGCCCCTCAACAGCAATTACTGGCTTATTGCCTCCAGCACCAGAACTCGTCACCTACTATGACCATTGGCAGTCGGACTATAATAGTCTTATGGTGTCCACTGTGAGAATCAAATTTGAAAAAATTATTTATAATGGTTCTATAGACAAGCGGTTCGAGAACTGTAGCGACTCAACCTTCGTATTGAGCGATCGCCTGAACACCTGGCTCAACTCCGAGTCGTTCCACCCCATTCGCGAGCAATGGCTGAGACAATTAATGCCCTCTGACGAGGTACGAGTATTGATTCACACTCGTTCTACGCAACTATGGCAACTTCCTTGGCATCTATGGGATTTGATTGAGCAGAATTATTTTAAAGCTGAAGTTGGCTTAAGTTTGCCAAGGTATGAGCATTCAAAATACAAAACGCTAACTAAACGAGGCTTTGTCAGAATATTAGCTATTTTGGGTAACAGTGATGGCATTAATGTTCACAAAGACAGGCAATTACTAGAAGATTTACCCAATGCTGCAATCACTTTTCTAGTAGAGCCTCAACGTCAAGATATCAATGAGCTGTTGTGGAAACAACCTTGGGACATTCTATTCTTCGCAGGTCATAGTTTCAGCAAGGGTGAAACAGGTAGAATTTACATTAATAAAAAAGATAGCTTAACGATTTCGGAACTTAAATATGCTATACGAAACGCTGTTGCTGGCGGGTTGCAACTAGCTATATTCAACTCCTGTGATGGATTAGGCTTAGCTCGAGAACTTCTTGATCTGCAAATTCCACAAATAATTGTGATGCGAGAGCCTGTGCCAGATTTGGTAGCACATGAGTTTTTAAAGCATTTTCTGAAAGTCTTTGCCCAAGGTGACTCTTTATATCTGGCGGTACGGAAAGCACGGGAAAGGTTGCAAGGTTTAGAGAATGAATTCCCCTGTGCGAGTTGGTGTCCAATCATTTGCCAGAATCCGGCAGAAGTACCTCCGATTTGGCAGCAGTTGTGTTACGGAGAGAGCAAACGCCAAATCTTAATAGGTAAACGTATCCCTATAGCGCTTTTAGTAAGTGTGGCGATCACCACCTTGGTAATGGGGATACGCTATTTAGGGATGCTACAAACATGGGAGTTACAGGCTTTTGACCAACTGATGCGCTTGCGTCCAGATGAAGCTCAAGATTCCCGGCTCCTGATAGTCACTGTAGACGAACAGGATATTCAGTATCAAGACCAGAAAGGGATGGAGAGGCAAGGCTCACTATCGAATAAAGCATTGAATCTACTTTTGCAGAAGTTGGAGCCATATCATCCACGAGCTATTGGCTTAAATATCTATTACGATATGCCTGTAAAACCCTCTCAGCAGGATAAACTGACTCGTCTACAGAAAAATCAGAATTTTTTTGCCATATGCAAGGTTAGCGATCCTAAGGCTGACAACCCTGGCATTTCACCACCTCCAGGAATCCCGATCCAACGTCAGGGGTTTAGTGAGTCAGTGAGAGACTCCGATGGTATTCTCCGTCGCCATTTATTAGCGATGAAAGAATCAGCCTCTACAACCCCTTGTAATCCGCCCTACGCTCTCAGTGCCCTACTGGCATTTCACTACCTAAAAATGAAAGGTCTTTATCCCAAGTACAATTCTCAAGGGGATTTGCAAATAGGCAAAGTCATGTTCAAACGTTTGCGATCGCACATGGGTGGTTATCAACAAGTGGATGCGCAAGGCTATCAAATATTGCTCAATTATCGCTCTTACGGTCGTTCTCCATTAGAAATCGCGCCAACAGTCACACTTACAGAAGTTCTCAAAGGTGAGGTTAAGCCGGATAACGTGAAGAACCGAATTGTCCTAATTGGTATTACTGCCCCAAGTGCTGATAATTATACAAATACCCCGTATAAGGATAGTCAAAGATTTAACCAGGAAATACCAGGGGTAATTGTTCAGGCACAGATGGTAAGTCAAATCCTGAGTTCAGTTTTGGATCGACGACCCTTATTATCTGTTTTACCTCTTCGGGGCGAAGCTTTGTGGATTTGGAGTGGCTCTATAGTAGGAGGCATCTTAGGAATACGCTTCAGGTCACAATTTCATCGGCTCCTAGTTGGGGAAAGCTTACTCTCAATCCTACACGTTATTCTTTGCTTTGGTCTATTCATCAACGGTATTTGGATACCCCTAATCCCGTCAATCTTAGCAATGGTTGCCACTACTGGAAGTGTGCTAATCTATACCTACTACGATACCAAACAAAGGTAGCATACATTCCGTGATGTCTCATCAAAAAATAAAACTTGCTTTCGCTATTACTTTAGGACTGGTAGATTTCGCACATCTACAGCCACAGTCTGCCAAACCTGTTGTTCTTGCACAAAACTTGACCCTAAGCCTAAGTCAACAATTAAAAGAACCATTTATATTCGATACACCACCACCACCGCCTCCTGATACCGGAAAACCTGGGCGGCGTACTGATACAGGAAGTCGTTTGACTTCGCTTATAAGTGGTATTCAGTTTCAGATTTCAAGCCTGAGGTAGTAATATAAATGTCATCCTCTACGGTAAAATCATTGAACGTAGCAGCGATGCCTTCTCCTTCGGAGACGCTAGCGCGAACGGCAAGCCGCAAAGCGTCTACGCCTAAGCCAAACTGGGGATATCGTTACAAGAGCTAACCTTTTCATATCATGTGCATTTACCCTGAGAGGTACGGAATGTGGGAGCGATTGGCGTTTTGCAACCGTTGATGCACGCATTAAGCTTAAACGACTATATAAATTCTTTGTATCTGCCTGGTTAAATTGTGCGTGTGCTTGGGGGTAAACAAAATCCTGCACTACACTTAACTACTTAGAAACTATGACAAATTGCTCTGTCTGAATCATATCCGGAAAATTAACCTTAATACCGGAGGACCCAACACCGCTCATAGCTGCTCTCTGTTTCCATTCCCCACTTGCTTTAGAGGGGTTGGGGAGGATTTCTTTTTTTTTGGGTGATTTAACGGACATGATATCATTGAAGTAGCGCGTTACAATAATTTAATTTGATAAACTGGGCATACTTTAAATCAGCAATGCCGTTTCTTTTACATGTTGTTAATACTAACGATTTGGATTATCATTACGCTGTCAATATTATTAAGTGTACTTTTAACAGTAAACCAAAAAGTTTTTCTCCAAAGAGCGACCGCTAAAATACTTATATGT
>JAQYWO010000400.1 GCA_029379215.1 Rhizonema sp. PD37
ATCATATTCAATTTTTTAGGAAATAAAACATAATAAAAATTTCCTCAAAGATTATTTATATCTAGTCAATATAAATATGTTGAGAGCAATAAATAAGAATTTGTATTACCACTCACTCTCTTCAGTAAACGAGAATGACTTTTCTGTTTTCCTTAAGTGAGGAAAAGCATCATGAGCGCTTCCTTGTCTATAGCGCTAAGAAATTCTAGTACACTTAGTGCCGAAGCACTTTTGACTTACCTCTTGTTACAATACAAATTCATCAAATGCAGTAATTCAAAGATGGGTAGTATGGGTTTTTTCTCTACCCAAGCAACAAGAGTCAAGCGTTTACCAGTTTGTCATATGGTTTCTATTGCTCGAAAAAATCTGTTTGAAGATATTCCTCGCTTCGTTGTAGCACAGGCAGGGATTATGTTTGCCGTTAGTCTAGTGACAATTCAGACAGGTATATTCAATGGGTTTACTCGCTCCTCTTCCAAGTTAATTGAGAATTCAACAGCCGACATTTGGGTAGCGTCAGATAGTATGGTGTACATTGACTTGACACTACCATTGCCTTTAGCGAATCTCACTCAGGCGCAAAGGGTGCCAGGAGTTGATCGTGCAGAAGCGCTGATTGCGACTGGAGGTATGTGGCGTCACAAAGGTGGTGAAATTGCGCCCATTAGGGTGATTGGATTCAACCCACAAGGGCAATTATTTACACCACAAAATATCACACAAGGAAGTTCGAGTGCATTGACTGAAGCATTCAGTGCAATCTTAGATAAAAGTAACATTAGTTCTCTCAATATAAAACAGGTAGGTGACACTGCTGAAGTGAATACTTTAGGAGTTCGTGTGGTTGGTTTAACAAAGGGAAACCGCTCAATTGCGTCAAATCCTTATATGTTTACTTCCTTAGAGAATGCCATCTCTTATTTAAATTCTGGTAAGAATCCGACTTTGTCTTGCCGATTGCCATCAGGCTCAAAAGATTTTCAGTGTACTAATGTTTATGAACAATCCGATAAACCTGATACTGCTGCGCCAAGACAGTTAGCTTCAGCAGATCCAATTACTTATATTTTGATTCGCGCTAAGCGTGGGGAGAATCTACAGGCACTCAAGCAGAAACTAAACGCCGCCATACCGAATAGTCGTGCCTACACTCGTCGTGAAATGGTGAAAAGGACTCAAGCTTACTGGCAAGAACGAACTGGAATCGGTTTTCTTCTCAGTCTTGGTGCAACAGTAGGGGTTATTGTTGGGGCAATTATTGTTGGTCAAATTCTTTACTCTTCTGTATCAGATAATCTCAAAGAGTTTGGAACTCTCAAGGCGATGGGCGCGTCTGATTGGGTTATATATGGTGTGATTGTCGAGCAGGCAATGTGGATGGCGGTTTTAGGCTACGTTCCCGGCATAGTTCTTTGCGTAGGGGTTGCAGCTTGGACATTCTCGAGTCAGGGGATTCTCATTTTAATCACACCGATAACAGCGATCGCAGTTTTTGGGATTACCGTTGCAATGTGTGTCGGCTCAGCAGTTTTCGCGATTCAAAAGGTTACACGTGTTGATCCGGCAATTGTTTTTAAAGCATAATTTCAACATTTGCGGAAACACCAACTAATAATTTGTAGTCATTTGTAGTGAACCATGAGTTCGCAATGCTCATACCTGCTTTAAATCAAAACCTAAAGGTAGATGCCAATCATTGATAGCACTGCCAGAGTCTACCGGAAGCCATATATACGCAATCGCTTAAGTGAGTACAATATATATATATGTAAATAACTCAGGAATAAAAAACCAAAATAATATTACAAGTTCACCTAAATTCCTGAATTAACCCTAAATAACTTACTTAGCATACTTAATAACTTACTACCTAAACAAATGAGTCCCCTACAAGTTTCTTCTACTATATCTCCTAAAATTAAAAATCAAGTTGCTTATACCTCTAAAAATTCTATCAGTACTGCAACAAAAGCCATCCTCGTTAAAGGGGTAGAGATGGCATTCCAATCAGGTAAACAATCATATAAAGTTCTCAAAGGAGTTGACTGGGAAATCCCTAATGGGGATATTCAACTCTTGATGGGGCCATCAGGCTCGGGGAAAACTACCCTGCTGACAATTCTAGCTGGATTGCTAACGCCAACAGAGGGACATGTTTACCTGCTAGGACAAGAAATTACAGCTATGTCTCGCAAAAAGCTGGCAGAATTCCGGCAGCAAAACATTGGCTTTATTTTTCAGGGGTTCAACTTGTTTTCGGCACTGACAGCCTCAGAAAATATTGAAGTTGTTCTCAACATTAAAGGCATACGCGGACGGGCCGCTAAGACAAGCGCACAGTTACTGCTTGAACAAGTAGGATTGGGTGATAAAGCGAATCTAAAGCCCAGCGATCTATCCGGAGGA
This sequence comes from Rhizonema sp. PD37, assembly GCA_029379215.1. GTDB lineage: Bacteria > Cyanobacteriota > Cyanobacteriia > Cyanobacteriales > Nostocaceae > Rhizonema. Next base: position 2,410 of record JAQYWO010000400.1, read on the forward strand.
CAGAAACAGAGAGTGGCGATCGCCCGTGCTTTAGCTGGTAATCCCCCATTAATTATGGCAGATGAGCCAACAGCAGCATTGGATTCCTACAGTGGACATACCGTAACTGACTTACTGCGGAAATTGGCGAAGGAAAACGGCTCTACAGTGCTAATTGTAACTCATGACCCTCGGGTAATAGACTTAGCTGATCGTGTGGCTTACATGGAAGATGGGATTCTCAGACCAAATAATATGTCTTTTGTCCCATCAAGGTAAAGCTCTACAGCGGAAGCTTCCCCCGCAAGACTTTACGTAAACAGTGCTGAGTGCTGAGACAGAAGTAACAGAGGATGTGAGTTGAAAATGTGGAACGTTTCCTTGTTCACTATCTTCTGACTCATCACTCACTATTCAGGACTAATTGAGGAGATAAGTTGAAAATAAGGGATGTTTCCTTATTCAGTTTCTCATAACTCACCACTCAGTACTTAGTGCTGTTTGAGGACAACTTGTTAATAATGTTTCTAATATTGATCGGGGTTGCCAACCAAGTTGGTAGCAGGCTTTCGTAGCGTCAACTCGGACACATCGATCATAAATATAGTGAACGCGCTCCCGGCTAAGAGGTGGCTGCCACTGGAAAAGATGTCCGATGGGATCGAGTAAGTTACCCGTCAATCTGACTAAGGGTTTAGGAACTTCAGTAGGAACTGGGATGCCTGTTTTTTGCGAGAGAAGAAGAAACATTTCGCGGGTGGTTAGGTCACCAGATGAAATAATATAGTAGTCTCCGGATTTACCTTTTTGGTTTGCCAAAATCATTGCTGAAGCTAAGTCGTCTACATGCACAACGCCAGTGATGCGATCTGAGCCTACCCAAAGTTTTAGCCTTCTTTTTAAAAATAACTGGATGACTGGACCAAAATGGGGATCATCCGCACCAAAAATTCCCGAAGGTAGAACACTGACGACGGGAAAGCCGTTACTGGCATATTGATCTACTAACTGTTGAGCTTGGTATTTGGTGCGATCATAGGCAGAGGAAAAATCACTTTGTGTCCTTTGGAAAGTTTCATTCACCACTTGACCTTTTGTATCACCAAATATGCCAATCGTACTACAATATACCATCGAAACAGCGAACGCTTGAGCTACTTCTAATACTACCCGCGTTCCCTCTACATTCACCCGTTCCATTTCTGCTTCATTAACGATTCCAAGCTCGACATAGGCTGCGGTATGGAAAACTGTATCGACACCATTCATCGCCGTTCGCAGTGCATCGCGATCAGTAATATCACCGTAAACCAATTCCACATTGCAACCAGACAGACGTGCTAAATTGCTAGATTTACGTACCAACCCCACGACAGTGTTGCCTTGGTGCACTAAAGCTTGCACCAAGTGAGCACCTGTAAATCCGTTAGCTCCTGTCACTAGGGCTTTCATAAAGCTTTTTCGTAAATTCGGTAAGTTTTATAAATCTTACCGCCTGCGGCTTCAATCAGTTTACGAGAGGGAAAATTATCTTCGTAGACGTGTCCAAGCTCCGCCCGTTTGTATGGTTTGCCTTTGAGTCTTCCACCTTGCATTCCCAAATAAATCAGAGCTAGCGGCACCATTTTCCGGCGATACTCTGGAAGAGAACACATCACAAGCACCCTTCCCTGATCAACTTGACGACGGTACCAAAGAAACTTAAGAATTCCCAGCCAGTTTAATTTCCCGTTGACGTGTTTCAGCGCAATATTGTAATCAGGTAATCCCATCCAAAACCCAATCATTTCGCCATTATATTCTGCAATTGGGAAGAGATCCGGATCTACCAAGCTTTGTAGATCTTTTGCTTCTTCCATAAATTCGGCCTCAGTTCTTGGAGTAGAACTCCAGTTATTAGCAAAGGTACGATTAAAAAGTTGATAGATGTTTTTGGCATCTTCCTCAAATGCTTTCCCCTTAGTTTTGATCGGACGGAAGTTCACGCCAGATTTACAAGCAATCCGGTAAGCCTTCTCAAATTCAGGTGGTAGAGGTTTATCTAAAGCAAAATTATAGGCATAAGCATCGATCGCTTTCTGCCACCCATCCCGTTCCATAAACTCTGGGTAGTAAGGTGGATTGTAAGGCATCATCAACGCTGGCGGCGAGTCAAATCCATCAACTAAAAATAAACAGTTGTTGTGGGTGGAGAGATCGATTGGCCCTCTAACTTTAGTCATACCCTGCTCTCGTAACCAGTTACAGGCAGTATCTAATAGTGCCTGAGCAATAGTATGATCTTGAATACATTCAAAAAAGCCGAACAAACCAATTTTTTCGCCTTCCCGGTCGATCAACCGCTGATTCACTGCAGCAACAATGCGTCCAACTGCCCCAGATCCTATTCCCTCGTGAGATAAGGCGATAAACTGTTGTAGTTTTCCGTACTCTAGGAAAGTATTTGATGGTAGAAAATATTTCGCAATACTACTGCGGATGGGTGGTACCCAATGGCGATCATTGAGATAAACCCGCTGTGGAACATCCAAAAACATTTCCTTGTCTACTGGAGTGGTAACAGGTCGAATGTCGAATGTTGCTACTTTATTTAACATTTTGGAATACTATCTTGGCAATTAAAAGCATTTTAGGTAAATTTGAGTAGATTTTGGTAATAGGCAAAGTGTGAAAAGATAATTATCTTCACCATCACCTACTACCCATCCTTATTTACCTCAACCGAGTTATACTCCCAAATTTCTCAGTAAGGCTTCTACTCTAGCAACACTATCTGACTTACCCTGTTGTCTGTACAAATCGCGGGATTTTTGAAAGACAACAATTGCATCTCTGGATTTACCCTGCTTCATTAATTGTGTACCCTTAATTTCATAAGCTTGAGGGTTTCTTGGATCCAGCTTCATAGCTTGTTCGTATGCCCAACTCACATTAGAGTATTCCCCCAAACGCAACAAAACTGTACCTAATCCTAAATAGGCATTGATATTATTCCGGTTAAGTTGAATTGCACGACGATAAGCATCTTTCGCTGCCCTATTGTCTCCCAAATTACCGCTCACATAACCTAAAGCGTAAGCATAATCGCCATTATTGGGATTTAGGGAGACAGCACGACGGTAAGCAGCCAACGCTGTGGGAAAGTTTCCTTGTTGAGCGTATAAATAACCAATACCAGAATATATCGTCGCGTTTTTTGGTTCTAGAGTAGCGGCTTGTTGATACACAGCGATCGCACCACTATAATCACCACCACTTACTAGCCTACGCCCTTCTTCCAACAGTTGCTTTACTTCTGGAGTACTTCCTGGAGTACTTCTTTGTTGCCCTCCAAATGCCCCAGTCTGAGCCACTGCGGGCATTGTTGCAGCAATGCTTCCTACTAAGAAAACACTTACCAAGAACGATGTTCGTTTGTACACAGTGAGTTACCTGAAAGCTCTTGCGACTTCTTCCACAATTTCCGTAATTGCTTGTCCATTAAAACAAAAATATTCAGTTTTGAAAACTTGATTTGCTGACTTTTATAAAAGATTCATGATGTATTCATTATCGTCAAGGGTTTATACTAAATTTACAGTCTATTATGATACACTTGTAAATCTAAGAAACGATCAATAATGGCTTCATAAAGACTTAAAACTGTAAGTACTGTACTTACAAGTCTTAACATCTCTTTGCTAGTTAGGTCTGGTAATAGGGAGGAATTTATTCGCTGCGACGCTAATTAACAACTACCACACATCACGTGTGCCTAACGAGTCACTTGGGTTATTACGGTTGATACCTACAGCATCATTAGTGATAGATCAAGTTTGTCCTTACTCATGACACGAAACTCACTACTGTAAAGTGGCGAAGTCTCACAGTTTTACTAGTCATTGTTTATAGTTGACCACTAAAACCCGTCAATGTTCCCGATACTTTCACATCTGCTAAGTGATAATCTCCCAATTGATTTGCAATAAGTCACGAGACTATAAAGTTTTCATAATTATTATTGCGAACTTAGCTTTGAATGCAATTGCCATAGAAGAACGTCATATCAAAGATTGCAGCGATTTCCTTCTATTCAGAATCCAGAAGCGCCTACTACTCAATTTTCCTGTCAATTCACTTAACCTATCCGCTACCTGACGATCACTCTTTGCACATAGGATGGCGATGAAACAAGCAACATCATTCACCACTTCAGGTAAGAAGCCTCAATTCCCTGTTCTCGTCTAATCTGAGCATCTTTCTCAAACCAGCTAATAATTTGCTCTGCTGTCAAATCTTCAATAGCAACACTGTAATCTTGAGCAATGTGCTTCAAAAGCCTCAGGGAAGAAATTGTCAACCTCGATAAAAATTTTTCCGGGAGGGTAAGCAAAGCAGTATCTACTTTTACTGACTCTTCTAAAGTTAAAAATTGTGTTGATGGTTGCTGTGTTGGTAATTCCATAAATCCCCTTTAAAATTGATTGCAAAAGAACGCAGAATTCATAATAAACGAAGAGAATACCCGAAGAACTAATTTAATAAGCTATCAGCTTATAGCCATCAGTACAATTACTAAATTTGTAATTAATAATAGCAAAACAATATAT
>JAQYWO010000401.1 GCA_029379215.1 Rhizonema sp. PD37
CCCTACAGGTTTCACAATATTTTGTGTTTCCAGACGGCGAGTTAGACAATTAAACCCGCCCCTACAGGTTTCACAATATTTTGTGTTTCCAGACGGCGAGTTAGACAATTAAACTCGCCCCTACAGGTTTCGCAATATTTTTCGTTTCCAGACGACAAGTTAGACGAATCAAGCCGCCCCAACCAACAACTAATAACTAACAACCAATAACCAACCACCAACAACTAATAACTAACAATCATGTCTATACCTCTACTTCAATACAAACCCAGTTCTCAAAATCAGCGTGTTGCTGGTTACGAAGTGCCGAGTGAAGATAGTCCCAGATCTTACCGTCTGGAAGACTCTCCGACAACGAGCGAAATCCAAGAATTAATTTGGGCGGTTTATCGGCAAGTTTTCAGCGAACACGAAATCTTGAAGTTCTACCGTCAGCCCAATTTAGAATCTCAGTTGAAGAATAGAGCAATTACCGTGCGCGACTTCATTCGGGGTTTGGCAAAGTCTGAAAGCTATCGGCGTTTGGTAGTGGAAACAAACTCTAACTACCGTGTTGTTGAACTCACTCTCAAACGGCTTCTAGGACGTGCGCCCTACAATAAAGAAGAAGAAATTGCTTGGTCGATTAAAATTGCGACTTTAGGCTTTAGTGGCTTTGTTGATGCTTTGGTAGATAGTGAAGAATATCAGACCAATTTTGGCGAGAATACAGTTCCCTACCAACGCCGTCGTTTTAAAGATAGACCATTCAATTTGGTGACGCCTCGCTACGCCAATTACTGGCGGGATAAGCTTGAAGGCGATCGCTATAAGTGGGGCGACATCAATAACTTCTTGGATATGGCTAGTTCCATCCAAATCAAGACAGTTAACCCCAAACCAGTTAGCACTGCCAACATCGAAATTCCAGATAGCTCACGACGAGATAAAACAGCACAAGGTGTTCCTGTTTCCATCAGTCCTAGTGCTAGTTTCCCGTCTTTGCGGTAAACCGATTGAGCGATTGAGCGATTATTGTTTACTCCGATTAGTACCTTAGATAATCGGACTTGAATAATAACTTATTAATCCAAAATCCAAAATCCCCAATCCAAAATAAAATGAGGATATTGAGCAATCAACCCTCTTTCTGTTTTTCTAGCTAAGCTGTGAAGTAAATAGACTTGTCTATTTACTTGTTTAGAACATCTTTTGTCAATAGTTATTAATCATTTGTAACAAACGACCAAGGATAAAGAACAAAAGCTTAGTTATTTGTTTAAATTTTTGATAAATTACGAGGAAAAATCGAGTATGGCATTGCCACTACTTCAATACAAACCCAGCAGTCAAAATCAACGGGTTAAGAGCTTTGGTAAAGCAGACCTGAATGAAGATACTCCGTATATCTACCGGACTGAAGATGTCAGTACTTATACTGATATAGAGAATATTATTTGGGCTGGATATCGTCAAGTTTTTAGCGAACATGAGATCCTCCGATTCAACCGCCAGAAGAATTTGGAATCCCAGGTGAAAAACGGCTCGATTTCAGTACGCGACTTCATTCGTGGTTTAGCCAGATCCGAGGCATTCTACCGTTTGGTTGTCTCAGTGAATAATAACTACCGTTTAGTAGACATTATTCTTAAGCGCTTGTTAGGTCGTGCACCTTACAACAAACAAGAAGAAATTGCTTGGTCAATCGTGATTGGAACCAAGGGCTTTGATGGTTTTGTGAATGCCATCATAGATAGTCAAGAGTATAACGACAACTTTGGCGAAAACACCGTGCCTTACCAACGCAAGCGTATGGAAGCACGTCCCTTTAACTTGGTCACTCCTCGCTACGGCGAAGACTTCCAAGAAAAAGCTGGCACCGTCGCTACCGACTGGCGTTTCACTTTGGACAAATTCTACAGCCGCAAGTCTCAAGAACGGCGACTGCCAGAAGGCGATCCACGCAAGTACGCTGACATGGCCGCATCTGTCAATACTCAAGGTAACTACGCTCAACGAGTCTCAGCTCATGACCTCGATTATATGAACCTAGTACCTAAGCGTGGCAGACGCTAAGTTCTAAACTCTAATTTCCGAAAAGTTTATACTGGGTCTAGTTTCCTCGTTGAGACGACAACAAGCTGTTTGTTGAGTGTCATTTCAAGTGGAAACTAGACCCAGTCATTTTACTGGAGTTTAAATTAAGCACAGCAAAACAACCCGGTCGTGCTGAGTTAATAAAAGACTTATTAAAAACCAATACGATTCAGTTAAGGATAGTTGTATGTTAGATCTCAAGGTGAGCGAAGAAACCTTTGAACACCTTTACCTACGTAGAGAGAGCCTTTAGAAAGGTTATGTCTTTTCTGTTGATCCATCTGGACGTGTTCGCACGCTCATCAACTTTCGTGCATAGGCGATCATGTTGAACCGATAAATAATGGCAATGTCTGCTCTTTAAAAGCCAGTTGCCTATGTTGGGGAAAGCCGTCATTCGCGCTGGCTCCCCAACCTACATTAGCTTTAAAGTGATTTTTAGATCATAGAGCAATTTTAGTTTTATAAATGTTCCGTAGCTTCGCTTTCAGACATTACATGGCTGTTCATCAAGGCACTTATCGAATTTTAATGATGCTATCAGGACTGATTCAGGGTCATCGCTCATACTAGTAGTTGGTGGTTAATGTAACTAGATTATGAAGAAACGGTATTTTTTACAGGCAGGTGCAGCAATGCTCGGAACAGCATGGTTATCGCAATATTTAACAGGGAAATCGCAAGTTATGGCAGTTGCACAAAAAAAGTTTGAAATTACTAAAACTGACGCAGAATGGCGCAAGATTTTAACGCCGGAACAGTTTCAGGTGCTGCGTCAACATGGAACTGAATTTGCTGGCAGCAGCCCACTCGACAAGCAATATGCCAAAGGTACTTATGTGTGTGCTGCTTGCAATCTGCCATTGTTTACATCTAAAACTAAATTCGACAGTGGCACAGGCTGGCCTAGTTTTTACGCACCTATTGATGGGGCTGTTGGCACATATGTAGATAATTCGCTTTTTATGACCAGAGTTGAAGTGCATTGCCATCGCTGTGGTGGACATCTAGGTCATGTATTTGATGATGGTCCTGCACCTACGGGCAAACGTTATTGTATGAATGGGGTGGCAATGAAGTTTGTTTAGTGCAAGTAATGCTGATAACCTTCTAGGCGATTATAGAACAATACCGTTCAATTAAAGTAATTTACAAACTCTTCACCTCTGCACAGACACAAAATTTCGTGTCTGTGTACATATGTAATCAGTATACTAAGTAAGTTCGTGAAAATTAATTATGCGTTTGTTAAAATCCTTGGTAGGAGCGAGGAAAGCCTTACCATACATAGAACGCAGTCACGGTGAGCGCCCCTACGTTTGGAACTGGAGATGTCTAATACGGTTTTGTAGATAGAATGGAGAGATAAGATGTTATACAAATAGACATCACCCCTATGAGTCCGTTTGATACTGCTCCTGTTCGGTTGTGTTCAGGCACCTCTTATGCTAATTTATCGAACTCAATATAGAGGTACTTGAGTCCCCGCATGAGTATGTTCGGGGAACACTGGTAATTTTCTTCTGCCAAACGGATGTTCTGAAGCCTTAGCAGTAAATGCTTATAGGCGATCGCTATTTCCTTACGAGCAAGTGTAGCGCCTAAACAAAAATGAGTGCCATAACCAAAAGATAGGTGGTGGTTGGCATTATGACGGCACACATCGAAACGCTCACCCTCTGGAAATCTTATAGCGTCACGGTTAGCAGCATCGAAGCGAATCATGACCAAAGATCCCGCTTCGAGATCAACGTCTCCAAGTTTGACATCTTGCGTCACCACTCGCCACATTCCTGCTGTCGGACTTTCCTATCTTTCAAGCTTTTTATATTTTTAATGCATGCGATCGCGCCGCCTCTCATAGAAAAGCAAGACTAACCACGATATGCTCTTGGTGTGATCCCTGTTAGCTTGCGAAACAGACGTGTGAAGTGGCTTTGACTTTTAAAGCCAACACGAAAAGAAATTTCCAAGATTGTGAGATCGGTTGTAGTAAGTAGCACTTTTGCCCGATTTAACCTACGTTCAATCACGTACTGATGGGGAGTTAGACCAGTGGACTGCTTAAACATACGTACAAAGTAATAACAACTCATCCCAATCGTTGCGGCAATTGTATCAAGCGAGAGGTCTTGGTCGAGGTTGTCATTAATATATTCTGTCACCTTCCGGAGCTTGTTCATCGGCAAACCACCAGTAAAATTTTGAATAGTTGGCATGGCGACAGAGTACCGATGCAATACATGAACAGCTAACGCATTCGCCAAATACTCTCCGTAAAGACGACCGTTCAAGCTGCCCGTTTCCAACTCAGCCTTTAACGCTAATCCAATGTGCTGTATTTGCGGATCGCGTCCTCCCCACCTTGGAGCAAATTCGATGTCATTTGCATAAACTGAGTCATGTACGGCGCGGGCGATTGATTCTGGCTCAAGGGATATAAAGATTATCTCTACTGGCTGCTTCCAACGCACCATCCTTGGTAAACCCGCAGGGGTAAAGGAGATGTCGTCAGGCGTCAAGAGTCTGCTTTGTTCTCGCTCACCTGCCACACGCCAGTTTAATTCCACTTCAGAACTAAGCTGAATGCAGATCAGGTGCTTTGGCACACTAAGTTCGGGAATCTGTGCAGATCTGAGTCGATGCTGTTCAACAAGAATACCGTCCCATGCATTTCTTTCGCTTGACAGAATAGGTACGTTAGGTACGGCTAGTGTAGGTTCTCCGCTTTTGACACCAATGGCTGTAATTCTCTGTTCGCTCATCGTCGTTGTTCCTAGCTAGACGTGTCACAAAATTAGAACAAATTTTAGCAAGAAAAAGCAATACGCTGAGTACGGAACTCCGGTAATATACGCGCAGTAAGACCATGTGAAGGAAATACTCCAATGGAAAGTATCTATTACGATCGCCTGACAAAAGACAACTGCGCCATGCTTCTGATTGACCACCAGACTGGTACTATGTTAGGAGTGCAAGATATCAAACTGTCCGAGTTCCGCAGCAATGTGTTAGCACTGGCGAAAACGGCGAAGATACATGACCTACCGACCATCCTCACAGCCAGTTTCGCCGAAGGACCGAACGGTCCGCTCATAGAAGAGTTAACGTCCATGTTTCCAGATGCGCCTACGATCTACCGCCCTGGACCGATTAGTGCATGGGACGATCCTAACTTTGTCCAGGCTGTTGAAGCGACGGGACGTAAAAAACTTATTATGTCGGGCGTAACTACAGATGTCTGCCTAATGTTTCCAGCCTTACAAGCAAAGGTCGCAGGTTACGACGTGTACGCTGTGTACGACTGCTCCGGCTGCTGGGATCAGATGTCAGAATTGATGTCTTGTATGCGAATGGTACAAGCTGGAATTAAGGTCGTCAATTGGGCTGCCATTACCACTGACTTGCAAGCTGACTGGCGGCGTCCTACAGCAACAGGCACATTGGATGTGTTCCATCAGCACTTGCCTTTCTATAACTTCTTGTCCAACAACCAGAACGCTATGAAAAACGGCATTCCAGGTTTGAACGCAACTAAATAAAATAATATACATCTCCAGAAATGATGTAGGGGCGCTCCTGCAGGAGCGCCCCTAACAAGGGTTTCAACGAACGCATAATTAATTTTCACTCCATGTCTAATGTTTGTAGTTGCGCTGTCTTCGCTATCAAAGTGTTAAGAGCGAAGACAGCGCAACTACGAACCTATCAGAAAAATCTTCTACTTTGTCATATTAACGACGCTTTCTTTACGTTCTACAGTTGATTGGTCAGATTTGTGCCAGTAGTCGCGCTGCTTTTGAAAAGGTATGATGAGGAGATTCTGTAGCTTGTTGTCATCAGCCTCCGAATATGCTGGAATCCCAATAGTGATTTCTGAGGAAGGAATATTTAAGTGTAGGGTGTGATGCAGTCGATCCCACCAGGGAAAAATGACAGAATAGTTAGAGTTAGTTTCATCTTGAACTTGGGAATGGTGGATGCCATGCATGCGCGGCGTCACTAGAGCAATGTTAAGCAGGCGTTCCACTCTCACAGGAAGGCGCACATTACTGTGGTGAAACAAAGTGTTTGCCAGAAAGATCAACTCGTACACAGCGAAAGTCGCTGTGGATACCCCGATGAGAGCAATTTGAAAAAGCCGAAATCCGGTTGATAAGGCAATCTCTATAAAGTGAAAGCGAAATGCGGTGGAGACATCCATATCTGGATCTATGTGATGAATATTGTGAAAGCGCCACAAAAAGGAGAATCTGTGGTTAGCGCGATGCCAATAGTAGAACGTCAAATCCATCAGCAAAAAGGCGAGCGCAAACTTCACAGCCGCAGGTAGTTCCACAACGTGAGTCAATCCTAAGGATAATTGATTTGTCCACTGCATTGTAAGTCTGATTGGCGGTTGTACCAGAACTGCATTTATAGCAAATGCCAAAGTCGTGACGCAAAAATTAATCCAAAGCCGCCATTTGAGCGAATGCTTAACGGAACGCAGGGGGATAAGTCTTTCCAGAAGAAAGAGGAATAAGAAGACTCCAGTGAGAATGAAAGGAATGTAAACTATCATTTTGAACTCTCCTCTTTTTTGATTTTGAAGTTCCACCGTACTTGCATTACGCTCACCTCCTCTTCTTATCAGGAAAATGGGTCTCAAGCCGCTTGACTTGCGCGATCGCCTCACTAACAACTTGCTCTAAAATCTTGAGGAGATTATTGGTGTTGTTGAAAATAAAGACGAAGTTGATCGGCATAGAAACTGTCCAATGAACGATTCTTCCCGGCTCTAATTTCCTCTGCTGCTTCGGTAAAGATTTCGC
>JAQYWO010000402.1 GCA_029379215.1 Rhizonema sp. PD37
TTGTATAACTAGCCAAATAACAAGTAGTATTACGGTCAAATACAACCAAATTTCATAAATAGATTTACGTCGCATAACCTAAAACCCATAACTGTGATACCAAACTTCAATAATTTTTTGAATCATAATTTCATAAGCTTTATGGAGATAACTTATTTCAATAGGTAATATTGAAGAAGTCGCTATTAATAGTAAAAGCCAAAGGAAAGGAAGTTGTTTACCTTGGATGGGTAAATTCGCCGTCCGAACTTCAATATCGAAAATGTGAATTTCTGGATGAGAATTTGTGTACAGTTTCAATTGACGCTGATAAACTTTACCTGCCATCAACTTTCTGGTATCAACTGTAATTCTACAATCTAGATGATTGGTGGCAAAAGATTCGGGTTTGAAGGAAATCCAAGCATGGATTTCCGGATTATGTGGTGGATCGCTTTGGTGTGGTGCGACTTCCCATCTGCCTTCTAAAACTGTTTCTGGAATTGAGTTACTAAGAGCGATCGCCTGCGTTAGCCGCGCACCTAGTTCGGTAGCGTTAAAGACAAGACTTGATTGATTAACTTTTAGCTCAGGAAGGCGGATAATATATAGTGGTTTGAGTGCTTCTAAAGCCGCTTCCGCATTTTGGAAACGCTCTTTAACTTTAGGATGAACCATCTTTGTCAACCACTCAACAAAGCGGAGACTAAACTTGGGAACTAAGTGCTGAAAAGCAATGCGTCCATCTTCATCAATTAAACTGTCCATTGCTGTAGATTTTGTTCCTGTCAGCAAGCCGATTAATGTTGCACCCAAACTATATAAGTCAGTCGCTTCAGTTAACTGACGGCTGTATATTTGTTCTGGTGCCATGAAACCCAATGTTCCCAGTGCAACACTACTCATTGCGACTTCAAGATCGCCAATTCTCGCTAAGCCAAAATCAATTAAATAAACATTCATCTCCGAATCTACCAAAATGTTCTCTGGCTTAATATCGCGATGAATTATCGGTGGAATTCTGCTTTGCAGATATCCTAAAATCTCGAGAATATCAATGGCAATTTGCTTAATTTCATCTGGAGCAAAACTACGCTTCACTGCTAAAGTTTGAGCGTTTTTGTATTCCTGAACCATGCAAAACCCAGAAGAGGTTTCAAAAGAATTGAGATAACGAGGAATTCCCGGATGGTTTAACCCTTGTAGTACTTGAATTTCGCGCTCATAAGCTTTGAAACCACGCCAATCTTGCGATCGCGCAAATTGAAACTGCTTAATCACAACCTCTTCAACAGAGTTTAATTGCTTCGCTTTGTAGGTGACGCGACCACCATTAAGATTATAACCGAGTTCTCGAACCACAGTGAAACCGTAGCTGGTAAAGTCTGGAAAGTCGCTCATAAGCGTTATCGCCTGATTATTGGAAATATTCTATACAACACTGGCTCTCGGTTTAAACCGTGAAATCACGATTGTCATTTGTATGATTGGATGACATATACCCATACGCCTGATATTGTGTGAGGTAATCCCGAGGAGGGATGAATTCTCAAAAATATTCATAGCAAATGGGACATATGAGCGTAATATCCCTTATTTTCCAGCATAGATCATTTATTTGGCGCTCTTGAGCGAATGCTTACACAGAATACTCCTTCCTCTGAATGCTGAATGTATAGAAAACGGAAATGAAAATCATGGAAACAAAACAGATCGGAAAAACTAATGTTTACGTGAGTGCGATTGGGATGGGGGGTATGCCGATGTCTTTGAGCGATCGCCCCCCAGAATCAGAATCGCTGAACGTCATTCATCGTGCTTTGGAACAAGGAGTCACGTTTATTGACACTGCGGACTCCTACTGTAAAGATGAATCAGATAAGCATCACAACGAGCGACTGATTCATAAAGCTTTGGAAAGTTATAATGGTGATGTCAGTAATGTCATTGTGGCAACTAAAGGCGGTTTAATGCGTCCCAATGGCAGTTGGACAGGCAATGGTGATCCAAAGCATTTAGGGGAAACCATCCGCACCAGTTTTGAGACTTTAGGTGGTAAGAAACCTATAGATATCTGGCAATACCATGCTCCAGATAGTAAATATACCATTAAGGAATCCCTCACACCAGCAAGAGAAGCAGTAGAAGCTGGAATGATTCGGTTTGTGGGAGTTTCTAACTTTTCCGTTGAGCAAATCAAGCAGGCGCGGGATGTCGTTGATATTGTCTCCGTGCAAAATCAGTACAACCCTTGGCAGAGACAACCAGAGTTCGATGGTGTACTGGAGTATTGTGAGAAAGAGAATTTGACGTTTTTGCCTTGGAGTCCCTTCGGTGGTAGTCGTCGCCATAAGAGCTTGCAAGATTTTCCGACAATATCCAAGTTAGCTCAGGAAAAAAATGTGTCGGTGTATTGTATTGTGCTGGCGTGGTTACGTTCCAAATCACCCTGTATCTTACCTATCCCTGGCGCGAGCAAAATTTCCAGCATCGAAGACTCAGTACGTGCTGTGGAGGTGAAATTATCTAATGACGAAGTACAAAGAATAGATCGCGAAACAGCATGATGATCCGATGTGATGTAAAATAACAATTCTGCAATGAAGTAAGCTTGCTGAGTGGAGATGCTGCTATGGCCCGGATGTACTACGACGAAGATGCTAATTTAGACCTTTTAGCTGGAAAGACGATCGCCATCATTGGCTATGGTTCCCAAGGTCATGCCCACGCCCTGAATCTCAAAGATAGTGGTATGAATGTCATTGTCGGGCTATATCCGGGCAGTAAGTCTGCTTTGAAAGCTGAAGCTGCTGGGTTAACAGTGAAGAATGTAGCAGATGCTGCCAAGGCGGCTCAGTTCATTATGATTTTATTACCAGATGAGGTGCAAAAAACAGTTTATAAAGAAGACATTGAACCGAATTTAGAAGAAGGGAATGTTTTAGCTTTTGCTCACGGCTTCAATATCCACTTTGGTCAAGTTGTCCCTCCTGCTAACGTAGATGTGGTGATGGTAGCACCAAAAGGACCGGGACATTTGGTAAGGCGGACGTATGAACAAGGTCAAGGAGTTCCTTGTCTGTTTGCAGTATATCAAGATGCCAGTGGTCAGGCACGCGATCGCGCTATGGCGTATGCTAAAGGTATCGGCGGCTCTCGTGCTGGCATTCTCGAAACTACTTTCCGCGAAGAAACCGAAACCGACTTGTTTGGTGAACAATCAGTACTGTGCGGCGGATTAAGTGCCTTAATCAAAGCTGGATTTGAAACTTTGGTCGAAGCAGGGTATCAACCAGAATTAGCTTATTTTGAATGTCTTCACGAAGTCAAATTGATTGTTGATTTAATCGTCGAAGGCGGCTTGGCTAAAATGCGCGACAGCATATCTAACACGGCTGAATATGGTGATTATACTCGTGGGCCTCGGATTGTTAACGAACAAACCAAATTAGAAATGCGTCAAATTCTTAAAGAAATTCAATCCGGACAATTTGCACGGGAATTTGTTTTAGAAAATCAATCAGGTAAAGCAGGATTTACCTCTATGCGTCGTCAAGAAGGCGAACACCCAATTGAGGAAGTCGGTAAAGATTTGCGTGCTATGTTCAGTTGGATGAAGAGTAATTAGGAAGTGGGAGTCTGAAGCACATAGATCCCTGACTTCTTAGAGAAGTCAGGGATCTTATTAGGCTACCATAATGGATAAAAAATTATTTATTTGAAGTGAGTTATACAAAAGAACTGAGTTTCATCTAAAGCGTAACTGTGCAAACAGAGTCGTGATTTTCCCTATCCAAAAACCATCAATTTCAGTTCTTCTTGGTGGTATAAGGATTTTTCGGTTTGGTAACTGATTTTCATATGAGAACCTAACTTGATATTTTCCTGGTTTGAGATTATAAAAAGTCCAAATACCGCCATAAATCGCATCTCCTAAAAGCTGAAAACAGTTTTTGCTGTACCAACTAATTTTGGCACTCATCAAAAACTCTACACTTGCTCCTGGAATGATTAGCGGGATATCCGATTCTTCAGCTTCAGTGCTTGTATTCCGATTTACACCGTTTATCTTCATAAGCCTTCCGTGTGGATCGGAAAGTTCTGGTAGAAACCGTTGCAACTCAAAGCGATAGGGAGTTGATGCTTGATTGGTGATGCGAAACCCGATTTGAACAGGGGTTTCTTCCTCGTATTTATGAACATGCACCACTTCCTCTGGCACTAAAGTCTCAAAGCGAAATCCATCTACTTCAACAGCACTGCTGTGATCAGATTCACTTTTATTCATGTTAGCTACCCTCTCAAAATAAAGTTTTATCTAAGGCGTAATTGTGCAAAAGGTGTTGTTATTTTGCCAGTCCAAAAACTATCAACTTCAGTTCTACCTTTGTATAAAAGCATTTCTTTTTTCGTTAGTAGATTTTCATAACTGAACCTAACTTGATATTTCCCTGGTTTGAGGTTATTAAAAGTCCAAAAACCTCCATACATCACTTGTCCTAAAAGCTGGAACCAGTCTTTCCTGTACCAACGAATTTTGGTAGTCATCAAAAACTCCAAACTATCTCCTGGAATGATTAGCGGGATATCCGATTCTTCAGCTTGAGTGCTTGTATTCCGATTGATACCGTTTATCTTTATCAGTCGTCTGTGTGGATCGGAAAGTTCTGGTAGAAACCGTTGCAGTTCAAAGCGATAAGGGGTTGATGCTTGATTGGTAATGCGAAACCCGAATTGAACAGGAGTCTCTTTCTCGTATTTATGAACATGCACCACTCGCTCTGGCACTAAAGTCTCAAAGAAAAGTCCATCTACTTCAACAGCATTGCTGTGATAAGATTCACTTTTATTCATGTTAGCTACCCTCTCAAAAACCACTTCTTCACGCGCCGTCATAATTAATGGCGCACGACTTAATACCATTATCCCAAAAAAGACTAAAACTATAGCTAAAAATATTGATGTGAGGTTAGGCATAAGAGATTTCCTAACGTTTTAAAAGTTTTTTTCAATGTTCAATCAGCATAAGTGAAAGTGGCAACTATTGACATTAGTGTTAGATACTTCTGATTTTTATTTGATGCAATATGCTTGAGTTCCGTGCTTATTGACTTATACTATTAACTCAGACATTTTTTATTAAGATAATAGCATAGGAAATGTCAGTGGAAACATATGTCGAATCTCTGGTCGAAAACAGTTTAGTTAAAGAAGACGTTTCTACTAGCTTTTTGCGTTTCAATTGAGACAAACCTAACAGGGCGAAAACAACAGTCAATAGCCCAATCACAGGTGAGGGTTCAGGCACGCTTTCAGGAGTTTCACCACTTGTATGTGTTATATCATCTGTAATATCTAAAAGTGCATTGGCTATATCTTCCGATGAATTGGTCGTATATAGTTTTCCACCTGTTTGTTCTGATGTCTTGGAAAAATAGGAAACGGCACTGTAATCTCCACCAGGTATAATACTGTAGATGCTGACTGGGTATACAGCATCATTCGCTGTGATTGCGTTCCAATTCTGAAGATTAAAGGACACACCCTTAGCATAAGCTGCGTCTACTACATCTTTCGATGTGTAGCCTGTGTGAGGCTCAGGGTCATGTGGCGGAGCATCGGTCAAGATGACTACAGACCTTTTCGCTCCATCCCTCCACGAACCTAAGCCTTCTGTATTAATTGTCCTAATTAAACCAGAATAAGCAGCTTCTGGAGTATCGCCACCACCCCCAATATCGTTACTTAGGCTGTTAATAGAATTAGTAATAGCCGTTTTATCTGTAGAGAAAGGCAAGTCTGCACGATAAGGATAACCACTTTGCTCTGGAAAATCCTTGTAGTCGGCGACTGCTATGCGATAATCTGCACCCGAAGTATCTAATTGATTGAGAATATTTTTAGCGGCAGTTTGCACTGAAGCAATGGATGACCTCATGCTACCTGTGGTATCGAAGAGAAATTCGAGGTCTATTTTAGGTTTACAATTATTGCCATTGCTATTATTTCTTTCATAGATCGAACAAAAAGGAGGGTTTGGATCAGGTTCTTTTTTCTTTCGCTCTACTTCGTTATGCCAACCCCAACTGACTCCACCAAAGATTTGAACTTTGCGTGAATTACTACTAGAACCCGGTTTTTCATAAGCTAGATAAAGATTAGCAAGCCAATCATGATCTTCACCAATATCAATTCTGCCAGAATTGTCATAAAAGTAGTAGGGTGTAAATTTATTCAATAGCTCAGAGTGTCCATAGTAGTACGGAGTACTTGTGTCAGTATCAAGAACAGCTTCCTTTTCACCATGCTGACCATTTAGTTTATGGTTGTCGGTCACCCACTGAACCCATCTCACTTTACCAGTCTTAGGGTCAGGGAAGTCGATCACCTCACGCCCAAGTTGTGGATCAAACCCAAAATTTTTAGGTACATAATCGAGGTTGAGCAACCCTCCAACATTGGGACCTATATCATGGCAAGAATTGGGAGGGCATGGTATATATTCGTTTACTACAAAGTCACCGTATATCGGAGTAAATGATGACTCGAATTCCCAACCTAATGGGAATTGATTCTTAAAAGCCTTTAAGAGTTTAGAGCTTGGAGGATCTATCTTCTGAAGTTCGTCCAGATAAACTTTTCCTTTGTTACCCACTGTTGTAGTGTATTCTGCAAACTTCAGATTATTAATGGAGTCTGGTGAGTAGATTAAGTTAAACGCTTTTGCCGGAAGTGATTTAAAAAGAATTGGAAATGCCACTGCAACAAAAGCTACTAGTAATTGATTATATTTCATCATCTGTATGTAACTTAAAGAGTGAACTAATGGACAAATATTTTTTTATTTGAAGCGAATGAAAAAAACCTTTACGTCTCCATCACCT
>JAQYWO010000042.1 GCA_029379215.1 Rhizonema sp. PD37
AATGTATACAGGTTGATAAAAGGAATTGCAATGGCTTTGACATCTCCTTTACTTATTTTATTTTTTTTAAGTAAGGAAAAATAGAAGCAGGTCATTATGCTTGATGTAAAACGTTGGATACAAGCAATTGGATGGAATAAAAACTCTGATTTGTTCAGCTTACTTTCACTACTTACTGATAATTGGCATCAGGCATTTAAAAATTTATATTACTACAGAATCTCTCAAAGTAATTTTTTAATTAGAACTTTGACGTATGTTTTCAGTATTGTTTATAGAGGTCGTTCATCCCTTATATTCCAATGCGAAAATATTGGTTCTGGTTTCTTTATACAGCACGGGTTTAGTACTATAATTGCTGCCAAAAGTATTGGCGAAAATTGCTGGATTAATCAGCAGGTAACAATAGGTTTTAAAGACGCAACCAGTTGTCCTACAATTGGGAACAATGTAATAATAAATGCAGGAGCAAAAGTCATTGGGTCAGTCACTATTTGTGACAATGTTACAGTAGGAGCTAATGCAGTTGTCGTGAAAAATGTACCAGAGAATTGTGTGGTTGTTGGTGTTCCAGCTTATATAGTTAAAAAAAATGGTGTGAAAGTGAAAGAGCAGTTAGTTTAAGGAACATAATTCCGTAACTTTACAAAACCTTTACAAAATGGCTGTCAATTAATCCTGATTTTTTTGGAAGTTTCTGAAGAATCCAGCAGTATTACGGAAATGAATTTACTAATTTATCTTAATTTAACTCAAGATATATTCCGACAATTTGGAACACTCAAAACTTATCTCCTAGTTTACGAGCGAAGGTAGTAAAAATATTCAATTTAGCATCATGAGCTTAATAACACAGGAATGCTTAATTTCCTTAAAATCTAGAAGTAATGGACCTATCAAGGTTCAGATTGTCAGTAGAGGTCTTCCAATTGAGAATACATTTGGTGGTTCTGCATATATTCTCGATTTCATGCGCTACTTGCAGCAGGCAGATTGTGAAATAGAGTATGTACTTCTTAACTCATCACCTAATGGCACAATTCCTTGGTATATCATTCCTACCTACTTGGCAGCACTTGCTAATGTATCAGTACAGAACAATTTGCAAATTGGTCGCATTCTGCTTAGATTCAACTCGTTATCAGAGTGGCTGACGGCACCGCTACTACTGTTATACAATCGGTTGATACCAGAAAAGTTGAAAGATTTCTACCGTTCTGCCAGAGATGAAAGAAAAAAAAAGCTCGGTCATGCGATCGCCCTTCAACCTTGGGATACTTTGGTAACGCCAAAAGAACTAGCTTTTGTAAATTCACGACTTGTTAGATTCAAGCCGAATGTTGTTGTTGCTAACTATGCTTGGTTAGGTAGTGTATTCGATGCTTCTTCTTTTGACGAATCAGTATTAAAAGTTATATTAACTCACGATATTCTTCATAAAAGAGTTGCAGATTTTAGAAGAATGGGCGAAACCTCAGAACTTTCTGACTGGAATTGGGACAATGAATCTGCACAATTAAGTAAGGCACAAGTTTTATTAGCTATTCAAGAAGAGGAGGCTGAAATTCTTAAGAAGATGGCTCCTTCAAGCGAGGTGATTTATATGCCTATGTCTGTTATTTGTCATTCTCACGACACTAGACAGGTTCCTGGTCGCTGCTTATTTGTGGGAAGTTCTTCCCCCCATAACACTCACAGTTTACAGTGGTTTCTAGAGAATGTATGGCCCCTGGTTTTACAGGTAGCTCCCTATTGCAGTCTCCATGTCTGTGGTTCTGTATGTAAGCAAATCCAAGGAAGTTTTTCAAATGTTTGCCTTCTAGGTAGGGTTGCCAATTTAAAACCTGAATACAGTACGGCTGAAGTTTGTCTAGTCCCTATCCTTATGGGAAGTGGGCTAAAAATTAAGCTTGTAGAAGCTTTGTCATACGGTCGTAGCTGCGTTTCAACGAGCGTAGGTGTTCAAGGACTGGGTGAAATTGCGGGTAGTGCTGTACTTGTGGCTGACACTGCTGAAAATTTTGCGGCAGCAATACATAAGCTTTTGACTAATCCAGAGCAACGCCAATGGATGGAAGAACAAGCTCGTAGGTATGTAAGTGAAAAACTTTCTCCTCAAGGAGTATATCAGCCATTTTTAGAGAAAATTGAACAACATATAAAACAACTACCAAACAGAGTATAGATACATTTATCTACTTATTAGAATAAAAATTAATTTAAGGAATTTTATTCTGTCATACAGAATCCTTTATTACAACTAAGGTCTCTGTTTAAAAAGTTTGAAGGCTGAATTGCATATAATTTATAACAAGGAAAAATCACATGAAATTTGATTGGCTAATCATAGGCGCTGGGTATTCTGCCTGCGTAATAGCTGAACGAGTTGCTAACGAGCTTGGGCAAAGAGTACTTATTGTAGAGAAACGGGATCACATCGGTGGCAATGCCTACGATTACTACAACGAGCATGGCATATTAATCCATAAATACGGACCCCACATATTTCACACCAAATCTAAAAAAGTCTGGGATTATCTCTCCCAATTTACTGATTGGAGATATTACCATCATCATGTATTGGGAGTAGTCGAAGGTAAAAAGGTTCCTATCCCCTTTAATTTGAATTCGCTCTACGCCCTTTTCCCACCAAAGTATGCAGAGAAGCTGGAGAATTTACTTCTAGAAAACTTCGGTTTTGGAGTGAAGGTACCCATTTTGAAACTGCGTGAGAGTGCAAGTGGTGATCTCACCTTTCTAGCTGATTACATCTATAACAATATCTTCCTCCACTACACGATGAAGCAGTGGGGTGTGAAACCAGAGGAACTGGATCGAGGAGTTACCGGACGTGTTCCAGTCTATATTAGCCGTGACAACCGTTATTTTCAAGACCCTTACCAAGCAATGCCTAAGCTTGGCTACACTGAAATGTTCCGCAAAATGTTGGCTCACCCCAATATCAAGGTACTGCTCAATACAGATTACCGCGAGGTAATGAACGACGTTACATTCAACCGGATACTTTGCACCGGACCGATTGATACCTTCTTCGATTATATGTATGGTGAATTACCCTACCGCAGTCTGCGCTTTCAATTCGAGACTTTGGATCAAGAGTGTTATCAAGAGGTAGGTACAGTCAACTACCCCAATGACTACGACATCACCCGCATTACCGAACAGAAATACCTGTCAGGACAAACCTCTCCCAAAACCACTTTGGTGATGGAATATCCTCAAGCTTACGTACCTGGGAAAAATGACCCTTATTACCCCATCCTCAATGAGAAAAACCGCGAGCTTCTGGATCTTTATCAGAAAGAAATAGATAAACTCAACGGTACAGTACTGTTTGCTGGAAGACTTGCTGATTACAAGTACTACGACATGGATCAAGCAGTGATTCGAGCGCTAGGTGTATTTGAGAAAGAGATAGCAAATCAGGGAACAAGGTAGTAACCTTCTATTGTTTATAAAGACGAGATATATCAGTCAAAAAAAGCAAAAGTATGAAGAGTGACTCCCTTGCCGCTAGAAAAATACCTAATTTATTGAACCGCCAAGACAAGGACAGTTCGCAGGAGGGTTTCCCTCCGTAAGAATCTGTCCGCGCCAAGGACGCCAAGAAAATAAAAAAGAAGATAGGTAATTTTTTACTAGTTCGGGAGTAGTATCTCTCAAGTTTTGGCAATAGCACTTTGGCTGAAGTAAATTAGATTGCTGTCATAGTAAATGTTGCAATTAGTTAGCTTAAGTTTATTTGGAGGAAGATGTGGCAGACTTTTTTATCAAACTCAAACGGCTCCTAAACCATCGGGATTGGTATCTTTGGCTAATAACTACTCTAAGTCGCAAGTTAAATAAAAAGTTTATTCAGTGGCTTAATTTTAGAGGCTCCCATGAATTTATTGATAGAAGTAAAGGTTCTGACCGCCTTTTGATTATCCTTGCTGGTTACAAAAGTATTTTGTGGTCCTTGACTCTCACTCGGATTGCCAAATTTGCACCACCTGATGTTGATGTTTGCATCCTCTCTTCTGGTTTGTATTCTGAACAACTAGCTGAAATGGCAGCAAAACATGGTTGGTCTTACCTACATACTAAAGTTAATAAAGTTTCTTTAGTTCAAAATCTAGCAATAACTAAGTATCCTAAAGCAAAATGGATATATAAGACAGATGAAGATATTTTCATCTCAGAAGATTTTTTTGAGCGCCTTTTAGAAGGGTATTTATACATTAAAAATGAAGGATTATATAATCCTGGTTTTTGTTCTCCGTTACTTAATGTTAACGGTTACTCATACATTAGTTTCTTGAGAACTATCAATGCTGATGATGAATACAAAGCTAAATTTGGCGAGTTAAAACACTCAGTCAACGGTGTAAAAGCTTTTTATGATGGTGAAGCGGCTAAATGGTTGTGGGAAAAAAGCTTACCTTTTGATGAAGTTGCTCACTATATTGCCTCACAGCCTTTCAAATACTCAGCATCACCTCATCGGTTTAGTATTGGAGCCATTTTATTTGAGAGAGAGTTTTGGGAAGCGATAGGCGGCTTTAGAACTTCATTAAAAGAAGGTGGCCTCGGTATGGATGAAGAATATCTCTGTAAAGAATGTATAGAAATGTCCAAAGTTATGATTGTAATTCACAATTTGTTTGCTGGACATTTTTCCTTTGGTCCGCAATCATCTACTATGACTGAGTTTTTACCAGAAATATACCCACAACTTTGTCTTAAGCCCTTAGACAATATCTAAAACCTGAAGCACTTTGGACATTACTATGAAGATTTGGCATGTTGGTTGTTCTTCTTCCCCACAAAGAGTGGATGGAGTCAATACAACCGTTTGGTTAGTTGCTAGAGAGCAAGCTTTACTGGGTCATCAAGTGACTCTATTACTACATTTCCCACCAGATGAAGCTGCCAAGGTATTATCTGAGGAAGCTGGTTTCAAGTTAGTATACATCCCAGCTAATACCTGGCGTTACGACTTGAAGATGTTAGAGTCGCTTCTTGATTCTGACGCTCCGGACATTGTGCATATGCACTCTGTGTTTGTTCCTAAACAAGCTACTTTAGGTAGGAATATAGTCAAACGTAAAATTCCCTATGTCATTACTCCACATGGCGGATTAGACTCTTTGCACGGGTGGGCAAAAAAAATTGTTTATAGTTTGATTGCAGAGAAGCGCAGATTTTATGAGGCATCTGCGATTACTGTGGTAACTCCTAAAGAGGAAAAAACGGTGCGTACTTTTGTACCTCGTTACTCAGGCATAATCCGTTGGGTGGCAAATCCTTTTGATACTTGTAAGTTAGGGGAGCAAAACTGGAAAGGCAATGTGGGTGTTAAACGACTAGTCTACTTAGGTCGTTTTGATGTTCTACATAAGGGGATAGATATATTACTGGAAATTGCACGCTTACTGCCGGAGATTGAGTTTCATTTGTATGGAACTGAGGTTTCCAAAACAAAGAGGTGGCTAGAACGCATTCGACGCAACTGTCCTTGTAATGTTCATTTTCATAAACCAGTTTTTGGAGTAGATAAGTTTCAAGTTTTGGCTGATGCTAGCCTTTACATTCAAACTTCTCGCTGGGAAGGCTTTCCTATGTCTATTGCTGAAGCAATGCATCTAGGTTTACCTTGTGCAGTGAGTGATGTACCTAATTTTGCTGAACTTTTTTCTCAGCACGATCTCGGTTGTGTATTGCCATTAAACCCGAAAGAAGCTGCGCTTCAGTTGTCAAAAGTTTTTGAGCAACCAAATCAGCTTGTAAATTGGTCAAAGCAGGCAAAAGTGTTTGCTCAGGAATATTTCCAGCCGCGTACAGTGGCTATGAATTACCTCAAGCTATATGAAGATCTTAATCAACCTGCTTATTCAGTTGCATCTAATTAAATAGGTCAAATTCTAAATCCAAGATAAAAAATCGGAGCTAGTTATGTTAAAGCATTTTGCAAAATTGGTCTATTTAGCCAAAAGGACAATTTCAGTTATTGCTGCTTACAAAAACTTTCCTTTGTGGTTTTTTGATAGACTTCATTTATTACCTAGAAAAAAAGTTTTATACAAATTGCGGAATGGAATAAACTTTGTAGCTGAATCTAACACTTTGGACTGTCAATTCATAAGTGAAATGTTCATTGATGAACAATATACAAGCTTACCAGGCTTTAAAATTTCACCAACAGATATTATTGTAGATTGTGGCGCTCACAAAGGTATATTCACAACTTTTGCAGCTAAGAATGCTCCATTAGGAAAGGTGATCTCCTATGAAGCTTCTCCTGAAACCTATCAATCTTTGGTAGAGAATTTAGAAATTAATGGTGTGAGAAATGTTGAGCATTTCAATTCTGCTGTAGGACTTTCAGACGGAACAGTAAATTTTTATTTAGCTGAAGATCCAGGATGCAGCATGATTGTACCCGCTCAAGATTTTCATCCTGAATCTGGTTCCAAAGGCGTTGTAACAGTTACTCAGGTCGGCTTTGAAAATATTATAAACGGCTTATCTAAAATAGATTTTTTGAAGATGGATATCGAGGGCATAGAATTTGCAATATTAATGAATTGCTCACATTCTTTATTGGAAAAAGTAAAGCGTATTGCACTAGAATATCATCCTGAATTTGGCAGTCTTGATGCTTTGATTGAACATTTGCAAGGCAATGGTTTTCAAGCATCCTCCTGGCAGGAACGTCGCCTTCTCTACGCATGGCGTCAGTCAGACTAAGCACTTGCCTGACTTTTTATACAGAAAGGTAGAGGCAGAGGCTTGATCGCCGAAGGAAAATGGTTTAGCGAACAGCCTGAAGAATACCTAATTTACAGCAATTTTCACTTAAATGAACCACACCATTGATAAGGGCGTTAGCGTAGCGTTAGCGAGTCTTCGAGCGTCACGGCCGTTCGCCCCTACGACTGTGGTCTAACTATGTTTGGGCATAGAAGCTCAGTTTTTTCTACCAAAAATCGGTTGCTCCGAAGAAAATATTTACAAAGAAATAAAGTTCATAGTATTACAGTTCGGTTAAGAATTGATACCCCCTAGCCCCCCTTGAAAAGGCTATTTTGTACATACAAATCCTGTCCGCATATCTTTCAACTCTTATAACCCTCTAAAGACCCAAATCTTGGAGTACTTGAAACTCCACGAATTGCCATAAATTTGGGGGATAGGGCAACGAAACTAAGTGATAAGTGGAATTTCGAGACTTGTATGTACACCGTAGCTTGAAAAGGGGGAATATAGCCGGCCTTTTTAAGGGCTTTGAGGGATAGGCGAGATCTGGACATCACTAACCGAACTGTATTGGGGTTTATAGCACATGGTACGTAGATCCTGTCTATTTTACAGTTGGAAGCATTTTCCTATGTCAGTAAAACATTATTTTCATTTACTCTGCCCTCCTACGTAGAGCGGTACTGTACTACCATTAGTGTACTGAAAAACCTGATCGCGAGTGAGTTTCAGGGTTTGAGACCCCTGTGTGTCTTGAACCTGAATCTGGAAATCGTTAGTTCCATAGCTTCTTGTAGCATAGGAGAGTGAAACCTGAGAGTTGTCATTGATAAAAGCAATCTCCTGAGGTGACACGCTCTTAGTCACATACAAAAGTCCTCCCAATAGCTCAGTTGCACCACCTTCTATGGTATGGAGCACAGTGTTGACATCATCTCCTTCGCTCTTCAGACCTAACACCCACAGCTTCCCGCCGTTATTGAAAATTTTCTCATTACTACCTTCAGGGTTTAGCTGACGCGCCCATACCTTTTGCGGATTCTCAAAGCGCCAAGTTTCACCAGAGATATTCTCAATAAACAGCTTCCCGGCTCCTAACGTGTTCCGGAATACATACTTCTGATCGTTCGGTCTCCATGCGCAGCAGCTCATATCCTTCAAAAACAGTGTTCGGGAGCTAGCATGTTCAAAACCAATCAATCCAGGTGAGGCATTGGGAGTCAGGTTTGTAATCCCAACACGTTCAATGGTCACATCAGGTGCTGCTCCATCCTCAATCCGAAAGAATGCTTTCGGATTATTGGCATCCCGAAAGGCTGTCCCACCGGGAGAAAGCGTAGCATTCATCGCAATGATTTTGCGAACATTTCCCCGGACATGTAGGGTATCGCTTATATAGTAACGACCGGGTGGAATGTAAACAGTGGATTTTCCAGAGTCGAGCGCTTTTTGAATTCCATCCGTATCATCGCCCCATTCTTCGCTGCCATCTGCGTTTCTCCCTTTTGCACCATAATCCTCAACGTTTGCCCAATTTGACAGATTATTATCATGAAAGCTTGGAGGCTCCTCAACTGGAAGATTGAGAGAGGTAGAGGAAGATGTCAATAAACTCAAAGCAGTGGTCGAGGTGTATTCCTTGACGTTAATGTCCGGCAAGACCTTGTTATCTTGCAGAATTGCAGAGAGATAGCCAGATGAACTCACATTCCGGGCAAACATACGGCTACTGTTCTCAATAGCATTTACTAAGGGACTGCCATCCTGAAGATTGGCATCGACAAGCGTTAGAAGACCGGTAACCCCAGTGTTGCGTATCGCTGGGACACTATTACTGCTCCAAAGATCTCGTATTGCTACAATGTTTCCCAAATTTTGTAGACCAACAGTGTTTTGATTGCAGAGACTAATGTGTTCGAGAGTCATACCGTTGACTTCGCCCCCAATCACAATTCCAGAGTCAAAGCCTTGCACAACTACGTTCTTGATCAGAGCAGGACCAACCCACGCTCGAGTCATGTCAAGCCCAATCGGTCCTTGACCGCGAAGTGTGACATTGCGAACAGCACCAGTATTGTTTGACAAATAATCGAGTGCGATCGCTCCACTGTTATTACCAGTGTCAATAGTCATGTCTTCAATGTAGTTGGCAAAAGCCTCGTTCCCCTCTCCCTTGCCAATATAGTCTTTACCTCCACCAGATTGGCTGTAGTTACCTGACGCGGTATAGACGACGGCTTTAGGGTTGCTCTTGTCATTGTAACCAGATGCATTGTCCTTCAAGCGAATAACTGTATTTGCCCGGTTCTGTCCTTGGAGCCTAAGCTGCGATTGCCAGTTGCCGTTTGTATCTTTCCACTCCAGGCGATCGCTCACAAGATAGGTCCCTTGAGGGAAATAGAGAACACTGTTTGTACCTATGTTCTCCCGAATCGCCTTTTGGATTGCCTGAGTATCATCTGTTGTACCATCACCCTTTGCTCCATATCGAGTCTTAACGTTAATCGCAATACTCTCGGGAAAAAGCTTATCCTCGGAACTATTAGCAGTGATACATCTATTGTCTCCTCCGTTGAGAGCTGTCTTTTTAGGAAGCCTTAATTGAGAGGGTGTTTTTGCATTAACTGTTGCTTCATTAACGATGACAACAGGAGAAAACACTGCTATCCCACACAGAATGGAAAGTTTAGAAAAGATTTTCTTTCTGCGCTTAAACTTTTTCACAGCTACCTTGCTTCTTAATAGGGAACTTGTTTCGATTCTTCCCCGTCTCCTCCTTTAGCTAGAGACGGGGATAGAATACATCACGGTATCTTAGAACTATTCAACTCTTGCAAGTTGCGTCTAAACTAAATATCTGTTGAATGACACCAAAAATTGAACCTATATTAAATAGGTTTATGAGTTTCATGTAAGCAAATATTTGAGAATGACTAGGAATATTTTTACACGCGCTCCAAGGTAGACCAAAGTATTCCGGATGAATGTTTAAACTTTTATTAGAAGAGTCGCTTGTTGCACCTGTAAGTTTAGATTAAAGCACATAGGTGGAAGATCGCACTTCTGCAATAATACTGAATAATGGAAGTAAAAAGTATACAAGTAAGATGTTGTTTCTAATTCAAATTACCTTCAATATACTCATACATTGAGCGCTACCAAATGCCATAAAAACAGGTTGCAAAGAAGTCAAAGACTGAGATTAGGCATGTCCAGAAATGATGTAGGGGCAAACAGCCCTTCGGGTTCGTCCCCTCAACATGTCGTATTTAAACCAATTGAGAAGTGATACAATCTTGGTACACGAGAGTGGCATCTGCTGGCAAGTTCCCACGGTCTGGATATTGCGTTAAGAATTTTTGGTTAAGGTAAAGAGCGGGAATTTTATACATGTAGAGACCTTGATGTCGCATCTCTACAGGTTAACGGTAGATAAATTATCTTACAGCAATTTTCGGGTAAATAGACCACACTGTAGGGGCGCAATGCCTTACGCCCCTACGAAAGATTGTGGTTCAAATAGATGAAAAACGCTGTAACTGAACCCTTTCAACCACTCACTGCCCCACGTAAAGCGGCACCACACGCCCATTACCATGACCGAGAAGCTGGTCACGTTGAAATTGAAGATTCACTGCCCCGCGTGTCTCTCGAATGTGAGTCTGGAACTCTTTGGCTCTATAACTAGTCGTGGCATAAGAAAGAGCAACCCGAGAGTTGTCATTAATAAAAGCGATCGCATCTGCTGGCACGTCCCCAGTCACATATAACAGCCCACCAAATAGCTCGCTGGCACCACCTCCTGTTGTCTGGAGTACAGTGTTGACATTACCGCCTTCGGTCTTCAGACCAAGCACCCACACCTTCCCACCGTTATTGAATATCTTCTTATTAGAACCTTCCGGGTTCAACTGACGTGCCCACACCTGTTGAGGATTCTCGAATTGCCAAGTTTCAGCAGATACATCCTCAATAAACAGCTTTCCGGCTCCGGGTGTGTTCCGAAACACGTATTTCTGGTCGTTAGGTCTTAATGAACAACAAGTTACATCTTTCAAAAAGAGTGTTCGGGTACTAGCCTGTTCAAAACCAATCAGTCCAGCTTGGGGTGGTGCTTGTTGAACCAGATTCAGAATACCAACATGTTCAAAAGTTACATCAGGTACTGTGCCATCCTCAATCCGAAAGAACGCTTTCGGATTGTTTGTATCCTGAAAAGCCGCTCCACCAGGAGAAAACGTCGCACCCATCGCAAAGATTTCACGAACATTTCCTCTGACATGTAGGGTATCACTAATAAAGTAACGACCAGAGGGAATATAGACAGTAGATTTTCCAGAATCAAGAGCTTTTTGAATTGCCACCGTATCGTCACCCCATTCATCGCTGCCATCTGGGTTTTTCCCTTTGGCACCAAAATCCTCAACGTTTACCCAGTTTGAGAGAGTATTGTCATGAAAGCTTGGTGGCTCTTGAACTGGAAGATTGAGAGAAGTCTTTGCAGAAGTTGGAAACAAAGTCAAAGGAGGTTTCGAGGTATACTCATTGATTTTTGTGCCCACTATCACTTGATTATCTTGCTTAATTGCTGACTGATAACCAGATGCACTGACATTACGAGCAAACAAATTGCTATTGCTCTCTATTGCACTTACTGACGGACTCCCACCATGAAGATCTGCGTTAAGAAGGCTAATCAAGCTCATGCTGTTGTTGTTACGTACTGCCGTGACACTATTACTACTCACTAAGTCTCGGAGCGCAACAACATTTCCCAAGTTCTCCAGACCAACAGCGTTTTGATTGCAAAGACTAATGTGTTCGAGAGTCACACCGTTGACCTCGCTTCCAATGCGAATTCCAGAGTCAAAGCCTTCAACAAAGATGTTCTTGACAAGAGCCGGACCAATCCACTTGCGAGTCATATCCAACCCAACAGTTCCTTGACCGCGAAGTGTCACATTACGAACAGCACCAGTGTTGTTTGCCAAATAATCAAGTGCGATCGCTCCAAGGTTATTACCAGTGTCAATCGTAAAATCTTCAATATAGTTACCAAACGCCTCGTTCCCCTCTCCCTTGTCAGGATAATCCTTGCCGCCACCGTTAGGTTGCTCCACAAAGAGTGACGACGCTGTGTAGACTAATGCTTTAGGGTTGCTCTTGTCGTTGTAACCTGGTACATTATCCTTCAACCGAAGAATCGTGGTAGCGCGGTTCTGTCCTTGAAGCCATAGCTGCGATTGCCATTTACCATTCGTATCTTTCCACTCTAGGCGATCGCTCACCAAATAAGTTCCTTGAGGGAAGTAGAGAATCTTGTTCTTACCTACGTTCTCCCGTATCGCTTTCAGTAGTGCTTGAGTATCGTCTGTAACCCCATCCCCCTTGGCTTCATAGCGGGTTTTAACATTGACCACTGAATTATCGGGAAAGAGCTTATCCTCCGTAGCGCTAGTAGCAATGACACATGGATTCTTCGCTTGACTGATAAACTTATCCTCAAAAATCCTTGACAGAGTCATAGAAGGGTGAGTAATGGAAAAGAGAAGAATAATGCCTACTATCGCACAGATAACGAAGAGCGTAGAGGAGACTTTCCTACTGCTCTTAATATTTCTCATAAATACCTCGGGAAACAATATAGTACCGTTTTATGGAATGAAAAAATAAAAATTAAAAAGCTTTGATTTATGGACGACTGGCAGTTTTGAATGGTAACTCTATTTCCACGCCGCACTGTACTAGTAAAGTACAACAAACGTTAGTGTACAAACCTTCATGACTATATTTCATTCTGATGTACAGTAACCGTATCCGGAAGAAATCAACAATTTACACATGACTTACATAGTCTCGCAAATATTTTCCGAGTTTTTACATAGAGCAAAACTAGTCTAGACAGTTGTTCTAGCACTTCCAGATTCAATTAACGACGTGTGTCAGTACATTTGCTAGTGAAAAGATCCGGAATTGGTGCCAATTTGCCGAAAAAGTATGACAGAATCCTTTGTTCTTCAGCACAATTGCGGGTGAGTTGAGGAGTCGATGATCCTGAGGATACGTACATAACATCAAGTAGGAGGGATGAGTGTATGCAAGAACTGCAAACAAAATTACAGCCAATTAAACTCTCACCACTACCCAATGATCCTTTAGTGTCGGTGTTGATTGCCAACTATAACTACGCAAGGTACATCGGTGAGACTTTGGATAGTGTCCTCTCTCAAACCTACTCAAATTGGGAAGTGATCGTTTGTGATGACGGTTCCAAAGATAACTCCTGTGAAATAATCGGGAGTTATACGCACAAAGACTCTAGAATCAAGCTGATCCCTCAGCAGAACGGCGGTGTCGCCTCGGCATTAAATATAGCTTACAGGCACAGCAACGGTGAAATTGTCTGCGTGCTAGATGCAGATGATGTCTGGATGTCAGACAAGTTACAAAAAGTTATCGCCGCATTTCAATCTCACTCAAAAGGTGGCTTTGTTATTCATGATGTCTTTCAAATTGATGGTCAAGGAAAGCTCATCAAGACGACACCCATGCTAAAAAAGTTGGCATCGGGCTGGATGGCATCGTCCATGTTGAAAAATGCTGGAGGCATTGAAAATATGCCTCCAGCTTCTGCACTCTGCATTCGACGTGAGGTCGCCAACTTAATATTCCCGATGAATGAAGCGTTTACACGCAACGCTGATAGTTTGATTTTCCGTCTTGCTCCCTTTGTGACTGAAATAGTTCCTGTCTCACAGGTGCTCAGTAAATATCGCTTACACGGAGCAAATCTTACAAGCTTTACATCCATCACAGCAGATATATTGGTACGGGAACTAGAAACTGCAAAGCGAGTACACCAAGAGCAGGAACAATTTCTGAGAAAGATTTATGGTGGAGAAGTTGCAGAAAGTTTAACGGGCGTAGAAGCTAACGCATGGCACTATCATGATCGCTATATGTTAGCTCGCTTTCAAGGTATACCCAAATCAGAAAGAAGGGAAGTTCATCGATTGCTTGTGACTCATCCGCAGTTTGACAAAGCTTTCCGTTACAAACCTTTGAAATGGCTACTACGATGGGGTGAGAATTTACCGAGTCCTCTGTTTTTGGCGTTGTTCGCTCAGATATCTCATGAAAGTAAGCTGAAACGCATCGCCAGGTTAATTCTACAGCCATGGGCAAAAAAATAGTTGTCAATATAAATGAGTCAGAAAAAAATTGCTATTTTCACTTGGGGTTTAGGTGGCGGAGCGTTCGCAAACCTACCAGCTGCTTTGATTAAAGGGTTTTGGAACTTGGGAGTCAAAGACTTATACGTCTTGTACCTCTCAGAAGAACCAGGAGAAGATATCACTTTTCCAGAAGGCGTTAAATTAGTGCCACTGGGTGTTGAGCGGTCTATGGCATCTCCCATCGCCCTAGCTAAGTTTTTGAGAGCAGTCAAGCCAGATTTCCTGATCTCCATGCCCACAATCATTAGCATTCCTGCGATTATAGGATGGCTGTTAGCAGGTCAGAGACAGACAAAACTTGTGATTTATCAAGGAGATACTCTCACCTCTGATATTGCCATTGACCACAAAGATAATCTCAGAATGCAAATCATGCCTTGGCTTGCAAGGCTTTTATATCCCACAGTTAATGGTTTAACGACTGTCAGCCAAGGTGTGCTTGACATTCTCAAACAAGACCATATTCCGATTCCCCGCAATCGTGTGGCAGTTATCCCCAATCCTGTAGACAGCAAGCAATTTTGGTTGCGTAGTCAAGCAGAACCCGAACATCCCTGGCTCAAGTATAAGGAAAGCCCAGTGATTGTGAGTCTGGGACGTTTGGGAAAGCGCAAAAACTACTCCCTGCTATTGAAAGCGGTTGCAAAAGTCCGCAGCCAGATCGAAGTCAAGCTGATTATTTTTGGAGAAGGACCAGAAAGAATACACTTAGAGGAAGAGATAGCCAAACTAGGTTTACAGGAAGAAGTCAGCTTACCCGGTCATGTAGATAATCCTTGGAGTCACATTGCTAAAGCTGATGTCTTTGTCATGTCTTCCTTGGATGAAGCATTTTGTCTAGCACTGGTGGAAGCAATGGCGTGCGGAGTGCCCGTGATTTCCACTGATGCAGCTGGCGGAGGACCTCGTAGTATCTTGGAAGATGGGAAGTATGGGAATTTGGTACCCACAGATGATCTACAAACACTCTCTGAAGCAATTCATAAGGTGCTGACTTCTGAGAGTTGGCGATCGCATTTAATTAATGTCAGTAAACAACGTTGTCAAGCTTTTCAACCCGAAGTAATTGCTGAGCAGTGGTTATCTTTTTTGCAAAAAGTTTAAATTAAAAATTTATCGTCTCAAACCTAATTTTACGCCAGCCCTTTTATTTCTCAGGTAAATTATGAAAATTAAAAAAATTATGATTACAGGAGATCCTGAGTTTACTTATCGACATCGGTATCTCTGGGAAGCATTGTCGCCCTCCTTTGAAAAATTGGAAGTTTTCTCCCGAGAAGATTCACTTAACATCAAGGCAAATGCCCTTATCCATAAATTGGCTGGTGTAGTTTCAACTGGAAAAGTACATAAAGGATTTCACAAGAGTAGTTTAGCATTTAAACTTAAATCACAAGAAGTAGAACAGACTATTAAACAGCTTAAAGACACACCAGATTTAGTTTTTCACCTTTACTGTATGTGGTCTCCTTTTTGGGAGAAATCGGAAATTCCTTATACAATTTTTTCAGACTACACCATGAGTCTGGCAATAAAAAATTGGAAGGATTGGGTTCCTTTTTCTAATCAAACAGAAAAAGACACCTGGTTAGCTTTTGAAAAACAAGCTTATCAGCGTGCGTATCACCTTTTTCCTATGAGTAATATGGTTAAGTCTTCTTTAATTGAAGACTATGGCATAGATCCCAAAAAAATTACAGTCATTGGCTCTTCAGGAAACTTTAAAGAACCTAGTAAAGAAGAGAAGGTGTTTGGAAGTAAACGTATCTTATTTAATGGATCAGATTTTGAAAGAAAGGGTGGTGATTTAGTTCTATCTGCTTTTAAAAAAGTGCGACAAGCTATTCCAGAAGCTAAACTAATTGTCGTAGGTAAGAAATTAGAAAAGATAGAGAATGGCATTGAAAATTATGGAAGTGTTTCAAATTTAGATATTCATAAGTTACTTTTAAAGACAGATGTATTGGTCGCTCCCGCTAGATGCGAACCTTTTGGATTACTTCTAGTAGAAGCGATGAACTGTGGAGTCCCTTGTATTGTATCCAAAACTGGTGGGATGCCAGAAATTGTTAACCACCAAAGCGATGGGATTGTGATAAATCAACCGAATCCTGAGCTTTTAGCAAAAGAAATTATTCGACTACTTTCAAATCATAATTTATTACAATCAATGTCAACTCAAGCTCGGCAAACTATAAAAGATAAATTTAACTGGGAGAGTATAGCTAAAAATATTGTTCAAACTTTGTATGCTTAACATTGTTCTCGCACTATTAAAATTTAATTCTAGAGAGATTCATGAAAGTTATTTTATCTGCGTATGCTTGCGAACCAGGTCGGGGATCTGAACCAGGAGTAGGCTGGAACATGGCTTATGAGATAGCTAAACATCATCAAGTTTGGGTTCTGACTTCAAATACTCATCGTCCAGCTATTGAAGCAGAACTCGCTCGCCACCAACCTCCCAGCCTGAATTTTGTTTATCTCGATCCACTTGGTTGGGTTTACGATTGGTCTTCTGAAGGAAAGCGATCGCAATGGTCAGTCCACCTTCACTACTACTTGTGGCAAATTTGGGCATATTTTGTGGCGCGATCACTACATCGGCAATTCAGCTTTGACCTTGCACATCATGTCACATACGTCAAATATTCTAGTCCTAGCTTTCTAGTATTTTTGTCTATCCCTTTCATTTGGGGACCTGTGGGAGGTGGAGAGTCTGCCCCACAAGCTCTATGGCGAGACTTCAGTTTTCGTGGCAAGATTTATGAAAGTTTACGAATGCTGGCTCGTTTCATCGGAGAGCATGACCCGTTTACACGTCTCACCGCTCGCCGTAGCGTTTTATCTCTAGCAACTACAAAGGATACAGCAGAACGATTACACAAAATTGGAGCCAAGAAAGTGCAGGTCTTTTCCCAACTGGGTCTACCCGATGAAGAAATTACCTATCTCACACAGTGTGGGATGTCAGAAAGTTCTACACAACACTTCGTAAGTATCGGCAGACTGTTGCATTGGAAAGGGTTTCACTTAGGTTTACGGGCTTTTGCCCAAGCTAATCTACCTAATACTGAGTACTGGATTGTGGGAGAGGGTCCGGAAAAAGAGCGACTTCAGCATCTAGCTTTTGAACTAGGCATTTCTAAGCAAGTCAAATTCTGGAACAAACTGGCAAGGAAAGAAACCCTGGACAAATTAGTAGGTTGTTTAGCATTGATTCATCCCAGCCTCCATGACTCAGGTGGATTAGTCTGCTTAGAAGCAATGGCAGCAGGTTATCCAGTAATTTGTCTTGATCTAGGTGGTCCAGCACTTCAGGTAACTGAAGAAACTGGCTACAAAATTCCTGCTCATGCATCCGAGCAGGCTGTGAACGACTTAGCTAAAACAATGATTCATTTAGCTAAAAATACTGAAGTTCGCCAAAGCATGGGTCAAGCGGGACAAAAAAGAGTTCGTGAGGTCTTTAGTTGGCAAGCTAGAGGTTACTTGTTAGCTCAGACTTATGAAGAAATTATTGGACATAAGTTTAGTTAACTTTTTACTCTGAAATTAGATAAATTATGGCTTACTACCAATCTTCTCGCAGTCATTTAATCAGGAATTATGTTCTGATTTTACTGGTGTTAGCTACAGCCATATTTTCTCGGCTGGTCACAGCTGTAGGCGGACCTTCTGTTATTAACTTTCTGCACTTTGCATTCATTATTGCTTTATCAGTATTTATAATACCTACAATTAGAAGCTCATTTGCAAAAGAAATTTTATTAGGATTAGGGATTTTACTCGGTATCATACTTGTAAGTGCTTTATTAAATGGTGCTGGAATAATTAATGTTGTTTTAGACTTTCTCCTTTTAGGTGAGCCTTTCATGCTGTTATTAGCACTTACTGGCATACCTATGCTAGAAAAAAGTAGTAATCGGCTTAAACGCTGGTTAATTTATTTTGCTTCCACCCATATCGTCTTTGCCTACTTTCAGTACTTTGTCCAAGGGCTAACGGCTGATGACGTGAAAGGTATATTTCTTAAAATGGGAGCAGGTCATCATGTCGGTGGCGCGATCGCATTTACAGTAGCGATATATATCTTATTTAGCAACGTCTTCCGTTCACCTTGGTTGCGTTTCACACTACCGCTTATCTTTGCTTACGAGGTTATCATGTGTGATGCCAAGCAGGTATTTGCTGCATTTGCTGCAGCTTTAGTAATATTATTATTAACGAAAGTAGGTGATATAGGTAAAATTATACAATATTTAGTAATTACGGTTATTGCTTTTGGTGTTTTATGTTGGGCTGCAGAAACAATAGCTCCAGCATTAAAACTGATTCTTGAGCCTGTGCGAGTTAATGGTGGATTGCAAGGGAAGTCTTCAGTATTCACAATTCTTCCGTCATATTTTCATTCCCAACTAAATTGGTTATTTGGTTTAGGACCCGGTCATACTACCAGTAGACTCGGTTGGTTAATTCCCACATATATAAATGTTCTCCAACCATTCGGTGTAACTAAAACTGACATATTTAATGTTATCTATGCAGCACAAGAAGCCAATTATTTTTCTAACTCAATAACAGGTTCAAGTCTCTTTTCTCCCTTATTCTCATGGGCTGGTATATGGGGAGATTTAGGAGTTGTAGGTCTAACATCATATCTTTACCTTTGGTTGATCGTTTGGCGATATTGTAAAAATGATCTTTCTAGATTCTTTATACTTACGGCATTCTGTTTCGGGCTAATTTTCTCTTGGATGGAAGAGCCAGCTTATATGCTTTTTATGGTCAGTATTGTAGGTATACAATGGCAAGAAAGTAAACAGAAGAAAGAACAACAAAAGAAACCAATTTATAATTTTACATCTTAAGAAAAAGATTTTATAAAAGAATTCTAATGAACATTTTAATTGTCCATAATTGCTATAAACTGGCAGGGGGTGAAGATGCAGTTGTTCAAGCGGAAGCAAAACTGTTAAAATCTCACGGACATGAAGTCTTGGTTTTAGAAGTAGACAACGACAGTATTGTGGGGATATGGGGGAAAGCGAAAGCAGCCATATCGGCAATTTACTCTCCTGGTTCTAGAAGTTTGGTAAGTGATGCGATCGCCAAACACCAACCTGATATTGTTCATGTCCATAACTTTTTTCCACTGCTTTCTCCTGCAGTGTATGATGCTTGTTTAAATGCCAAAGTACCTGTGGTGCAAACACTCCATAACTACCGACTGACTTGTCCGAAAGCAATGCTGTTTCGCGATGGACAAGTTTGTGAAGATTGTGTTGGTAAATCAATCCCAATACCCGGAGTCTTGCATGGGTGCTACCGTGGTTCCTCTACGCAAACAGCAGCTGTAGCAGCAATGCTGAGTGTACATCACTGGCGTGGGACTTGGCAAAATCGAGTCAATGCTTACATCACTCTAACCAACTTTCAAAAAAATAAAATGGTTCAGGGGGGATTACCTTCAGCAAAAATCCACGTCAAACCGAATTTTATATTCGCCCCCGACTTTCTCTGGGAACAAACTCAGCTGGGAAATTATGCACTCTTTGTGGGACGACTTTCAGAAGAAAAAGGTGTGGCGACTCTGATTGAAGCTTATGCACAAGGTCATCTCAGCATACCTTTAAAAATTGTCGGTGACGGTCCGATTAGTGAAACTCTACGCCAACAGGTACAGACTGCAGGACTTGGGGATGCGATCGCATTTTTAGGACGACAGGATAAAGCAACTGTGCTGGAACTAATGCAAAATGCCCAGTTTTTAGTCTTTCCTTCAATTTGGTATGAAGGCTTTCCCTTAACCATTGCAGAGGCATTTGCCTGTGGTCTACCTGTTATTGCTCCACAATTAGGTAGTATGGCGGAGATTGTCGAGGATGGAATAACTGGTTTACATTTCAAAGTCGGCAATTCAGCAGATTTGGCAGCAAAAATCAGATGGGCGACAACTCATCCTGAATCAATGATTCCAATGAGAAAACACGCTCACTCCGTGTATAAAGCCAAGTATACCCCTGAAGCTAATTACCAAATGTTGATGAAAATTTATCAACAGGTCTAGAGTTTATGCTCTTTAGAAGTTTGCCCTAGCGTGCATAATTACGAATTATGACATATGATACGATTTTGCTAGGCTCTGTAATACAAGCATTGGACAAAAGACTGAAACCTATTTATCCCACTTCTTACTCCTTATTTCCTACTCTCTGCCCCGGCTGTTGTCTATGCAACCCAAAGCTATAACTTTTCAGTAAACGGATGGGTCGCAGCAGATAGTACAAGAAAGATAGAAACTGTGGTAGGGGCACAAACACCCGGTCTGCGATTGTTGGGACAAGCAGATGCTCAAAACAGTACCTGAGCTTATCCCAAGGGTGTTCTATCATCTTTAAGTGAAAGAAAGAGCTTTCAAATTTCCAGTTTTGAAGTGAACTTTCAGTTTGGGAGAACAACTGCGTGTAAATCTGGGAAGCTAGGGATTGTAGGAGTGGGTTGGTTTGTATTTTCTGCAAAATAGTCTTTGGAAGCTCTACTTCCAACAGATCGTGTACTAGTAATAAACCAAGCAAGAGGATTCGCGTCATTCGTAGTTGAGAAGCGCGATCGCATACTAGTTCCCAGTCGATTTCACCAGAGGTGCGAATTAATTCAGCAATATCGCAAATCCGATTGAGTTGTATCCAACAGTCCTTGGCCCCTTGAGAACAGAGGATCAGGATAAGATCCTCTGGGGGAAGAGTGAGAATCATTTTATTGGCAAAAGGCTTTAACTGAGTGTTTTTCCAAAGCCATTCAGTGTCATATAAAAAGGAGAATTGCTTTGGTAACATCCCGTGATGAATATCAATAGTTACGCCATCGCGCTCATCCACCATATGCAATTCCCAGTGAGATCGAAGATAAGCTTCCTGTTGCCAATCTTTAATAGAGTTCAAGTATATTGCCTCTTTTTCACTACTGTTTGAGTAAGATTGATATCCTTGAGCGCTCAGCAATTTTTTCGTCTTCAAAAAATCTTGTTTACTAACCAAAATATCTAAATCACCGAAATCTCGACGCGAGATATCACCATAAGCTAAAATAGCGAGAACAGGACCTTTAAATGGAATCACGGGTATACTGTTCGCTTCAAAAAGCTCTAATAGTTTGATCAGCTTACTTGTAAGAATTAGATTGCGCTGAGTAACTGCATACTGATAACTTTTTAGCTGCTGTTGCAAATTTGCAGGAATTGAAGAAGAGCAGATCTTATTAAGATTCCAATAAAAGAGTGGTAGGACAGCATTTATACGTGACGTTTCGATCAGGTATTCCCAGTTTAAATTTTCTTGAACCAAGGCTTTTATGCGCTCAATCGTTGAATGATTTGGGTGAGTGCGAACGCAACAGAGAAGTAACTCGGTTTCAAAGCTAGTTTCGATGCTTCTGTTTCTATAATAGAGTTTAGATAATTTTTGCATAAACTATTTGATATTATTTTCAATAACTGAGTTCCAGAAGACTCCGTTCTGGAAATAATGGGTGAAAAAACTACAAAAAGTTTTAAGTAATTTTACGTGGTCAATCAGCTTTGCTCCGGAATTTTTGTGATCGCATGTGAAAAACTAGAACAAGAAGTCGTTATTTAACGCGCCCGATCTGTGTACATGGTTTCAGTAAACCCTGAGCAAATAACTCATCTGTAAAAGTATCCACATCTAACTGTAGGGTGGCTTCATCAACCTCATAGCTTCTCAATAGTGCTGTGACAACTTTTTCTAGATTGCCGTGTTCAATAATAGCTAGCCAAATATCAGCAGCGACACCAGTCAAGCAAAAGCTTTCTTGAGTTGCCAAATGACCAATCACAATCTGCCCCTCATACTCTCCAAAGATGACTTGTGATTCTGGTTGAATAAATCCTTTACTTTCCGGCTGAATCTGGATAATTGGAGCTTGAGCAGCAGCTTTGAGTCGATTTTTCAAGCAGATTTCTGGAGGAATCAAAAGCCAACAACCCTCAATCCTTTCAGTCACAGGGTTCCAAACAAAGCGATCTGGTTCATTCCAACTAAAGCAGATATTGTCTGTTTTCCCCACCCAGTAGCGGATTCCATCTAGCTGTGCGAAGCAATTTGCTTGCCAGTCTGAGTAACGATCGCCAAGATCTTCTGGTGCATAGTCATGAAGATCGTGGGCGCTCAAACAGGCAATTACGTTCGGCTCACGAATTGCGATCGCTTGACGCAAATCTGGATGAGAATAAAGGTGGGCAAATATGACTGCCTCGTGAGAATGAGACTGTAAAAACTGGCCAAGTCGAGAGCCTGTAAAAACGCAGTCATCCACCACCACCCAAGGCACATGAGGCGATGAAGGTGGCTGTAATTGATCGCTACGCAATCCCAAAGCGTAAGCCAACATTCCCAAAACTATCAACCCCCCACGAGGAACCCCAGTAAAGTGAAACTCTTTTAATTGATCACCAAAACGATCTACTAATTGTTTCGCCAGACGCTCACAATCTGCTTCCGCTTGACGATAGCTGACGTAGCGCAGACGAGTTATATTTGTATTCAAATCCCGGTATTCTGTAGCAATTCGCATTTTACCAGCTTCATCCAAGCGACCTAACACAAAGAGTGCAGGTTGGGGAATCGGACGAACAATCAATACGTTTCCTGGCATTTCTGCCCAGATGGGACTACAGGCAATAGCTTGAGCTAGCCCAAAGAGTGCCTCAGTGGGTTCCCTGAACTGAAGTTCACGGCTGTACTTAGCCAAGACCTCAGAGTTAATAGAAATACCGTAAATCTTAGGTAATGATACTGATGGCTGCGGTTGTGCCTCTTGAGTTTGATAGATAATTTCTGGCGACATACTTAAACGGCAACACTACTAGTAACTTCCATTTGCTCTTTCCAAGACTGGGCATAAAAACCACCCTGAGCCAGCAATTCATCATGGCTTCCCGATTCCACAATTTGACCGGCACGCATGACGTGAATGATGTCAGCCCGCATTGCTAAAGTGAAGCGGTGAGTAATGACAACAGCAGTCCGTCCATTAGCCATGGCGCGGAATCGCTCTAACCAATCAAATTCAGCCCAAGGATCCATTGCACTGGTGGGTTCATCCAGAATAATGATTTCAGCACGTCGCAAAAAGGCTCTTGCCAAAGCAAGACGTTGCCATTGTCCACCACTGAGTTCTGTACCTTCAGGAAACAACTTACCTAATATTGAGCTGTAACTTTGAGATAAGCTTGCAATCTTCTCATGAATCCCAGCCTCTTTAGCCGCCAACTCAATCTCATCTGGGCCGGGAGTTGCAGACCAATCACCCAAAGCAATGTTTTCAGCAGCAGTGAGGTAATAAGAAACAGGAAACTGGAATAGGACTGTAATTAAACGCTGATATTCTGTCACAGATAAATTGCGAATATCAATTCCATCTAGTTGAATACAACCAGAGTATGGGTCATAAAAACGACAAAGTAGCTTGATTAAAGTACTCTTTCCTGCACCGTTATCGCCGACAATTGCCACTATTTTCCCCGCTGGAATCGTCAGATTGAAATTTTCTAAAACAGGGCGATCGCTACCAGGATAGCTAAAACTAACTTGTTGAAAGCTAATTCCCTGCTTTAGCTGTTTGGGAACAGGCAAGGGCTGGGTTGGGCTGATAATTTGCGGTTTTAACTCTAAAAATTCGTATAAATTACTGATAAATAAGCTACTTCTATAGATTTGCCCTAAATTACTCAGCAGCGAAACCATTACGCCCCGACTCTGTTGAAACGCCTGGAAGAAGAGAGCAAGTTCACCAAGAGTCATCTTTCCTTGAAGGATTCGCCAAACTATCCAACTCATTGGAGCGATAAAAACGAAAAGTCCCAAAATTGTGGCACTGAAGCGCCCTAAGCTTTGAACTTTGACTATTTGCAGATACTCTGTTCTGAGCTGATGGCGTGATTTTATGTAAGTAGACTGGAAATGAGAACCCAAGTTAAATAGTCGTAATTCCGCAGCAGTATTGCTGTTAGTCAAAAGTGCATCGTAGTATTCTACGCGCCGCCGTTCTGTAGTCGTCTGTTGCCACCAACGGTGATAATAACGATTAAGATTTAAAATTATATACAAAGATGGCAGGGCACTGATTAATAAAACTGCTGCTAGCCATGCACCATAAGGAAGTAATATTGCTGCCATTGCCAGAAGGGTAATGCTATTTTGTATTCCACCACCCAGATTTTCTAATAGGGACAAGGATTGCCCACTGGCATCGCTACGCGCTCGATTCAGGTGATCATAATACTCGGATGATTCATAAAAAGCGTAGTCAACCGCTACAGACTTTTGATGAATTAGGGTGGTAATATAATCGTGGACAAATTCTGACTGCGCCGTCCTTACCCATTCCATCAAGTTTTGTAGACTTCCTCCGAGTAACAAGATGCAACCCATTGCGGCGGCGGGAACTATAATCGGTTGCGCTCGCTGCCAAGTCGCCCCAACCCCCATGACTGCTACTAAACCATCAACAACTGAGCGAGTCAGGTAGACCATTGCAACTGGCATCAGTCCCTGAATAACGAGTAATATAGCCCAAGCGATCATCCATCCCTTAGATGCAGTCCAGACTAAATGCAGGGTTTTTGGCAGATAAGAAATTCTCGCGATCGCTCTGCCTATTCTTGTATTCAAAATTTTAGATCCCTTTCTTGTTATACAAGATACAGATCCCCGACTTCTCCAAGAAGTCGGGGATCTTGTTTTTCAGCTATATCTTCTTCTATTAGCTTCACTAACTCCGGTAACACGTCCAAAGAAGGTTTTCTTTTTAAACGACATATCGACACATTCTTTACCAAACTGGCGCACTGACGTAGATGAGAGCTAACAAATTCTGGTGTCGTTAGTAAATCGGTAGCACGGGAGTGACGAACCAATTCCAATAGAGCATTCTGAGGTGACAGAGACTGTATTTCGTTGTGCGTTGCTGCCACATTTTCCAGCACATAAATTCGCTTGATTGGTAGAACTGTTTGCGAAAATCCTTCATCAAGACGATTGTTGCGTTTTGCTATTCCTGCATGAATTAAAGTTAACGTTTCAAAGTCGTATCCTAAAGAAGCCGCTGCATCAGGTAATAGTTTCACTTGGGGAAAGCTGGGAAAAGTCATCGGGCGATCGCCTTCAACTTGAATCGCCATCACATCATCTGTGAGTAAACTATATCCCTGGTTGTAAAAAGCATTCGCCAAGGTTGATTTACCCCATCCAGAGTTACCCAAAAACGCTACTGCTTCATTATTAATCGCAATGCTGCTCGCATGAAGGACGAGATGCGATCGCTGTCGCAGCAGTACAGCAAAAATTGGTCCGAGAATGCAAGGACGAAGCAAATCTTCATCAATTCCTGAATCTGGTTCGACAACAATCTTGCGTCCCGACTCTACCAAAAACCTACCTGCTTTGAAGTTTTCTAACTCTAAAAATGCTACTAGCCTGTTAGCACCATCAGCTGTTTCAATTTCTATTTTGCTAATTTCTCGCAGTGAAATCACTACATCTGGCTGTTGTGCAACTTCACCCTTACTGAGTTCCGGAAAGG
The DNA here is from genome assembly GCA_029379215.1 of Rhizonema sp. PD37. Classification (GTDB taxonomy): domain Bacteria; phylum Cyanobacteriota; class Cyanobacteriia; order Cyanobacteriales; family Nostocaceae; genus Rhizonema. The sequence goes on from JAQYWO010000042.1 coordinate 25,599, forward strand.
GGAACTCAGAGTGAATGCGTAGATTATATGCAGTGTAAGAAAACACTTTTAAATATCCTTAAAGAAAATTCAAGTTAGCTGTTATGATGTAGAAGGCTACTTTCGGTTAGAAAAAGGGCAAAAAAGGCTACGGATGTCCATAGCCCGTAGCTCTTGTAAGTTCTAGCTTCTACAACGAAGGTATATTCCATGTTGCAAAAACTTAAAAAGTTATCTATTTATCATGCTGTAGGAACTGCTACAGCATTCTTTGTTCTCTAGTTTTATGGTCTCGACGGTCTATTTGCGGGATTACTAGCTGCCGGATTTATACAATTACCAGCGTTAGTAGTACACACATTCACTGAACCATGACCTGGAGTCTGAGTACTGTCTCCAAAGAAATAGTCATTGAATGCAACGTTTCCACTGTATTCTGTCAGCTTACCGACGGTACCGTAGCTGCTTAGTTTTGGTGCTTGGTAGCTTTTCTTCATTTTGAAACTCCTTACTGATTGTTAACTCCGGACCTTATTTTATACAGGTAACGGCTTCTCTATTATTACATATATTGTGGTAGATTGCAACACTTTTAAGATTTTACAAATAATTCTGGTCTGTATAATTTGGTGTAGTTTAACCCTAATGCCAACATTGCTCCCATCCAAGCTGAAAGTAAGTCTTGCGGGGAGTTAACTTCGCTTTTTGATATCAAGCGCTTATAAGCCGCTAGCAACAATTTTGTGTTTGCGTAAGTTTCGATAGTCTCTAACTGGTTGAGCATCACCTGATCAAGAACTTGTCGATCTAATGTCAGTAAACCGTAATCAAAGGTAGGAGACATATCAGATTTGCCACGTCGCCACTGCACCTCCTCAGGTAAGACATTATTCATAGCGCGGCGCATTACTAAGCGAGACCATCCGAGGTGCAACTTTTGTTCAGCTGGTAGAGATAGGCAAAACTCCAATAAGCGTTTATCCATAAATGGGTGACGAACTTCCAAGCCAAATGCGGCTGCATAGTGATCAGATATTTCTAGCGCTTGCGTCAAAATGCCAGAAGTTAAATTGCGGCAATGACGTTCTCTTTCTGTGAGCGGTTGACTTGAGCAATTCTCAAAAGTTTGAATCCGCTTTTCTAAACCGACGCGCTTTGCAAACTCAGGATTAATTCTCGTTTTAACGATACTATCAGGTTGATTATGTCCGCTTAGAAAGTGCCAAACCTTGAACACGAACGCAGGAAGCAAAGGTTTCAAGCCGTGGCGCAGAAAAATTTCCCACCGAGAAACATTAAAATGTTTCAAGATATGATTAGTTTCTCTAACAAAAGCAACCCATTTCCATCGGCGTGCCAGTTGTTCTAGGTAAGTCAGACCGTGGTAGCGCAAGATATTCAGAGGTGAAGTACCGACAAGTTCCCTCAGCGCCTCAGCTTCAACAGCAAAGGTTCCCCACTGTCCCTGGTTAGCTAGTTCGGCAAAATAACCATCCCCATGAGAAATGGTGTTATCGCCATCAAAGCCATCTAAGACAACCCGGACACCTATTTTGTGAGCGGCATCGTTCAATTGCCAAGCCAAGAAATGTGTCGGTGCAGAAATGACTTCATCTTGATAGCGGAAAATTTCCTCTAAGTTTGACAAAGGACCCATTTCGTCAGCATGAACATAGTGGGGGATCATATCACCTTGGGCAATCACAGCCTCAATAAAAGAGCGCTCATCACTTTCAGGAACAGCATCAAAAATATTTGAGAAGGTATGCAATGAGCGGTTTTTACCTTCCTGTATGAGCAACTGCCGTGCCATACAAGTGATAGAAGAAGAATCTAACCCACCACTGAGATGAGAACCTACGGTAAAAGCGCTACGTAATCGGCACCGCACCGCTTCGGTAAAGATTTCCCGCAATGCTTCGGCATACTCTTCATCAGAATTAAGCCGTAGTTCCCTTTTTGGATCCAGCGTCCAGTAAGACTGTATTCGTATACCTTTCGTACTCACTTTTAGGCAACATGCAGGAGGAAGTCGCAAGATATCCTTGTATAAGGTATTGGATTTATCTTGCAAGTTTGCTGCCAGATAGTCACCTATCTTCACCTCATTGAGTTGGTGTGGGACTTCCTGCAAATAGAATAAAGCTTTAATTTCGGAGCCAAAAGCAAAAATGCGACCTGTTTTATAATGATAGTAGAAGGGCTTAACACCCATGTGATCTCTAGCGCAGAATAGTATCTGCCTTTGTATATCCCAAATAGCAAAGGCAAAGTCACCTAAAAGATTTTCTGGAGACTGTTCGCCCCATTTCTCATACGCCGCCAATATCAACTGGCTATCCGTAATTTTATCTGGTGGACAGTTATTAAAGTGTAACTGGCTGAGAAGTTCATCTCGATTGTCTATGCGAGCATCACAGGTAATGACTAAGTTGCCTGTTTGATTGACTAAAGGTAACTTTTCTAGCAAGGATTCAGGAGTCGTCCACAACATCCTATGCCCAAAACCAACAGAGCCTTCAATCCTAATATCTGCACCATTTGGTCCCCGGTGCGCTAATTTCTCTACCATTCCCACTAAGTCTTCCTGGAGTACAAGACGACTGTCAAGGTAGTAAATTCCCATAATGCCGCTCATAATCTCACTCCTTTAACGGTTAGCAGATCGATAAAGCCAATTAACAGTATTTGGGTAGTCAAGCATGATACTTGACACGACAGGCAGATAGTGGCTGGTATCCACAGCCCAAACAACATTGCATAGGGAAACTAGTTTTTTAGTCTACCCTCACCCGAAGGCGCAAAGAACCATTGTTTACTCCTGAACCACCACAAGGTTACCTATTTTCTTCATCTGCAAACTTGGCGCTCACAGAGAGGGAGCGGTTTTTTACATCGGTATTCATGTATAGCAACAAGGGAGTAGTCATCTGGAAAAATGTAAATTCATACTCTAATTCAGCAATACGGTTTTTTTGAGGTCAGCCACAGCAAAGAGTTCAGTTGCCTGCTAATCTAACAATGACTGCTGAATGAGGAAAGTGGAGATTAGACGAAATTTTCGACTCTTGGCAAACTTGATGTGGTAGAGCGCTAGTCTGCTGTGAGAAAATCAGTGACAAAGTTTTGAGGAACTGAACACAGTGGTAGATTGTACTTAAATGGCTCGTTCTTTGAATAAATTGTTACTGTACTCACTTAGTCTATATTATGACAAAGTGAAGCTAAATGCTACATCTTTATGAAAAAAATACAGCTAAGTAAAGAATGTGTAAATGAATACTATTTTTACGTAAATAATGTTGTCTGTATTGAGTTATAGCAGTTGCCAGGTTTCTTAGGACATCAATTAATTATAAAACACGGAAACCAAGGGACAATCACACGCCTGCTCCCTGCTCCCTGCTCCCTGCTCCCTGCTCCCTGCTCCCTGCTCCCTGCTATATGAGGGTAATCCTATCGCGGTACTAGTACAACGCGGTAAAAATAACCAGACAGTTTTAAACAGCGATTTAAACTGAGTCTGGATATGTATTCTTCAGGGGCAAGACTGCTGATTCCTATACAGGTAGCTTTCTGTTGAGATAACTTGTCCACTCCAAAATCAATTGATCAAACAACCTGCCCCTACTGACTCCTTGCACTAGTAACTTCCATTTGCTCTTTCCAGGACTTGGCATAAAAATCACCCTGAGCCAGCAATTCATCATGACTTCCCGACTCCACAATTTGCCCAGCACGCATGACGTGAATGATGTCGGCTCGCATCGCCAAGGTGAAGCGGTGAGTAATAACCACCGCAGTGCGATCGCTCGCTAATGTGCGAAATCTCTCTAACCAGTCGTGTTCCGCCCAAGGGTCCATAGCACTAGTCGGCTCATCTAAAATAATGATTTGGGCCCGTCTAAAAAATGCCCTAGCTAACGCTAAACGTTGCCATTGACCACCACTTAAATCTGTTCCTTCAGGAAACAACTTACCTAACATAGCGTTATAACCTAGAGGCAAGCGGTTAATCTTATCGTGAATACCTGACGCTTTGGCAGCTGCTTGAATTTCTGTGTAATTTGATGTGGAGGATATGTCACCTAAAGCAATATTTTCCCCAGCCGTAGTGTAGTAAGGAATTGGTGACTGGAATAAAACAGTAATTAATCTGCGGAATGCTTTCACCGAAAAGTTACGCAAATCAATACCGTCTAGTTCAATGCTTCCTGATTCTGGGTCATAAAAACGGCATAAAAGCTTGATAATGGTACTTTTGCCAGCACCATTATCACCCACGATCGCGATAATTTTCCCAGCTGGCAGTGTCAGATTAAAATTATCTAACACTGCTTCCTCAGTACCAGGGTAGCGGAAAGTGACTTGGCGAAAACGAATTCCTTTTTTAGGAGTGGACGGTACGGGGATAGGATTAAGCGGCTCTAGAATTTTGGGCTGGATTTGTAAGAATTCAAATAAGTTACCAACAAACAAGCTATTGCGATAAATTTGTCCTAAGTTGTTTAATAAATCTCTGACAATACTTTGTCCTTGATTGAATGCCTGAAAAAATAGAGCTAAGTCTCCTAAAGTCAAAATTCCTAGCATTACCTGCCGTCCTATCCAGGCTAGCGCTCCACCAGAAATGATTAGTGCAATGATGGTAGCAACAAAGCGACCTAATGTTTGCAGTTTTAATAGATGGAATTGTTCGTGTCTGAGTCGCCGGCGCAGATTATGATAAGACGACTGGAAGTAATCAGCATAGTCAAACAATCGCACTTCAGCTGCCGTAGCATTGTTTGTCAGCAGGTAGTCATAATACGTCAGCCATCGGCGATCAGTTGTTGTCCGTTGTGACCATTGATACTGAATTTTATTTAAATATGTCAAAACATAGAAAGCTGGAAAAGCACTGACTACTAAAGTGATGGGTAGCCCAAAACCATAAGGAGCCAAAATCGCAGCCATCGCAAACAAAGTAATGGTGTTTTGTAATAACCTACCAGTATTTTCTAGTAAAGCAAGCGATCGCCCACTTGCACCCTCCCTTGCTCTGTCAAGTTTGTCGTTATACTCAGAGTATTCATAAAAGCCATAATCCACAGCCACAGACTGTTTTTGAATCAAACCAGTGATGTAATCCTGTACCAGTTCTGACTGAGCTGTCCGAATCCATTCAGCAGCACTATTCAACACTTCCCCCACGAGCAAGATACCTGCCATTAACCCCACTGGTACTATTACTTTCTGAATATTTGCCCCTGAAATGCCGGAGCCAGTCACTGACACCAAAGCATTGATTGCCCGTGGGGTGAGGGAAATCGAGGCTGCGGGAATCAATCCTTGAACTAACAGCAAAATCATCCAAGCCACAGTCCAGTACCGAGACGCAGCCCACACCAAGCTGAGAGTTTTTACTAGATGGGAAAATATGGTGTTTGCGCTACGGAGTTTACTAATCAAGATATTATTATCCTGTGAATTCAAAAATCCTCAATCAAGCTTTAGTGTGAGTATTTACACAATAATCATGATAGTAACTACAGCAGTGAAGCCTGCGTATGCCTAGTTTGTTTGTAGAGCCAGTGACTTCCAGTCTGTTGTGCTTTTAACGCAGAATACTCATCTTGTTCGGTTAATTCTGCCAAGTCATCCTCAACTAGCTTCACAAGCTTAGGTAAATCTCCCAAAGAAGGTTTGCGTGTAAAGCGCGAAAATCTGACATTTTTGATGAGTTCGCTACAAAAATGTAAATGATTTGCCATAAATTTCTGTTCAGAGATTGAGCTAATAGCGCGAGTATGACGCACTAATTCAACGAAAGCTTCTTGGGGTTTAATTCTGGTAATTTTGTGTTCGCTTCCCTTATCCAATACATAAATATGATGTAATGGAAGGGGACTTTGTTGGAAACCACAAGATAGTTTGTAGGCGACTTTGAATGAGTTTTGCGAAACAGGCAATAAGCTTTTAGTATCGTGTCCTAAAGAAGTTGCGGCTTCCGGGGAAAGTTTAAATTGCGGATAACTGGGAAAAACAACAGGTTGACCTGTCTTAATTTGGATAGGCATGACATCATCTGTTAAAACATCATAGCCCTGAGTGTGGAAAGCAGTTGCCAAAGTTGATTTTCCCCAACCGGAACCACCCATAAACGCTACACCCTTGTGATTGATATCAATACAACTAGCATGTAGAACTAACAAACCCCTTTGTCGCAGCAGTACGCATAATACCGGGCCTAGAAGCACAGTGCGAAGAAGGGCCTCTTCCACACCCGGTAGAGGATTGATAATAATTTCCCGTCCGTTGTGAATAAAAAACTCACCTACTTCTGGTATTTCTCCTACAAAATTTTGACCGCCATTATGTCGGCTGGCAGTTGCATCATCTATCTTGCCAAACTGCACAATTACATCTGAAACGCCCTCAGCTTCAATTAGTTCAGGAAGAGGGAATTCGCAAGCAATGCACAAATTAAACGCTTTATAAACTCTCATATTTTATATTATCTATTTTTATAAAAATAGAAAATGACAGACAAATTTATCGCTCATTTTATGTCCGCATTAAGCTTTCACATACTATGTGAAATAATTGTAGGTTGGTGAAAAGTTATTCAAGCCCAAACAATTTCTGTTGAGTTTCCTATCCCTACCTAACCTACAAAAATTTACTTTTTGCTCTCTACTTTTAAAGCCTAAGTACTGGACGCAATTAAACGTAACTATGTCCGCTGCGAAGAACACGAAATGGAATATATAGTCCATTTGCGCTTAGCGTACCGTAGACATAAGACGCTTCTTGAGTGTAGTAATCACAAATCCTTGAGATTGTTTGTCTTTGAGCGTAATGGCATAAACCATTCATTTCTGATAGCAGGCGCTATATGCTAAACGTACACTTCATGATCACAAACACTTCACTTATGGGAAGCGAGAATCACAGTTGGTACGTGAGCCACTCGGAGTTGTGTTTGGAGCACTTGATCGAGGAGAGCAAATGTCGGTTGAACCGATGTCATTACCGCCAGAAATAGGTCTGCCGTTTAAAAACGTAAAATCTGTCCTTTGAGTGTCACCAAGAACATGTGTAATGTCAGCAACATTACCGTGAACAGTGAGCTTGGGAACGGTGTAAGAACTTTTCATCGTTAGTCTCCTGATTTTGAATGTATTGATTTGCTAGTTGTTGAAGGTAGTGCCCCATAATTGGACTTACGGTATGACATGATTGTCGTAAGTACAACAATATTTTCAGTCATAGCCTGCCAAGACAATTAGGACTTACGCACTCTACAAATTAACCATATTGTGGGATATAGTATTTGGTAGTGTTTCAGGCACTTCTCATAACTCTAATTTAGTCGCTTACTTTGAGTTCGTTGGCTGCAAAACATGGTTATATAGGAATCCGGTTTAATTTCTGAATTGACTCGTGGAAGTAGGGAACAGGAAACAGGGAACAGGGAACAGAAAATCTACTCAGTTTTTTTCAAAAATCAAATATGAGTCCTATAGTACTCAAACAGTGTGTATACTTATGTATAATGAGTAAGTCCATAAGACTTAAGGTGTAACTTGCTTGTAGTCGAACCACAAAGCTAAAGTAACTGCCACCCAAATTGGTGTAATATCTTCATCTCTGACTTCGTTCCCTGTTGATATCAATCGCTGATAAGCTGTTTGTAAGAAATCTAAATCAATGTACTTTTCCAAGTATTTGATCTGATGAGACATCACTTCATTTAGAATTTGGCGATCGCGATTCAACAGTCCATCGTCGAAATTAGCTGATAAATCTGCTTTTCCTCCACGCCATTGAACTTTTGTTGGTAAGATTCCTTCTAAAGCACGACGCATCACCATTCTTCCCCATCCTTGGTATAACTTCTGATCGGAAGGTAATGCTAGACAAAATTCAATTAGACGCTTATCCATGAATGGATGACGAGCTTCCAAAGAAAACATCGCCGCATATTGATCCACTCGTTCTAAAGTATAAGGCAACACACCTTGAGTCAGACCACGCCAATGTTGTTCTTTAGCGGTGAGGGGTTCAGTACTCAATGCACCAAACTTCTGGATTCGCTCATCTAAACCAATAAGTTCTGCAAAGTTACCTTTGACGAGGGGAGTTTGGGAAACAAAGGAATTTGTAACTTTTCTTTGTTTACGCTGCAAAAGTTGTTGTACTTGTTCTAATACAGGTTTTATTCCATGATTTATAATCAACTGTTTGCGCGAAACACCAAAATGTTTGTGGATCAGTCTTACTCCCTCGAAGAATGCTCTCCAACGGAACTTCTTCGCGAAATCCTTCAAATATGGCAGTCCATAATTCCTAAATGCGGCATTAGGTGAAATATTAAAATGTGGTGAAAATGCTTGAACTTCCTGTATACAAGTTTTCCAATTGCCTTGACGTGCTAATTCGGTAAGTCTACTTGCTCCGTGGCAAACTGTTGTATCTCCATCAAAACCATCAAGAGAAATCCGTAATCCTAGTTCTTTCAAAGCGCGGTTGACAATCCAAGGATAAAAATGACTCGGACCCAAAAGAGCTTCATCTTCGTAGCGAAAAATGCTATCCAAGTGAGATAACGGACCAACCTCGTCACCGTAAACGTAATGAGGTGTCAATCCCCCCTGCTCTAGCACCGCATTTATGAAAGGACGCTCGTCACACTCGGTAATTGTATCAAAAATAGTGGAGATTGTGTGTAGTGATTTCTTTTTTTTCGTAAGTAAATCCCGCGCCACACAGGTAACAGCAGAAGAATCTAATCCACCGCTCAACTGGCTGGCAATGGGGAAAGCACTACGTAAGCGACAACGTACTGCTTCTGTAAAAATTTCCCGAAATTTATCTGCGTAAGCCTGATCGGAATCCATCTTCATCTCACGATGGGGATCGAGTTCCCAGTAAGACTTGATCTTGATTCCTGACTGACTGATCACCATACTGTGAGCAGGGGGAAGCCGCAGGATATCTTGATAACTAGTGATGGCTCTGTCTTCCATCGTAAATGTTAAGTAGTCAGCAATTCTTACCTCATTGAGTTGACGCGGAACTTGTTGTAAACATAGTAACGCCTTGATTTCTGAAGCAAACAGAAAGGTTTGACTTGGTTGATAAAAGTAATAAAAAGGCTTAACTCCAAGATGGTCTCTAGCGCAGAAAACCGACTGTTGCTGCTTATCCCAAATAGCAAAGGCAAAATCACCTAAAAGATTTTCTGGACAAGACTCCTGCCACTTTTCATAAGCAGCTAATATTAACTGGCTATCCGTAATTTTTTCGGCTGCACAATTATTCAATTTTAACGTGTTGATCAGTTCATCACGGTTATCTATGCGAGCATCTGAGGTAATAGTTAAATTACCTGTCGAGCCTGTAAATGGTAACTTTTCTAACAAGGATTCGGGAGTAGTCCACAGCATCCGATGCCCAAAACCGATCGCCCTATCTATCCAGATGTCTGCACCATCAGGTCCTCTATGGGTCAAGGTTTCTACCATAATTCCCAAGTCTTCCCTATCTACAGGGCGATCATTGAGATAGTAGATACCCATGATGCCACTCATAAACTGGCTCCTTCAAAAGATGGCAGTGGAATAAACCGAGAAAGGTCTGTAAGATAACCGATCGCCACTTGTCCCTGATACTCAATCCAAGCATGAGCTTCTAGTGTCCCTCCTTCTCCTTTGGCGACGCCAATACGGAGTTCAGGATGGTAACCATAACTGTTCATTAGCACTTGAGTTGTTAAAGCACGTGCAAGACACTTTGCATGCCCAGGCATATAACGTGTTGCTACGTTAACAGCCCAAACAATTTTGCTGATAGAAATTTGGCTTTTAGAGGAAGTGGGGAGGTGAAAATCCAGGTTACTCATTTTTTGCTGGAGTTTTAGTACATTCCGAAAGGGTAGAAGCCGTAGCCCAAATCTCATGACTCCCAGTAAAACAAAGGCGGTAGCTAAGAGTGTGACATCGCTACCTGTTAGTCTAAACAAATCACGTAGTTGTCTCATTGCTCACCTCAATTAACCCTGCAACTTCCAGATTATGAAGCAGTGCTAACAAATCCAAAGTGCAAACTTCTGGTTCTACTTCGTACTCTGAAATTAGCGTTTGTTTCACATCTATAACTGATTTTGGTTGCTGAATCAAGTTCCAAATCCGCGCTCCTACCTCATTCAAACCGTGGTACACGCCTGACTGGAGACTGAGAACGACTGCTTCCCCTCCCAGATCGGAAGATATTTGATTTGACGCTGCTACCACTATCGATGATTCAGAAATTTTAGATTCTATTTGTTTCAAAGTCATATAAAACAAAATTCCTTTTGGTTATGCATATAAGTTGGCTTTGAGGTCATATAGTTATTTTTTGACAACTACCCAACAAGTTTGCTTTCAATATCTCTATGATGTTACCGACTCTTTGCCAGACTTCACATATTTTAAACCGCAATTTTTTGATTGCGGTTTGTGCAAATTACACTACCACTATAAACAGCTTTACTTTTGATTAGTAGACCATCACCACTATAAACCGCATACAGCTTTATCCCAAAAGTCTCTTTTAGCAGAGGTTATACCAAGAATAACCTTCATGTTTTTAAAGATTATAGTCTATTAGTTTGTTTAAAAACATTAGTGGTAAGGTCTTAAGGTTAACTGATTAAATTATTAAGATGCTGGTAGATGTAATGTCAACAATTAGCCCTGTGTGCAATTTTCTTCTTGGTGCGCTGTTACAGAACACAGCAGTAAATAATAACACCATCGCAAACTCAGTATTGAAAACTTCTACTGTACTTACGTATGTCTATATTATTGCAAAGTCTACACTATTCACCGATAGATGCTTAAGCTTTATGGAAAAAATATCATTACTTGAAGAATATGTAAATATGTCATGAAAGCTTCATTAAGGAATTTTGATTAAGTATAGATATGTCCTGTTGTCTTTTTTTTAACTTACTCACTTAGTAATCCGAAAAAGAGAGTAATTATATACATTATGGACATCTTTCTTTGGGTAGAGATTTAAAAAAAAAGTAGATATTTGGGCGGCAATTTAAGTTCAAATGCTCCTAGACAAAGAAATTGTTTATAAGGAACGCGATCGCACTACAGGCACGCCTTTGACTATCAAAGCTTCACACTTCATCCTTCTTGAGTAAAGCCATCCACATGTCTGGCGGATCGGCATAATAGTCAATTTCCTCCACTCGGTATTTACAAGCACTCGAGCCATTTTGGAAAATAATGTAATCCCCACTTTTGATACCTCTACCCTGTCCTGTCATATAACCTTCTGTCTGGTTATTTGCAGGTTCAAATATGTAGTCACGTCCACAAACCAATTGGGTATAGTCGTATGTTTTGTTTTTATGCTGTTTTGGTTTAGTCAATATCAAATTAATGAGCGATGAAACAATAACATTGAGGTTGATGCCTGATCTGGTAGAAAACATATAAAGAGTGGGATATAGAGAATGTTTACAATCGCACTTCGGGTTTGATCAATCTATCTAGTCGGATAAAGCATACGCTCGCACCAATTATAAGCGGCTACAGGCAGTCAACACGAGCGACTTTATCAAGAAGATAGGAAGAGCGACGTCAGGAGGACTTCAGACGCAACAAAGCAGCGCTTCTGTATGGCAATCAACTTAGTCCCACGCCACTTGCGATCGTCTGCCCTGAAACTCTTTCACCAGTTGTGGGGGCAACAAACACGACCGTGCTAGTTCCCCGATGTTTTCGGGGGAGATCGAGGAGTCGTCTGCTGCGAATAATTTAGAAATGACAGGAAAAACTGTTAAAAATCAGATTGACAGCAAAATTAGCTTACTGTTCACGATATTTGAGGTTAAATCTTTGATATTTACTCAAAATCGGCTTTCAAACTACTTGACATAACCCTGGTGATCGCTGTTATATTAGTAAGCGTTGCAATTGTTGGGGCGTAGCCAAGTGGTAAGGCAGCGGGTTTTGGTCCCGCCATCCCTAGGTTCGAATCCTAGCGCCCCAGTACATTAGGTTAAGCATTCATGTTTAACCTACAAATATATTTAGTAAAATAGTTGATAGGCAAAGCCTCAAGAGCAAAAATGTGTATTTAGCGAAATAGGGCATGGGAGAAATATTGTGCTGGTAAATACTATTTTATTCATTTCTTGCTCACTACTTCTAGCTGTATACATTTAATTGACATCATCTTTACGTTAAATGAAATCTTTATACATTTTGCTTAAGTAAGTGCTAAATAAACTAACTAATTTGGCTTGCGTAATGCTACTGTATATATAGTGCATCGCTCCACATTTATCTATATATCGAATACTTGAGACAGGGTGAGGGATCTATCCAATAAGTTTTTAACAACACTCAAGGAAACCTTGAAATTGTTCGGACTGCTTGAGTAGTCAGTGAATTCAGTAATTGACCTGGGTGCTTGGGAAAACTTGGCAGTCAGACACAATAATATGTGCCGAGTTGCAACTGAAACGTGCAATTGCGTAAGGAATCCAAGTAAGAAAATATACTATTACTATGCTGAAAACCGAGAAATATCCTCGCCCATTGTCACAAGTTAATGCTGCCCAGTTAAGTAATCCAGAGGAAGAAGGAGGATTAAACCTGGGTCAAGTTGGAGCATCTCTTCGCCGTCGAGCACTGTTGATTGCTGGTGTCACAGGTGTCATGGCAACGGCAGCAGTGTTGAAGGCAGAATCAGATCCTCCTGTGTATCAAGGCGAGTTCGAGATTTTAACGAAGCCTGTCACTGGTGAGAGTCAGGCCATATCCAATGTTCCGCAAACTTTAAGCTCCGAACAAGGAATTGCAACGCCTGAGAGATTACAACCAGTTGAAACAACAATAAAAGTTTTACAAAGTCCTGTAGTCTTAGATCCTGTAATTAAAAAGCTACAGGATAAATATCAGAAAAAATATCCAAAGTTAGATTTTAGGTATGACTCAGTTGTTGCCGGCTTAACAATTGCATCAAAACAGCAAAATATCTTAGAGGTGGAATTTGTAAGTCCTAAAGAAGATGTCGCTAAGGATTTCCTTAAGTTACTTGCTGACTCATATCTAGAGTATAGTTTAGCGGAACGTCAAAGCGATGTTAAGCAGGCAATAGACTTTGTTGAAGTACAGAAAAAGCCCCTAGAGCAACGAGTTCAACTTTGGCAAGAACGGCTGCGAACGCTTAGACAAGTCAACAACTTGGTAGATCCAACACTGAAGGCGCAAGAAATCTCTACTCACATTGCTACCTTAACGCAAGAGCGATTAGAGAATCGGGTGCAGTTAGAACAGATGACAGTCAAGTATCAGGGCTTGCAAAGTGAGTTTGCCAAACAACCAAGCGCAGCAGCTAGTAACTCAGTGTTGAGTGACAATCCTCGCTACCAAAAGCTACTGGATCAAATTCTGGATGTGAATGCTCAGATTGGCAAACGTTCATCTGTATATACGGATGAAGAAGAAGGCATGAAACGTCTTAACGAACAAAAAGCATTCATGCTCTCAATGCTCGAGCATGAAAGGGCACGGGTTAATAGAGACTTTCAAAGCCGTATAAATGATCTGCAAGCGCGGGATAAATACTTAGGAGAAAAAGTAAATAGTCTTAATGGATACTTGAGAGGTTTGGCAACTGTTAGCCGTGAATACGATAATATTCAGCGAGAATTAAAAATTGCCACTGATGGTCTGAATCAATTTTTAACCAAGGAACAATCATTGCGAATCGAGGAAGCGCAAAAGCAGCAACCTTGGAAGTTACTAGATCCTAAACTCACGAAAGTGACTGAACCTCAGGCTGTTTCCAGCGGTGCTAAGAGAAACTTGGCTCTAGGAGGAGCGTTAGGCTTGCTGTTGGGTGTAGGAGCCGCTTTAGTTGTGGATAAGCTCAGCAATGTCTTCTACTCTTCTAAAGAAATCAAAGAAGCTTCTTTACTGCCACTACTAGGAGTTGTGCCTTTCAAAAAAGAACTGGGAGCTTCAGATTTGCAAGAACTGGATGGTGCGCTTCAACAAGCAGCTCGTGTCTCGTTTTTTGAAGTTTTTCGCTCTCTTTACACCAATATTCTGCTTCTGGGTTCGGATACACCAATTCGATCGCTTGTCATTAGTTCACCAGGACAAGAAGACGGCAAGTCCACTGTCGCAATACACTTAGCGCTTGCAGCTGCAGCAATGGGACAACGAGTATTGCTAGTGGATGCAAATCTACGTTATCCCACACTACACAAACGTGTTGGACTAATGAACATTCAAGGGTTGACTGATGTCATTTCACAAGATCTAGACTGGAGCAATGTGATCGAGCGATCGCCCTTAGAAGACAACCTGTTTGTTTTAGCTGCAGGGCCAATACCACCTGATTCTGTGAGGTTACTTGCATCTCAGAAAATGCAGGATTTGATGAACGAGCTACAAGCCTCGTTCGACTTAGTGATTTACGATACACCACCGATGGTCGGTTTTGCTGATGCAAACTTGCTAGCTGCTAATACCAATGGAGCTATACTGGTTGCGGGATTGGGTAAACTCAAACGTACCGTATTCCAGCAAGCATTAGAGGAAATCCAAGTATCTGGTACTCCTATCTTAGGGGTAGTCGCTAATAAGTCTAAAGAAGCCACACCTGCTGCTTACAGCCACTATCAGAAGTATTACAAACAAAGCGTCAGCAGCGATTCGGTTGGTGAGGGCGAACAAAGGAATTCAGTGTCCGCTTCTTCTACCAGAATTAATAGACGCTAAACTGACTCAACCACAAAAGGGCAAATTGCGATCGCAATTCGCCCTAAACCATGAGTATCCACAAGCAAAAGAACGCAGAACACATAGGTGAATAAAATTCGTAATAATTACGAGTGAAATTACCATGAGGCTATGCTGCCCGTATTATTGTATTTTAATGAGAAAGAACGCAGAACTCAGGATAAGATGATGTTAAACGTTCTGAGTTCTGCGTCTACGAATTGTTTTCACATTCTGTACAACTGACTTCGTTTAGGCGATCAGATCGCCTCTAATTAACACATCAATGGACAAATGCGGATAAACAGTAAACCAAAAAGTTTTCCCACTCGGGCGATCGCGAGGCCTGCCATAAGGATC
>JAQYWO010000403.1 GCA_029379215.1 Rhizonema sp. PD37
ACCAAAAAGTTTTTCTCCAAAGAGCGATCGCTCTTTGGAGAAAAACTTTTTGGTTTACTGAACATAGTTGAGTATTTGGCTCTAGCCATTGGTAATGATTCAGCCCGTGCAGAATCGGAATTGCAGAAGCTCGCTATCTATGGGTCAGATCGCCGTCTTACTAATACCGAAGTGCAGGCTCTGGTTCTGTCACAAACTCAAAACAGCCTTCAGTTGGCTCAAGCTATGCGAGAAAACAATCCCAGAAAGGCGATGACCCTGCTTGATGAACTTCTAGAAAATGCTGAGTTTCCACTGGTGATTTGTGCAACACTCTCCACTCAATTCAGAACATGGCTTTGGGTTAAAGCAGCGAGCGCAAACGGAGTTAAGCTTGACAATGAAATAGCCAAAGTTTGTCAAATTACCAATCCAAAGCGAGTTTACTTTCTCTTGAAAGAAGTGGCTGCGATATCTATTAAAGCTCTCGTTCAAGCTGTAACATTTCTGCAAGAGTTGGAAGTGTCCCTCAAACGAGGAGCCGGAGCAGATTCTATGCTGCCTGCAATACTTGCAATTGCACGATTATTTAAACCAGTCTAACCAAGTGACGGCGATCGCGAGTCACAGTAATTTAGAAAGCGGAAGCCCACCAGTTAAAGACAGAAAGGCGAAAAGCTTTCTGCCTTTAACGTCCTTCATGGGTGTCCGGAAGCCTTGTCAGCGCGGACAGGTAAGGAGTCATCTATGAGTCTTAGAGAGGGGACACCCCTATCCACCCAAGAGTTCAACCATTAGCCTTGTGGTTAGGCACAAGCCTTACGAAAGTTCTCGGTCACAACTACGAACTAATTGTAAAGTTTTGTTAAAAGCTATTTCCCCCCATCGCTCTAAAATTGTGTTAGACTATAAAAAAGCAAGACAATTAAAGCATTACAGCTAATTTTAGGTAAAAAGTGGGGGCTATATATACCCCAAAGTATTTAGAAAATCACGCCAAAAAATAACACCCACATAGGGTATAAACAGGACACACTTAGGGTATATTAAATAAATTGTGTCTTGTACCCCACCTGACCCCCATGATTTCTAAAAGTATTCATCCCAATCAAAAGATTTTCTGTGCTGGATTTGACAACGGATACGGCAGCGTCAAGCTGTTAGTAGATGGTTTCGATGTTGTGAGAATTCCAAGTTATATCTCACGAGAAGACATGGAAGATGTACCGGGGCGCGTGGTTTTTAACGGTAATGCCTACACTGTAGGTGAGTCGGCTTTTCGTACCGGGTACTACTTTGAGCGCAATACTGACAGCAACGTTAATAAAGTTAACAACGCCCTGATCACTTTATTGGGCGCGTTAGCCCATTTACCACATCGTAAAGCTTGGCACCTAAAGCTAGTTGTCAGCTTGCATGATATTGGTTTAGCACCAGACTTGTGTCAAGTACTTAATGGGGAATATAAACCAATGCTCGCTGGTAAGCTATCTGATGTGAAGGTAGAAGTCTTGAAAGTTGTACCTGAAGGTATGGGCGCTCTGTTTGGACAACAACTCCCGAAGAAGTTAACCGTGCTAGATTTTGGAAATGGTACAACGCTCTATTCTCGTTATAACTTAGGGAAAAGAGAAGTACACACCCCATACGCTTTTGGTGTGGAGGTACTCATTGGTGAAATTGCCAAGAAGATGAAACATCTCAACGGTGGGAAACTTGGGGACTTATCAAAAATTCGATTTTGCCTAGAGATGGGGCATACCAAATACAGCCGTGACATTGACATTAAAGACGTTTACACTACTTGTCTTAAAGATTGGTATGACGGCTATCTCAAAAAGCCTGTCAATCTTGCCCTTGATGCTAAACACCAAGGAGATGAAATTTGGGCTATTGGCGGCGGTTGCTTGCTACCTGGTTTTAAGAAGCTGTTAGAAAAAAACGATTTTCAAATTCTCTCTAACCCTGTAGAGGCTAATTCATCAGGACTATTGCAAATGGCTAAAACCATAAATTCTGCTACCAATGTCAATGAAGTTCCTGTCGGGGTATAGCATGGTTTCTCAGCAAGACAAAACCCCAGAAAAAATTCGGATCAAGGATAGCTACCGTGAGCGGATTTTTACCGAATCACAACAATTAGGTAAAAGCTACCTGGAGACACTTTATTTCATGATTGATTGCTACTTTGCTTTCAAACAAGGTACATTTCCGATGCAGCCTGCGGTCCAAATCAATCCCCAACCCCAACACCAACACAGACCTCCTTTCGCTGACTCAAAAAAGACTCCATCAACAAACGTACCGATTGAAGAAGACAGCGGCGAAACTATTACACTAGATTGGGATTTATGAGTATTAGGTGGCAATACGGTTCAGATAAGACGTTGACTCGTGAAGGCAGGCTGTTCTTGAGCTTTCTTGAGTAGAGAAGCAGAGGGGGGCAAAGAACTAATTGTTCGTCAACTCTTTCCTCCCCTGCCTCCCCTGCTCCCCCTGCTCCTCTGCACCTCTACTGCCTATTTGTATCAATTTTAAAAGTGAAACGTACACCCTGCTCTACCCTTCGGGCTCGTCATCTGACACAATAAATTTAGTTGCCGCAACTAATATATGGCTTATAAGATTGCAATTTTTAACATGAAGGGAGGAGTTGGCAAATCTGCTACTGCAACTAATCTAGCAGATGGCATTTCCCGATTTAAGAAGAAAAAAGTTTTATTAGTGGATATTGATCCCCAGGGAACTTCCGGTGCTTCTCTTGGCATCGAAATTTGGAAACTAGAGACTCAACTGAAAGATGTTCTTCAAAGTGATTCGCCTACTGAACGAAAGCAACGTTTCAAGAGTGCGGTTGTGAAGGTGTGCGCTCACCAATTTGATGTCTTGCCATCCAATATTTTGCTTGCAGTTGAGGAACTACAAATTTCTGGATTACCTGGGCGAGAGAATTTGCTGAAGCGAACGCTAAATGAAATTGATAGTGAGTATGACTTCACTCTGATTGATTGTCCACCTAATATTGGTGTGTTCTCGATTAATGCGCTCAAAGCAAGTGATGGCGTTATTGTCCCTGTCGATATGAGCTACGTTGGGCTATTGGGAGTTCAGGGGGTGGAATACGCCTTTAATTTGGTGAAGAATTTTTTAGACCATCAAGTCAATGTCTTGGGTGTACTTGCCACTAAATTTGACGGACGGCAGAAGATCAGTAAAGATGTCTTGACATCTTTGCAAGAGCATTTTCTTGAACGCATGTTCAAAACAGTCATTCCCACAACTGTACGTATTTCCGAAGCTCCTAGTTTTGGAGTATCGATATTTGAACACGATCCAAAAGGTACAGGAGCAAAAGCATACAAAGACCTAATGAATGAATTGCTGAAGCGGATCTAAAATACTGAAAGTGCTTTCACAAAAATGGGGTATAGGGGGTAGGGTGTGGGGTGTAGGGCAATACGATTCAGTTAAGACATTTATTCGTTGAGACAGCAGAAGAGCAGAGAAGCATTTATGAATATTTTCTTTTTTACACTCTAATAATAGACAGATGCTACTACATTCTCCTCCACTCCTCTGCCCCTCTGCTTCCCTGCCTGCCTCAACAGATTAATTTCCTTAACTGAACTGTATTGCCCCACACCCTACACCCCACACCCCACACCCTTTGAAATTGAGTTCCAACAACGTTGTCGGAAAAGTCTCCAGGAGTTATGAGTTTCTATGTCTAAACGAGGTCTCGGCAACAATCCTTTCAAAGCTGACTCGACAATCAGCATTTTTAGTCCAACCGCTTTGACCGCAGCAGATGTTGAGCATTCAATAACTGTTAACTTATCTTGCATTCAACTACCGACTCAACAACCCCGTCGCTACTTTGACCCTCAAAAATTGCAGCAGTTAGCTGAGTCGATTCTCACTCATGGGATACTGGAACCATTACTAGTTCGTCCACTATCGGACAAGTCCTACGAGTTAGTAGCAGGAGAGCGCCGTTATCGGGCAGCAAAGGAAATAGGATTGAGTGAAATTCCCGTGATAGTTCGGGAAATGACGGACGTACAGGCGATTGAACTGGCACTTGTTGAAAATTTGCAGCGGGAAGATCTCAATCCAGTGGAAGAAACAGAAGGTATTATCACGCTTTTGGCGTCGAAGTTGGATATTCCTTCAAAAGAAGTTTCTCAGCTATTACATCGTTTAGCTAAACAGGGTGACAACGTTGTCGGAAATGAAGAAACACGAATTTTAGTCGAGTCCGTCTTTCGCATAGTGGGCAAAATGAGTTGGGAATCCTTTGCTAGTCATCGCTTACCTTTACTCAACCTGCCAAACCCTATTTTAGAAGCACTTCGCTCTGGAAAAATTGAGTACACAAAGGCGAGAGCGCTGGCACGCATTAAAGACCCTGTTTTGCTGCAAGAGCTTTTGAACCAAGCAATTGCCGAAAAATGGTCGCTCAGTCAAATTCGTGCAGCCATTCAAGAGAATACCCAATCAATTCCCCCTGGAGAAATTTCTCTGAAACAACAATTTACTCAAGTCTCTAAAAAGTTGAAATCATCCGCAGTTTGGTCAGATCCTGCTCAACGTCAGCGACTACAGCAATTGCTGGACGAACTTGAACAAATAGCACTCTATTTTACTGAAAATCTGGGTGAGAAGTAGTTAAAAACATAGATATAACCAACATTCCGCACCCAGTAGTGTCACACACTATCAGATGTGGGCAACTGAATTGAAAAACAGTGCATATGTACTAAAAAGAGAACACAATGAAGAGGTGCGATCGCCTCCCAGATACAGCTGAGTCCATCCCAAGAGCGCAGTCGCAACGCACCCCTATATACTGACTTTATTTTTTACATTTTATCTCTGTGACACTACTAGGTGCGGAAGATGGGATATAAGGGTTGGGATGAACACAGTTGCAAAGTCTGCCGGACAGCAGAGATACAAAATCCTCATGCTCATTTGCGCTCATTGGGAGCATTTGAGGTGCTTATTGACGCAAAGCTCGCGCCTTCAGAATCTTCTGTCCGGCAGACTTTGCAACAGTCTCAACAACAAGACAGATCAACCGCCTTTATCGGAGGTGAAGCTCGCCGGACGGAAGCTTCTGCTTTCTCTCCGCGCGATCGCGCGGGAAGGGTAGTGATTTAAATCCTACTACCCATGAATAAACCCGACTACAATGCCCTGCTCCGAAGTTTCTGGAGTAGTCCGACAATAACCGAAAGCATCGAAGACAACACGAAAAACGAAATTGAAGGGTACATCACTGATTTTTTAGGAGAGAACATTCTTTGGCAAGAAATCGTTCCTTCTCAAATCCCCAATCTTGAACCGATGCCAGATAACTTACCACCTGAATTAATAGAAGTACTTCAGAAAAATGGCATTACTCAACTTTATTCACACCAGTTGTCAGCGTTATCGGCACTCCGAAAAGGTAAAGATGTCATTATCACGACGACAACAGCCTCTGGCAAAACGTTGAGTGCATACCCGGCAATCTTGGAAGGCTGCTTGAATAAAGGTTACAGAGCTATCAGCTTTTACTCGTTGAAGGCTTTAGCACTCGATCAGTTCAACAAAATCTCAACCTTGCTTGCAGGCATACCAGAAGCTACT
Source organism: Rhizonema sp. PD37 (assembly GCA_029379215.1). Lineage (GTDB taxonomy): Bacteria > Cyanobacteriota > Cyanobacteriia > Cyanobacteriales > Nostocaceae > Rhizonema. Next base: position 5,614 of record JAQYWO010000403.1, read on the forward strand.
CGTCCCAAACTGGCTATGCTGACTGGTGATATCAAAACAGAAGAAAGAGAAAGGCTCTTAGCGGCAAACCCCCATATTATCGGGGCTACCCCAGAACTCATCCATTACCAGCTAAGAGCCAGCTGGAGATCCGAGCATTGGAGCGCGTTCTTCAAGAAACTAAGGTACATTCTGGTGGATGAAAGCCACCTTTACAGTAGTGTCATGGGTGCATCTATGGCCTTGCTTTTGCGAAGGATAAAACTTGCTGTGGACCATCATGGAGGTAAGAGTGCTAAACTCCAGTTTATCTTTCTCTCCGCCACCGTGGGAAATCCAGTGCAGTTGGCTCAACGGCTGTCCGGTCGCAGTCGTGACCAGAATCGGTTAGTTTTGATTGATAAAAGTGGAGCAGCCGCGAGCGAAAAGCAGCTTTTGGTTCTTAAACCCAGCACCAACGCTAACCCCGATGCTGCCAAGATTATTTTATACCTCCTAAAACAAGGGATGTCGGGTATTACCTTCTGCAACAGCAGACAAGCCGTAAAAAGCCTGTTAGGACTGGTCAAAATCGAAGCTATACGCCAACGCTGCCAGGGTTATGAAGATAAAGTGGCAATCTTCTACGGCTCTCTCACAAGCGATCGCCGTGCTGAGATAATTGAGCAACTGCAATCCGGTCAAATCCGCTTTATTATTAGCACTGAAGCATTGGAAGCAGGTATAGATCTCCCGGAACTGGACTGCTGTCTCATACGCGGCTGGCCTGGATCTATCATGTCCTTCCGGCAGAGGATCGGTAGATCTGGCAGAGCGCGACCGGGTTTAGCAATTTTCTTGCCTGTGGCTCAAAGTCCTTTGGATCAATACTTCAGTAGCTATCCAACTCTGTTGCTATCTGGGGAAGCCGAGCAGGTCAATTTTAATGAATCCTACCCGATTCTGCTGGCAAAGCACCTGCTGTGTGCATGTGTTGAGACCGGCATCCCAACCAACAAGCTAAAACGTTACTTTGGACCAACTGCCCCCAAAGTTGTCACGGCGTTGATGCAGCAAGACCAAATCTTTAAAGGACGCAAGGGACTATGGGCGAAGGGGTTTCCTCACAAAGATGTCAACTTCAGGGGTGGTTCGTCCTCTGGGACAATTAAGCTGATTGATGCTGACTTATCACTGTACGTTCGCTCATTTTGTCGGTGTGAGAGGAATTAATGCGAGTCCAGGAAAG
>JAQYWO010000404.1 GCA_029379215.1 Rhizonema sp. PD37
TAGTAAGTTTGTCTAGAATAAATATGCATCAATTTACAAAAGTATCATCAAAAAATTACGAAAATTTGTGAATTGATGTTGAAGAACTGTTGGCTTACTACAAAAGTAAGACACACATATCAAGGTTTTCGTATTGCAACATTAGAATTTTATGAAAAAGACACGTCTAATTTGTACAGGCTGTCTAATGCTCTTTGCCGTGATTCTATGTATCGCCTGGGGCTTTAGCCTTACACCTACTGCTCTGGCTAGCGAGTATAGTGAATCTGTACCAGTGAAGAGCGAATACAGTAAAACGCCTGCATCTGAAAATGCTGAAAACTGTGACGGTATTGGATATCTGCCACCTAATCCAAATTTGAGTGAGGCAGAGAGCCGAGGTCGTTGCACCTGGTACTTATGGACTGGCAGTAACGATAAGTACTATCATAATGTAGCTAAGCAAACGCGCGGTGAAGTGGATTTACTGAGCTTACTTGACAGCAGTATTCGCGACAAGCGGTTCGAGAAGTTTGGCACACTTAACGATCCAGGATGTGAAAAAGCAACGGAACCAGATGAGTATGGTTTGTTGTTGGATAAATGCAAAGATCCGCAGTCAAGTGGCATTATCGGGTTGCGTAAGTTAAAGAACCCAAACTTCGATCCAGTTAAATGGAACGTGAATCAGTATCAACAAGACGCACAAATCGAGCCTCCCTACCGAATTGGGCAGTCTTGTGCTATCTGTCACGTCGCGTTTAACCCTCTTAAACCACCTAAAGATCCAGTAAACCCGAAATGGGAAAACCTGGTGCCAGCGCTCGGTAACCAGTACCTCAAGGAAAATGCATTATTTGATGCTAAACTCAAGCCAAATGATTTTAGATGGCAGGTACTTCACACACAAAAACCTGGTACCTCCGACACTTCTCGTATTGCCACGGATCACATCAACAACCCAAATGTGATTAACTCCATTTTTAATTTGAGCGATCGCCCCAAATACCCAGAGGTGATGAACGATGGTTCGACTCAGGAGGTTAATCACATCCTCAAGGACGGTGCAGACTCTCTAGGTGTGGCAACCGCCTCACTGCGCGTCTACGTCAACATCGGTATGTGCGGCGATTACTGGCTGAGTCTTCATGATGCGGTGTGGGGTAGAAAACCGCAACGACCCTTTGACATTGAAAAAGCGAGAAAGGATTGCCAAGACTGGAGAAATACAGAAGTGCGTATGCCAGATATGGAAGCATTCCTGAAAACTATCAAGCCGATGCATCTCGCGGATGCGCCTGGAGGTGAAGCGTTCCTAACCAAGGACAAGGAGGTTCTCAAACGCGGTAAAATTATTTTTGCGAACAGTTGTGCGACCTGTCATTCTAGCAAACAGCCGAGAGAAGAAATCGCTGTTGACTCAGAAAAGGCGAAGCAGTGGTATTTAGAATCTGTCCTCAGTAGTGATTTCCTCGAACACAACTTTTTGTCTGATGATCGGCGCTACCCAGTCACACTCATTGGCACCAATGCTGGTCGTGCTTTGGGGACAAATGCAACCAAAGGACATATCTGGGACGAGTTCTCATCTAAGACTTACAAGGAACTGCCGTCACCTGGTGAATTAACACTCTTCAATCCCTTTGACAAAAGCAAACCAATTGAATTCAAGGTGCCTACAGGCGGTGTGGGATATTACCGCACACCTTCACTGATCAGTGTGTGGGCTACAGCACCATTTCTGCACAATAATACTGTCGGAAAATACAACGAAGATCCATCAGTTGCAGGGCGTATAGATGCCTACCAGAGTGCGATGGAAGAGCTATTGTGGCCTGAAAAACGTCAGGGAATTATCAGCAAAACAACTGAGAAGAGCACGGTGACGTTTTCTCAGCAGGGAATCATTAAGATTCCTGTTCCTAAAGGGATGCCTGTTGACTTGCTGGCAAATATTAATCCTACAGAGGCGGTTACAGATCTGAATCTCGTAAACCTGTTTCAGGACTTGAAACCTGAAGGTGGTCTTAAGGGTAAGCTTGAACGGGTGCTTTTAAGGGCAAACAAGTCTCCCGACTTCCTTGAGGATAAAGGTCATACTTTTGGCTCAGAACTGTCCGATGAAGATAAGAGAGCGCTGATTGAGTTTGTGAAGACTTTCTAAGCATCTTGTTTAGATGCAGAACACATAGAATTTACGCATCTAACAGGTTTCTTGAATTTTTCAGTGAAATTCTTGCTGATTTTTGTCTCGTTAGTCATATGAAGTCGTGAGTTGTAAATATCACGACTTATCTTAGGAGGAAACTTATGAATGGAATATTTCCGGATAATCGACCACAAACCGCTCTGATTACTGGCGCATCTGGTGGAATTGGCTATGAATTGGCTAAATTATTTGCCCAAGATCGTTACAATCTGGTCTTAGTTGCCAGAAGCGGACAAAAGCTCGCTGAAATTGCAGATGACTTCAAACAAAAATTTGGTATTGCAGTCAAGGTGATAGCCAAGGATTTATCGATACCAACAGCCGCAGAGGAAATTTTCCAACAGCTACAACTTGATGCTATCAAGGTTGATGTACTGGTGAACAATGCTGGCTTTGCTACTTATGGATTGTTTCACGAAATTGACACAGCACCTGAACTACAAATGATGCAGGTGAATATGGTGTGTCTCACCCATTTAACTAAGCTCTTCCTTAAAGATATGGTTAAGCAAGGCAATGGCCGAATATTAAACCTTGCCTCGACTGCTGCCTTTCAACCAGGACCTCTAATGGCAGTTTATTATGCTACTAAAGCCTATGTATTATCATTTTCGGAAGCGATCGCCAATGAATTAGAGGGTACAGGTGTCACCGTGACTGCTCTTTGTCCTGGGCCAACAGAATCTGGTTTTCAACAAAGAGCCGCGATGCAAGACTCAAAGTTGGTTAGTGGTCAAAAGATTATGGATGGGGAAACTGTAGCCAAGATTGGTTATCGCGCCTTATTAGAAGGCAAAAGTGTTGTTATTCCAGGTGTGAAAAATAAGCTCCTAGCTGAAAGTGTCAGATTTACACCCAGAAAGCTGGTGACGAAGTTAGTCAGAAGTCTACAGGAGAGCAAAGATTAGCTAGGGGGAAGCACTGCAATTTAGGTGCGTTTCTGCTCTGATCATGCACCCCTGTCCCAAACTTGGGACAGGGGTGCTTTCCACTCAATGTAGTTCTATAATTTCTCTAGAAACTATATATTTTAAGTTGAGGTGAAAATTAATATGGTAGGAAAAACGATATCTGCTTATACAGATGCAAAGACAGCTAGCCGCGTTGACGCGATCGCTAAGTTGGAGCATCGACCAACCTCCCAGATTGCTGGGATGGCGTTGAAGTTTTTTGTTGGGCTTCCTCTAGAAGCACGCATAATATTGCTACAAATTGAAGCGCTTGCTTCTGCTGATGATTTAGAGGAACTCAACCGAGAAATTACACGTACCTTGCTGCATTTTCAACACAAAATTGTGCATCGGCAGATGATAGATCAGATGAATGTTGATAACTTGGATCGGCTAGAAACTGAAGACGATATCCTGTTGGCAGCCGTTGAGCTTACTCGCTAATTGCTTTTTATGACCAATGTGCTTCGCCTGTGTCTTGATCTCAACATATGGTGTGCGGCTTTACTTGCTGATAAAAAAGGTAAGCAGAATACAGCATCTCAATCTCTCGTGATGATGGTTCGTCAAGGATACTGTGTACTTTTGGTGATTCATGGTTGCTCAAATCTCTTTTTCGACTTCACATGTCTATTTTTATTCCTGTTCTGCTTTTTAATCTCAGTAATTTCTCTCTGTGAAAGTTAGGGGTGCGGAAGGTGGGATATAAATTAATTGGAAAGGCTGGCTTTATTGTAACAAAATGCGCGTTCACACCAATATAATCTTAGACTATACTAAGATGAAACTCTACAAAAGGCGTAGTCACCATTCCCATCCAAATATTTTCTATTTGCTTCCAGTTTCTAGTTTCTTGCTCGTATATCTTGCTAAATCCTGTCTTATTCACGTAGTTAATCTGAATCTTATAAGTACCATTATCTGTAAGTTTAAAAGTATAAGCTCCCCCATCTCCAGCATCATTTACTAGTAGTAACTGGTCATTCTCCTGCCACCAGAGTGTAGCCTCAGGAAACAACGTTACATCCTTTCCAGGTATAACTACGACAAAATCAGAATCTTCAGCCACTCTTGACCAATCACTGAAGTAACCTCTTTGAAGTATTTGACCATCTACACCGACAATTTCTGGAATCAAGGTAGTGTAAAAGCTAAAACATAGAGGATGTGGGGTGTTATTAGTTATGCGAATTCCTGCTAGCTGTACTGATACCTTAGTTCCTGGTTCTTTCTTCGGCAAACTTAACACCTGTTCTGGTACTAAAGTTTCAAAGCGAATGCTATTGACTTCCACTGCACTTTTGTTACATTCTGTAGATTGAACTAAGCGAAGATTGATAAAAGAAGTCGCTAGCCTATCTGTGGCAATTGCAACTAATTCAGTTAGTGGGCTTGTCTTTGGGTTTGAGGATATGATCTCTCTACTAGGGTTGTCATAAACGAACCGCAACTGGTATGTTCCAAAACTGAGTGCATCAAAAGTCCATGAATTTTCAGGTGTAATGGGAGGTTCCCAGTAGTAGTCAGGGTTGGTTGGAACTTCAAGTTGAAGCGAGTTATTTCGCCAAGAGAGTTTTGCTTTGAGAGTCATGCCTATTGTTTCTCCAGATCTGATTAATGACCAATGATGCTCTTGAGTTCCAAACTGTCTATTGATAGGTTCAAGCGGTCTAGTGACTTGACCATCTGGTGTCATAAGTTCTGGGATTAAACCTCCATAGATCATCAAAGGAAAGGAGGATGATGTGTTGTTGGTAATATGTACACACAGTTCCACAGGTGCAGCGTTTCCAGGCTTGTTCTCTGGGATACATATAGCCACAAGTTCTGGAGTACCAGTTACACGTGGTGCATTAATGTCCATCCGAATACCATTCACTTTGGGAACTTTACTTTTCTTCGATTTTTTGGACGTCATGTGAGTTACCTCTCAAAAACCACATCTTTATCCGTCGTTAATTTTTTAGGTCCTTGGCTTTTATTTAGGAGAGTTCAATAGCGATTTAAATCACTTTAAGCTGTTTTTTGAATTAGTAATATCACTAAATTTACTGAATTGCTAGAAAAGCTTTTACGGAATTAGTTTATGAAGTTAACTTGAAGGATATCTACTCATCAAAAAAATAAATATTAAGAGACTGTAAAGAGCGAGAAATTACCTAGAGCAAGGACACATTAAACTTACAGAAATTTTCAGGGAAAGTCTGCTCTAGAGAAGTTTCTCGAAAGCTCGTCGGGGGAAGCTTCCCCCGACAGACTTTCATCCCGCGAGCTTTACGTAAAATCTGCGGGAGAGAGTACTCTCTCCCGCGAGTTTTACGTAAATAGACCACATTTGTAGGAGGTCTCGGCCGTACGTCGATGCGAACGCCCTGACAATATGGTTCATAGAGAGTGAAAACTGCTGTACCCTGGAGCAGAGTAAGAGCAAGCCAAGCGTTGCGTAGGCGTAGCCCGCCGCAGGCCGAAGCGCTTCTGCTATCCATGCCTAAAACCTTGATCAGCCATTGGTGAAAGCGATGGGGGCGCACTTCCTTTGCCTGCGGGCATCCCACTTAAATTTAACACTTCGTTTCCGCAATTAATTCTTCCAACTCTTCCAATGCTTGCACTGTTCCCACCTGCCATGCCCTTTCTACTGTAGTGGGAATGATTTGAGTCAGTGGGATATTGGGAAAGTTGGGACTATTATTAGATTTAATGTACTGTCCGTCCATAAGCAAATAGATGTTCAGCTTAGCGTGATCGTAAACCCATAGTTCAGGAACGGCGATCGCTTGATAAGCATCAAGAGTCGTTTTGGATGTCACATCTATCTCTATTGCCAAGTCAGGGGGAGGATCGTTCGATTCGAGTCGCCGACGAGCGATCATGAGTTGGTAATTCTGGATGTAAAAGCAGGCATCTGGTTCTATACCTGCGATGTTTTCCTGCTTGAAGGTAGTAGAACCAAAAGTTTCGTAGCGTTTGCCTGTCTTCTTGAGCAAGATTTTGATAATATCTGAGATTAAGTCTTTTGGCTTCTCGTGTTCGGGTAAGGGAACCATGATTTCCAATTTCCCTTTGCTATACGCGATTCGTGCAGAACGCTTTTCTCCGAGTTCTAACAAGATAGATTCAAATTCTTCCCAACTTACATCCGGGATAGTCACTATACTACCAGGTGCTAGCTGCATTTGGCTAACGGGTTTAAAAACAAAGGATACAGCAGTCATTGCTCTTAAACTGTAAAGTCAGTCTTTTGAGGAAGTTATTAAATTTATAGCGTTTTTTGAACTCTGATGTTCCATGCTGCATAGCAATTTTTTGTGAAATTCGCTTTACCGTTAGCGTTTCTGGCAGTATTGGTTTACTGTTTGGTGTTGTTCCCACGCGTCACGTTGCTCAATCCGCTCCGATTGTGGCATTGAGTAGGGGCGGGTTTAATCGATTCAATAATACAACCAAACACAACATCTGACAAAACCTGTAAAAATTTCTGCATCACTCTCCCGTGAGCATGTTTACGGGGGAGCGATCGCTTTGCTGAAGATCGTCGCTTGACACAGGGGGGTAATGATTTTATTTACTATCTTCCCCCTCAATTTTGTATCCTTTGATAGCTTTTGATTCCTTAATTTGTAGCTTGCAATGCCGAAGATAACGGTTTAATCCGTAGTATTTATATAACTA
>JAQYWO010000405.1 GCA_029379215.1 Rhizonema sp. PD37
TGTGTATTCAGCACTAAAACTGAGGCATGAAAACATAGTTAAATTAGGTCTGATCCTGAAAAGTCATGCTTGCTCAGGGTTTAATTTACGTAATTTTCTTTAAACTTTATACAAATTACTTCCTATTTTGTATGAAATATTATCTTTGTCAAGATTCGTACCAATTAAATTTAGGACTTACGCAAAAGTCACCAAACGGCTTAATTTATGGAACCGCCGTGGCTGACTTCACCTCTAAGGACGAACGCGCAGCATCTCGCACTCTTTAGACGCTCTTGTATGAGTAGAGTTTGCGTATGTCCTAAAATTAAAACTACCAGAGTCAGCACTCTTGCGATTTGCATATCAATACCTTGGCAAATCTGAGACATAGCATTTCAGTCATGCTGAATCCCAAGCGAGCAACGGTGCAGCTACACAGACAAAACTCGCGTACCTTCCTCTTCGTCACGGTGTGGGCGCAAGTTCTACTGACAATACACGGACTTTGTAGCTAAAGCCGCAATTAAAAATTGCTAAGTATTTTTTACATAAAAAACTTTCAGGCGAGATGCCTTTGGCAACGGCTGCCATCCGTATCGCACTGGTAGAACTCTTGTCGCCATCCGATTAAAGTTATAAAAGTTTACAGCTTCGCCAAATCTAGTAAACATAAAAGTTACTAGGCTTTTTAACTTTTACAATCATTTAGGAGCGCTATATCAGCACAAATCTTCACATTACACTCTAAAAAATGAAGAAATCTAAGATGTGGCAGACAGTACCAAAATAAATAATACTGCCTTGATTCAGGATGCGACAAAACTGTACTAAGTCTCTTAAGGTAAGTCACTCTTTAATTTTCTGTAAAAAAAGAAGCTTATGTTCTTTTTCCATCTCCCATTTACTCTAATTTACTAGTTATATAGTTATAGATGGTAATGAGCAAATGGTTCTAGACGCTTTTTTCTCAATGACCAAAGAAAGGCAGAGGGCAGAGGGCAGCTATGAGTCACGGGAAGAATTAATTTTTCTCTGCCAGTATGGGTAAAAGCCCCTAAATTTATTTATGAAAAAAGAAGAAAATATGTATTTCGAGACGCGTAGCGATCCGCGAATACTGCGTCCTTATTAAATCTCTTAAATTTATTTATAGGGATACATAGCTGCCCTCTGCCTTGTCCTGACGGACACGCTGCGCGAACGTACTTCTGCCTTCTTAAAGACTACCACCCACCACGTATGCACGGAATAGCACTGAATTACTCTTTTACAGGATTATCAAATGTAAACTTTTTTAAGTTTTAGTGGCAACATAAAAACAAGATAATTAATTAGTGATTGAGAATTAAGATTTACAGTTAGTGGCTTCCGGACATTTACAAGACAAAATGTTAGATGATTAAATTATTGACTTATGTTAAATATTTATGAATGAACTAGCTAAACCTATGACTCACGATAGATAAAAAAGTTATTCCAAGGGATTGAGGAAAAATGTTGAAAAAAATGCGTAAATAGCACTAGAGAAATCAACAAATTTGTAAATAAGTACTTTTTACGATAGGGGTAAGTATTTTATGGTTATAGGTGTACATAGACGTGCTGTAGGCGTATTTCCTAATCGTCGGGATGTGGAAGGTGCGCTGCATGAATTAAGAGATTCCGGCTTTCCAATGGACAGAGTATCTGTTATTAAACGGGATTCTGACGGCAATGACGAGATCGCGGGCGCTGAAGTGCGTGACACGGTAGGTAATAAAGCTGACGAAGGTGCTGCAGTCGGAGCAGTTTCAGGAGGTGCTCTAGGTGGTTTGACTGGCTTATTGGTTGGTCTTGGTACTTTGGCAATTCCAGGGCTCGGTCCGATTATGCTCGCCGGGGCAACAGCAACTGCCATTGCTACAACTTTAGCAGGAGCAGGAATTGGTGCGGCTGCAGGTGGATTGCTGGGTTCTTTGGTAGGTTTGGGAATTCCTGAAGAGGAAGCAAGAGTTTACAATGAACGAGTGCAGCGAGGAAACTACTTAGTTATTATTGACGGTACGGCAGCAGAAATTGCTAGAGCCGAGGAAATTCTCAACCGTCGAGGAGTTGAAGAATTTGCTGTTTATGAAAGACCTGGTACAGAGACAACTGGTATTGTCACTAATAAAGGTTTAACTAAGAACGCTGTTGGTTACTTCCAGAATAGAAATGATGCCGAAGATGCAATTAACGCTCTAGCTGCGGCTGGTTTTCCCTTAAGTCAAATTTCCTTAGTTCACAGGGAACCGCAAAGTAGACCATTTGCAGGCGTAAATATAAGAGATCGCTTTGACGCTATGAGATTGGGATTGCCCGATGCTCGCGCTCGCTTCTATAATGATCGCGTTGCTCACGGGGATTATATAGTAACTGTCAGTGGTACTGAAGATGACATCAACCATGCTGCAGCAATTCTCAGCAGGCATGGGATTAAAGAGTGGGAAATGTACGATCCAACTGCAATAAATTCACCAGTTGGCAACACAACGACACTGCAAAGAGCCAGAAGAGCAGTCGGTGTATTCCCTCATCGCCGTGACGCAGAAGCAGCAATCCGCGAACTGCAAGATGTAGGTTTTTCCATGGACCAAGTGTCGCTGCTCGCGAAAGACACAGATGGTGGTAATATTGCAGGTGCAGACAGACTGGGTGCAAGTAATAAGGCAGGAGAAAGTGCTGCGGCAGGTGCAGCAACAGGTGGAGCCTTAGGCGGTTTGGGAGGATTGTTAATCGGTTTGGGTGCATTAGCAATTCCCGGAGTCGGTCCTGTGATTGCTGGTGGTGCAGTCGCTACTGCGTTAGCAACAGCTGTAACAGGTGGTGCGATTGGTGCAGCAGCAGGCGGATTAACTGGCGGATTAGTCGGTTTGGGAATTCCCGAAAACAAAGCAAAACTTTATAGCGATCGCATCAACAGAGGTGATTATGTAGTTTTTGTTGATGGCACGGACGATGAAGTTCGTCGTGCGGAAGCAATTCTCAGACGTCGCGGTGTCGAAGAATTTGAAACCTTTGAGCAACCAGATGTTCAAAATCGTACAACCGATTTCAATAGAACCAATCCAGAAATTGATGGAATTGGTGCATCGCCGATGGGTTACGCAGTTACACCTGATCCAATAAGTGGAATTGGTGCATCACCAATGGGTTATGCGGCTATCCCGGAAACAATGACTGGAATTGGTTCACCAGCAATGGGTTATACGACCCCCGAAGTAATGACTGGAATTGGTTCACCACCAATGGGTTATGCGGCTACCCCTGACACCATGACTGGAATTGGTTCGACACCTGCTTATACAACAAATAAAAGGGCAATTGGTGTCTTCCCTCATCGCCCTGACGCAGAAGCAGCGTTAAGCGAACTGCGTGACAATGGTTTTTCCATGAACCAAATATCGCTAATTGCCAAAGATGGCGATGGTAGCGATCGCATTGCGGGGATGGATAGAACTATAGGTGCAGGTAATAAAGCAGACGAGGGTGCGGCTGCGGGTGCAGCAACAGGTGGTGCATTAGGCGGCTTGGGAGGATTATTAGTTGGTCTCGGCACTTTGGCAATTCCGGGAATAGGGCCTGTCATGGCAAGTGGTGTAATCGCTACTGCTATAGCAACAGCTTTAACTGGTGGTGCTATCGGTGCGGCAGCAGGTGGACTGACAGGCGGATTGGTAGGTTTGGGAATTCCTGAAAATCGGGCGAAAGTTTATAGCGATCGTATCAACAGAGGCGAATACGTGATATTTGTTGATGGCACGAACGATGAAGTTCGTCGTGCGGAAGAAATCCTCAAACGTCGCGGTATTCAAGAATTTGAAATCTTTGACGGCGATAGAGATCGCTCTGTTAGCGAAACATCTGTTGTTAATCCTACTTACTCTACAGGGGTTAGTTCCGATAGCCCTTCTGTTATTATCATTGACAACCGCGATCAAACTGTTTAATCTCAGTTAACGGTCAATTAAAAGCGAAGGAGCAAGAAAATTTAAAAACTTGCTCCTTGCTCCTCCACACACAATTGCCCTATTTTTATTTAGTACTAGACAAATGAAAAAGTTCACTGTTCTCCTAATTAGTAGCATTTTACTATTTGGTGCTGCTGCTTGTAACAATGATCAGGCAAAGACAACTGCAGATGCACCTAGCAATCCTAGCGCAGCTCCATCTGAAGTCCCAAGTGCACAAGCAACCCAAGCAGCACAAAATGATGCTGTGAGTCAAACCCGCAGAAACCAATTGAATGCTGACATCCGCGCTCACGAACAGCGGAACAATCAATTGAATGATGGTAAAGCTTCCGACCGATCTGAAAGCGCTCTTGCTACCGAGGTTCGTGACAAGTTAGAAGCAAATATACCTAACGGTCACATTACAGTTGAAGCTAAAAAAGATGGAATTGTTACTGTTGCCGGAACTGTAGCTGAGAAATCTCAGTTAGATAAAATTCCTACTTTAACTAAGCAAATCAAAGGCGTTAAAAAGGTAAATGTTAACGTTACTGTTGGTCAGCCAAAAGCCAAATAAAGCTGAAAATTTGCCAGCATTTAGCATTTCGCTATTAGTGACTCTTAAAAGCTCAAATTGTGTTCATCTATGTTTGTATTCTTTATCATAGCTGATTGCTAATAGTGAAGCTAAATTCTCCGGGGCGGCTTTACCGCTCTGGAGCAAGGAGTTAAGCTAAAGGATTTATCGCTAACTATTAGGGTTTTTAAGATCAATAATTGGGAAAACAATGGAAAGCAAAGCACAACAATCCGAACCTGCAGATATTGTGTCACTTAAAGGTTTACAAACGGAAAACTTACCTATGCTACCACCCGCAAAAGAACCTGAAACCCAATGGCAACAAATTGGTGTAAAAGTTGCTAACTTTTTGGCTCAACTGCCTGAGTACTTAGGAGATTTTTTTGAAAAGAATCAGCGGACGATTATTAATCTTAGTTTAATCGTAGCGATACTTGTTAGTATTAGGGTATTATTTGCAGCTGTAGACGCCATTAACCATATTCCTTTGTTATATCCATTCTTTGAATTGGTGGGAATAGGCTACGCAACTTGGTTTATTTTCCGATATCTCATCAAAGCCTCTACTCGGCAAGAATTAGGTGAAAAATTTCAAGTATATCAAAAAGAGCTTACAGGCATGAAAGATGCTAATATCTATTAATTAAGCTGTTTTATAGACACAAAATAATTGCAATTGATGTGTGTGAATAAATAATGTCATTAACCCGATTTCTTTAAGAAACCGGGTTTTTAATTTCTCAAAAGTCATTTGGGAAAGCTGTATTACAATACGTTTCAGTTAAGACTTTTTTCTCTGCAAACGTTTGCTCTGGAGCAGAGTTAGGGCAACCGACAGAGCAAACGTCAGAATTAAATCAATCTCTATTGACATACTGAAAGCGTTATTGAGTAGCTCTTTCATACGAATTTGTTTACAAGACTTTCCCAGAATGTAAAGTTATGTTTATTCTTGTAAACTCCTTTATAATATATCCAAAGATAGAGAAAATAATTTAGTTTTTCCTTCAATTCACTTCTAAAGGTAGTAAATTTTATACTAATAAAAGCCTACTCTAGTTTTGAAGTTAATAATTAGATGTTGAAAGAGAACATAGTTTATGTCTAATCCTCAAGGTAATAAAGCTGTAGATTCATCTGATCGCGTTGATGATAATAATTACGACAGAGGAATTACACCTGCTGAAACTGCGGCTCGTAAAGATAGGGAAGGATCGCAGTTTAAAACAACACCTACTGAAGAAAGAAATGCGAGTGCGGGTACTGACGACCAAACAGATCCAGGTAGCAGTGTAGAGACTACAGGTGGTTATACCGTAGATAAAGAAGGTTTGTTAAATAATTACGCAGTTGAGCCGGAAATGTACTATGAAACACCTGGTGATGCTCGCGAGCAAATAGAAGAAGATAAGGCAAACCGTGTTCAGGAACTTCAAGAAATAAAAGGTGGTAGCGAAGACGAACTCTCAATGGGTGAAGATGAGAGAGGCAAAGGTACCGGGGCAATCTAACTATAGTTAATTAAATTTTGAGGAAGGTAACGTTATATTGATGATTGGGATAATATCCCAATCATTTCTTTGTTATAGGTGAATTTTCGTACTGGGCTAAAAGATCAGCCGGATCGTTGTAGATAGCGATCGCCTCTGTTAATTGATAATCATCAAAGCCGCCACAGCGAAACGCAATTAGGTCTACGCCAGCAGCCTTTGCAGATTTGATATCATATGGCGTATCCCCAATCATTATAACTTCTTCCGGCGACATTTTCAACTTATTAAGAGCCGCTTCGACAATGTCTGGGGCTGGTTTGGACTTTTCTACATCACTTGAAGTTGTCGCTTCCTGAAGCAGATCATCGACTTGAGCGGCTTTCAACAAAAGTGTTAGTTCTTCTTTAGTAGCTGAACTGGCAATAATCAGTCGCAAACCGTCATCCCGCATTTTGGTTACTAATTGCCTTGCGCCATTAGCAGGAGTGAACGTTGAGCCATATTTGTTGAGAACAAGTTCTTTACGCTTATCTGCGATTTCCTTTCCTTGACCTTCCTCATCTGAAAGTTCTGGCACAAGCTTAGACATGACTCGATCGCCTCCCATACCAATCAAAGGTCTGACTTGCTCAAACTGAATGTTGAAGCCAAACATACTGAACGCTTCAACCCAGGCTTGAGCATGAGCATCGTTGCTGATGACAAGCGTTCCATCTACATCTAAAATTACGGCTTGCAGTGTCATTGAAATTTAATATTTGCTAT
>JAQYWO010000406.1 GCA_029379215.1 Rhizonema sp. PD37
CGATTAAATTATAAATAATATTTTGGACTCTAGTTTTCAAGCAATCTGGCTGCATTCTCTCAATCAAAAACTCAGTGGCACTCTCCTCAATTAACCGATTTGCCAACCAACTTAACCAACGTTGAGTATTTTTCTGCTTAGGTTGTTTATGCTTATCTTTGTAAGGGCGTTTGAGCATTCTACGAATATAAGCATCAAATAAGTAACTTAATCGCTCCTCAGAAGATTTAAACTGCTGCCATGTTTGTATTGATATTTCTTGAGCAGAGAGTACAATAATATTTAACAGAAGTGGTGTTTTAGCTAATTGGCTTAAATCAGTATCATGACTAATACTGTCCCATAATTGGAAGTCACCTGTATTTTGTAAATATTGATAAACTTGTTGAGGAGAAAAAGGATATAATTCTAAAGAACTATTTAGCTGTAGTACACTTGTATAATGCTGATATTCTTGAATGCGGCTACAAACGATTACAGGATTATTCCAATTACTTGGATGTAAAAACTCATTAATTTTAATAACACAATTTTCTTGACGTTCTGCTGCTAGTTCATCCAAACCATCTAGCAAGGGTATAATTTCTTGGTTGTTTATCAATTGTTTACCAATATCCTTTCGCAGTCCATATTTGTCTTTAAGCTGCTCAAGTAACCAATCTTTAATATTCTGATTATCATTTCTCCAAGAAGATAAAGAAAATAGTACTGGAACAGGATATGTGGAGTCATTTTTAGCCCGTTTTACTAACTCTTCTGCTAGCTTAAGGAGCATAGTAGTTTTTCCTGATCCTGGTTGTCCTAAAATTAATAATCTCCCGGCAACATCTTCTTGGTCAAAAACGTTAATAATATCTGTGTTATCCAGTCTCATTTTAGGTTGTGAAGCAATTTTTATTTCACTTGCCCAAGGTAATTCAATCTGTTCTGGGTTTTGCTCTACATCTAGAACAATATATACCCGATTGTGGAGAGAGCTATTTATACGGATTTCAACTTCATCATGAACCTGTTTTAACAAAGCCTGTCGAATATAAAAATGCTTTGCTGATGTTAATTCTTCACTATTACCAGAGCGTGTAAAAAGTGCAAAAGTATTATTTAAAAAGTTATTTGTACCTTGAACATAATTTCCCTCAATGCGCTCGTTATAGTTTCCTTGCTCAATATCAACACGGCGATTCTCGGACTCGTTATTCTCTGTCATGGTTTAATCTTTATTAGTTTCTTTGATGTCTAGGAAAGTAAACTTGTAAGCAAAGTACAACTATAATTAACTACTCTTAGTTTTCTGCCAATCCTCTAATGCCCCAATAACAAAGCTAGCGGCAGGATGATTCAGGAATTGTGCCAAAGCTTGAACACCACCTGCCTTCAATGCACTGAGTACCCGTTGTGTTAAAGTTGGATCACTATCAATATATTCAATGGCTTGAGTGGCGATCGCCATCTTACCAGCAGTAGTATCAGTAGGATATGACTTATCTAACCGTTCCAGTAACGTTTGAATTTCCGTAGCAGCTTCAGCAAGGCTTTGTCTTTGGGCAGCGTAATAATTCCCTTGTACGTAGTTACCTTGTATACGTTCATTATAATTACCGCCACCCGTGTTGATATTGCGTCCATCACTCCCCGTTGTATCGCCTTGATTCTGAGTATTATTATTACCTTGCGAAGCTTGCATCCCTCCGTGCATTGTACCACCGCTGACATTTTGAGAAATTCCATCAGGGTTATTAGTCATAAAGCCTACCTGTTCAACATTTGAATAAAAGCTAGGACGCTTTAGCACCGTCTCTACCATATTCTCTAAACTAAGAATTCTGCTATCTTTTTCTGATATTAGTGCTTTTAACTCTTGTTGTGCTAATGCTTTTAGCTCGTTATAAATTTCAAAATATTCTTGACTTAAAGAAGACTTATCAGCTATATCTACGGTTTTAGCACGCAGTAAAAACTTATCCTCTCCTTTGACTTCCATCCCCACAATTCGCAGTTCTGCTTCTGGGTGGTTTTCTGCTAACTGCTTAAATGAAATAGCGATCGCTCTTGGGTCAACACCTTGGTTATGATAAAGGTCAAGAGTGTCAACTAATGGTTTGATAAAATCTCCAAATTCCCCGTCTTTAAACACTTCCAAGTTGTTATCTGGTTTGCGCAGAAGATTCGAGTTCTCTTTCGTGAGGAGTCGCATATACACATACTTACACCTCACCCGATCAAATTTAGTATTACTGGTGATATTCCAATCCTTGATGTACGCTCCGGTAAGGATAGCACCTGTAAAATCAGTTCCGTCTAACTGCGCTTGCACTAAATTGGCTTTGGATAAATCCGCGTCTTGTAAGTTAGCTTCGCTCAAGTCAGCACTGATAAAGCTGGCATCTACTAAGTTAGCTCTTTTAAAGTTTACTCCTCGCAAGTCTTGACGATCAAAATTTTTATCCTGTACCTCTCCAGTCACGAGTACTTCACGCACCTGTGCTTTCTGAAGATAAGTTGTACCAGGGCGAACGCGATCTAGTTTCTTAGTTTTATGGAAGTTTGTACGAGTGAGAATCGCGAGTCTAAAATCCGTACTTTTGAGAGTGACTGCCGAAAAATTAGCGTTACTTAGGTTGGCTTTGCGGAAGCTTGTACCACGAATCGCGGCAAAAGCAACAGCAATGTCGCGAATTAGGGCGTGTTTTGGATCTCCCTTGAATGCACGCCAACCTATATATGTACTAAATAATACAATTACTAAGGCTCCGGCGAAGGCGAAGGCGAAGGCGAAGGCGAAGGCTCCGGCGAAGGCGAAGGCGAAGGCTACGGCGAAGGTTCCGGCGAAGGCTACGGCGAAGGTTCCGGCGAAGGCTACGGCGAAGGCTCCGGCGAAGGCTACGGCGAAGGCTAAGGCTCCGGCTACGGCTCTGGCGAAGGTGAAGACTAAGGCTCCGGCTACGGCTAAGGCTAAGGCTCCGGCTCCGGCTCTTAAACCCGCTTGTATTCCTTGACGAGTTGTTACGAAACAGAAGATGATTAATATAATTACAACAGCAAAGCCCGCAGTTTGATACGCTATTTCAGAACCTTTCGCTGGTTGAAATATTAAAGCCGCCACGAAATAGCCAGCAATAGCCGAGAGAAATCCTGATATACTCATTAGCACCCACGAAATCAGCACCAAAAAAATAGCCCATCGCCGTTGTAACCCTAAGCGTGCATTGCTGAAGTTAGCGCCTGTCAGGTTGGCACCGCTAAAATCAGCACTGCGGATATCTGCACCGCTAAAGTTAGCTCCTTCAAGGTTTTTACCTCGAAATGATCGCCCTCTCAAATTTTTCCCCGAGTAATTTTGTGGCATAGCTCACGCATTGGTAAATGGCTTTTAGACTGTTGATACAGCTCCTACTCTTTATTTTCCGGTTTTTCCGAAAATTACATAATTATTCTGATGACACTACATAAAAATTAGAGTAATACTTCCCAATATTTTCGGAGCTTGAGCCTCTTGCACCTTATACCGTTTCACTTTAGGGTTGATACATTTAGGTAAGCAGGGAGCAGGGAGCGGGGAGCAGGGGGAAAGAATATTTGTATCAGGAATTTCTGGAAATGGTATTACTGGAAGAATTTCAAAGGAAAGTATGGGGTTCATAATTCAAGGTAAGAAGGGCGATCGCACCATAAGCTCTTTAACAGAGAAGCAGAACTTTACGCAAATAGTATCAAGATTTTCGTGAAATGGTATGAAAAGAGTGATTATTGATGTGGCGATGCGGGAGTATCTCATGAGTTAACAGATAGCTCCTCCAAGTTTTCCATCAGTTGTCCGAGTTTATCCCAACCCCATATATGATTTAATTGTGGTGGCGATCGCACAAAGAGTCTCTCTTTTTCGGGATAACGTTCAATACCGTTCACTCAGGAGCAAATTTATTCGCCCACAGATGGGTAGTTCCTGATTTTTCATCAAACCTTTACGAGCTTATCCGAACGGTATTGACAACTGTTGTGCGTAAACGGAGCCACTTTGACTCATATCGCTTTGATTGAACTGAGAATTCGTCTCAGATTCAGATGAGTCATCAATTTCATCATCTTCGCTCTTGCCCTCTTCGTTTGTAGGTGATGGTAGTTTCATCCCACCAAACGAATCCTCTTGATAATCAGGAGACTCAGGAACAAGGTAAAGGCTGTGCTTAGCGCGGGTTAAGGCAACATAAACAAGGTTTAATTCCTGCTCTCTTTGCCAAGGAGGTTGCTTGGGATGGTAAAAGGGTAATTTATCGGATTTTAAGATGAACACTACCAGAGCCTCATCGCCCTTCGCTTTATGAATTGTAGAAAGAATGACTTTTCCTCCAGCTTGGGCAAAGTCTTCCTCGTTTACTCCAGATTCCTCGTCGTCAGCAAACAAGGCTTCAATACAAGCTAAAAATTCCTCCAAGGAATGAGACATTGTGCCGAATTCATCATAACAAAACTGTAGAGTTTGATAGCGATCGCCTAAAGATTCAGCCTCATCCTCATTCCCCTCGTTAATCAGAGCGGTAATCTTAGTCATGCAGTATTCGTTCAACAGTGTAAGGAATAATGACCAAGGTTTTTTGTCAAGCACTCTTAAAGCTAAACTTTCTAACGAAGCGAACAAATCACGCCCTCGTACCTCCGCTCGCTTACCACAGGCAATTAATTTAAAGCATGTAGAAACAAGCGGGGCGAGTGTACGGCACAATATGAGGTTTTGTGCAGAAGCAACTTTGAGTATTGATTTAGAATCGATAACCTCAATAGTACCATTACTAGCATTATTCTTTGGCTTAATTTGAGGCACAATCATGCGTGCTAAATTTAGGTGATTGACTGGGCAACGGTAACAAGTTGATAAAGGTAGTTGCACAGGATTGAATTCTGCTAGTAGATGAGCGAAGGAATCGGACTTAGCACCCGCAAACCCCATGATTGCTTGTTTTGGATCGCCCACCATAATCAATCTAGCACCGCAAGAGACGTGGCGGCGGTAAAGATCAATCATCGCCGCATTGGCATCCTGGCATTCGTCTACCAATAAAATATCTCTCTGCCACGGCTTCAAATCCCAGCGGCTAATCAGCCAGAGCATATCTGTGTAGTCAATCAGCTTCATTTCCCTCGCTATTTGCTCGCCTTCCGTTAAGACAGCGATCGCCATTTTAGCTACCCAGTACTCTGATGGTGTATCAATATTAAAAGCCTTAATTGTCTCTATCATCCCCGACTCAGTTTGCGGGGCAAGAGTTAACCGCGCTTTATCGCAAGTATCTTTGATAGCAGCAGTCATCTCTTTCTCTATCTTTAAATCCATCTCCAGTGGCTCTTCGGGAAATCTCAGCTCTATTTCTTGAATCAAAGCTGAAGCACGTTCCACTTCATCGTTTTGTCTTGCCGCATAGATAAGCGATCGCAATATCTCCCAGTCTGCCCTTAGTTTTGCTAAGTCGTCTATAGCTTTTTGAGCCAATTTGTAATATTTATTTTTCTTTAAAGTTGGGTGTCCGTGAAAGTACGCACACAGCAACGACAAACCACAACTGTGTGCTGTGTTTACCTTGATGGTTTTCTCTTGATGAGTTTTAGAGATTCCCGTATCAAGTAGCTTGCGGCGAAAAGTGTGGGCGATGCTCTTATTGAACATCAATACTTGAACCTTCGTATCCCTGGGCAGATGGGCAACTATCCCAAGTAGGCTGGTGGTTTTGCCACTTCCGGCGACAGCGGAGATTGCTAGATTATCTTCTGTCCCCTCTACAGCTTTAAAAATTGCCAACTGCTGCTTACTCCAGAATGGGGCGGCTTCTGAATCCAGCCATTTCTGAGCTTTCCTCTTGGTTTGAGTTTGACTCATGATTTGAATTGATTGATGATATCTCAAGTTTGTCTTAAGCGCTCACCCAACCGCAACTTTTAGGTATCAATTTAAACGTACAAGGTAGCATGTTACCCTGGCAAGAGAAACTTTTGAGCTTGCTGTGAATTCACGCCACAATAGCCTTGAACTTTAATTTTGGATCTGCCTTGACAACTGCGTCTATTTCTTTTACAACTTCGGCAAGTCGGATATGCTCAGTCGTAGCTTGCTTTAACTTGAGAAGAAACGGATTGACAAAGATAGCAAAATATGCCAGTAAGAAAGCAGAGGGAAATTGTGCGATTGCCTTTGGCAACGACTGTCATCCGTATCGCATTATAGAAGGGAGGCTTTTAGAGACGTCGGACTTAGGCATCATACATATAGACTATACGTTTGGAAAGAGCGTTCATCTCAGATACCTTTCTTGTCAATCAACTTATTTTCAGAAATCGCGTCATTGAGAAGGATAGTAAAAATCCATGATGCATTCTTCAACACCTCAGTTGGGGCAAGAACACAAGATATCTTTCAGTGAGAGCGCTTTCATGAGCGTTAAGCATAATTATCACGCAAGGTTTTCAGATTTTCACGGATAGTAATTGTGTTAGGATGATTTAGCCCTAAGCTTTTTGAAGCAATTTCCAAAGCTTTGATGAATAATGGTTCGGCATCATCGTACCTGCCTTGGTCTGAGTAGAGTGCTGCAAGGTTGTTGAAACTCATGGCGACATGAGGATGCTCATCTCCAAGTAGCCGTCGCGTTAATTCCAATGCTTTGATGAATAATGGTTCGGCATCATCGTACCTGCCTTGGGATTGGTAGAGATATGCAAGGTTGTTGTAACTGGAGGCGACATGAGGATGCGACTCTCCAAGCAGCCGTTGGTATAATTCCAATGCTTTG
>JAQYWO010000407.1 GCA_029379215.1 Rhizonema sp. PD37
TAATGTAATAGAGTGAAAAAATTATAAATGATACACTTACTATTAAAGCTGATCCAAATCCTTGATATAGATGACACATACCCTGGAGAGTTACACTTATAAAAAAAGCCAAACCTAAGTTGTTTGTCAAAAATTTAACTTCTGAGATTATATAAGCTCGAAAAAAAAATTCCTCAAAAAAAGGATTGACTAACTTGTCAGCCACAGACCAAACATTTATACCTCCCTTTATAAATCCTATATTTTTGGGAGCAGCATATAAGTAATTGTTAGTAGTTACATAATATACTTCATATAAGAGATAGCTGCATAATCTTGTGGCAAGTTCAACAACAATTAGCAGTACTATGGAAAGAAAAAAGTCCGTCCAATACCAAGAAAAACCTAACTCTTTTAGACTGCGTCCTGGTTTAATAATAAAATAAATTACCAGGGCAGTGATAGCTAATTTATTAACTGTTAAGCTTCCCATAAAAATCATAGGATATTTAATGAATTCACTGTAAGTGAACTCGGCTCCAGTCAACAGAATACATACTGATTTAAAAAGCGTAGCACCAAAGGCAACGGCAGTCACAATCAACAATTCTATTAAACGAATATTTTTACTGTTTTTCATAAATTTTAAGCACTATTAGAGAGCATGATACGATGTTATTGATCTTTAGCAAACAAGTGATAGATAATTTTATTTATTTTTAATTCTTATCAAGTTACAGTGAAATTAACTAATGCACTTTTAATAATCAACAGATATCTAGCAGGTTTCGCTTTATTTACAACCGCAAAGAGACTCTTTGCCCCACACAGTTGTTCTCCACTGACTGTTCCAATGTCCACCGATAGCAGCACAAGCGACAGGGCATTTAACTTTGGCGTCATTGTTGTTCCAGATTGGACCGGCTTTTGCGTCTAAAGCAAAAACTTTGCTAGAAACACCAAAAACAGTAGAACCACAAACAATCAGTGAACCGAGAAGCATTAAAGATTTTTTCGTAGACATGATTTTCTCCTAATAATCTCAGTAAATCGACAGCATAAATTGACCACATCGGCGGGACATCGCTTAAGGAATGTTCAATCCGAAGGAGGTTGGTTGCATAGAACAAGCAGATGTAACTCTGCACTGCTTGATGAATGTGAATGCTTTATCCTGTAGGAGTGGCGAACCCATCCGTTTTTCAGGACACTTTTACTTTATAGGTTAATCTCTGTAGCGTCGATGAGGATAAGTTAAGGAAAGTTAGGGAGCTATTTAAGTTGAATTCGTCTCAATCAGGTTAGCAGACCAAAAAGTTTGCCGATGATGTAATACATGGATAAAGTGGCTCTTAAACCGTGTATTACAAGGCTTGAGATTGTCTTTCACAATTTGTGCTAGTTTTGCCTGTACGTTAGCTGCAATACCCAAAGCTAACGGTTGAAACCTCGATAAATTTTAGGGAGCGAACTAAACTATAGTCGAAAAATACCTTGTAACAAGGAATACATGGTAACTAGATACTAAATATCCAGTGACCTAAATTCACGCCGATGACAATTGTTCAACCCATTGTTGCAAATCGTACTCGTATAGAGCGTGAGACATTACAATCCGCAACCACAAAACCTTTAACTACTCATTGTATCATATTTCTAAAACGAAGTTAGCATAATTTGAGGAACCTTCAACAAAATCGGAAGTCTTATTTTGAGGCTAAGCAATTTCTAAGAATTGCCTGTTTCATACAAATCCGTAGTTTTCCGGAAAAGCTATAACGAATGTTGAAAGATACAAATGGGAGCAATCAGAAAATAGTTTCCGCAATTGCCACAAGGGCAATTGAATTTATAGTGTGTAAGGTTTAACTAGGGAAATAGTAGTGGCATATTTTCTACAAGATATTGACCACTGCGGCAACTGTTTTATCATATTTTTTCCTCGTATGACTCCTAAATACAACAAAATTAAATTTCCTCTTTTGCAGTATCTGAACCAGCCTTTATTTAGCTATCAGACCAAATTGATATGGAATCCCAGGCGCTTTTTGTATGCCCATAGAGTTGAACTGCTCAGAAGATGTTGGCTTAGAGAAAGTGATGCTAAGGGACCTCATCAGAATTCATAAGAGAATGAGGTTTTTTACCGTCAATTAAAGCACTGACAGTCATATCACCCATAACATTGATGACAGTGCGGCAGCGATCCAGAAACCAGTCTACAGTAATCAGTAAAGCGATATATTGTGTGGGCAAACCAACGGAAGTGAATACGAGCGTCATCGTCACTAACCCAGCTTCTGGAATTCCTGCTGCACCTACTGAGGCGAAAATTGATGTGAGAACGACAACTAACTGCTGTCCTAAATTCAAATGCAACCCCAGCACTTGAGAAATAAATAATGCAGACATTGCCTCGTAAAGGGCAGTACCATCGTTGTTGAAATTTGTTCCAACTAATGCCCCCAAGGAAGCTGATGATTCTCGCAAGCCAATTTTTGTCTGCAAAATCTGAAATGTGACGGGCATTGTTGCTGTTGAAGAGTCGGTGGAAAAAGCTGTAAAAAAGGCATCGGAACCACCGCGCAGAAAGTCTAATGGTTTTACCCAAGAACCAAGTCTGACTCTCGTCAGGTAATAGCAAGCTTGTAACACTAACGCTAATACGACTGCGATAATAAATGCGCCTAAAGATTGAAATGGTGCAAAGCCTATTTCAGCGACAGTTTTCGAGACAATTCCGAAGACTGCTAGGGGTACTAAAGCAATCACCCAATTGAGGATACGGATTACGGCTTCAAATAGAATGCCAATGACTTGTTCGATGGATTGGTATCCTGTGTTACCTTGGGCGACTTGTTCTGATTTGATAGCACGAAGGACGATACCGAAGGACAGGGCAACTATAATTAATTGAATAACATTATTATCTACTAGTGGCTTGAGAATAGCTTCTGGGATAGAGTCTTTCACGAGTCCCCAAGGATCGAAAGTTTGATGAGTTGTGTTTATACTTCCAGGGACGGCTATACGTCCCCAACTTCCAGGGCGCAGGAGGTTTGCAACGAAAAGTCCAATGAGAATAGCGACTGTTGTGTTGGTAATCAGCAGCACTGCTAACCGCCTTCCCGCTGTTCCAGGGATGTGCGTTGTCATTAAGGTATGCAGTACTGCTACGAAAATCAACGGCGTAGCTAGGGCACGGAGTGCTTTGAGTACCAACTCGGCGGGAATTGCTAAGTTTTCGATAAAAGCTTTATTGGCTGGGCTGGGATTTCCTGCACCTAATGCAATTCCTACGGCGACGGCGAGAACAAGGGCGATCGCAATTTGCAAAGCCAGTGGGAGACGCCGCCACAGGGGACGACGAGTGTTCTCTAGTTTCGGTTCGTTCATTGTTAAATATAGACAAGTGTGTAATGTTAAAATTTAACATCACTTCGGGAGTTAAAATTTCCCTTCAAGATAATCGCGATTGGGGACAAATGAGTTAATGTGGTAAACGTTTCTGTTTTTGGCAGTCGGTTGGAAACGCATATGTCCTTCGTACCTCTCCACATTCACAGTGATTACAGTCTGCTTGATGGCGCGAGTCAACTGCCGGATTTAGTTGATCGGGCGATCGCTTTGGGGATGAAGGCGATCGCCCTCACCGATCACGGTGTCATGTATGGTGCTATCGAATTGATCAAAATCTGCCGTAGTAATAATATCAAGCCAATTATTGGCAACGAAATGTATGTCATAAACGGCGATATTACAAAGCAAGAACGTCGTCCCCGCTATCATCAAGTTGTTTTAGCTAAAAACACTAAAGGTTACAAAAATTTAGTGAAAATTACAACAACTTCTCACCTTGTCGGTGTACAGGGTAAAGGAATTTTTTCCCGTCCTTGTGTTAATAAAGAACTTTTAAAAGAATATCATGAAGGCTTGATTGTCACCAGCGCATGTTTAGGTGGAGAAATTCCTCAAGCAATTCTCAGTCATAGACCTGATGCTGCCCGTAAAGTTGCGATGTGGTATAAAGAAGTCTTTGGTGATGACTATTATTTAGAAATCCAGGATCATGGCTCGCAAGAAGACCGCATTGTTAATGTGGAAATCGTGAAGATTGCGCGGGAGTTAAATATTAAAATTATTGCGACAAACGACTCGCATTTTATTTCTTGTTACGACGTTGAAGCACACGATGCTTTGCTGTGTATTCAAACGGGTAAATTAATTTCTGAAGATAATCGGATGCGTTATAGCGGGACTGAGTATCTCAAATCCACTGAGGAAATGAAGCAGCTATTTCGTGACCATTTGCCAGATGATGTGATTTCCGAAGCGATCGCCAATACCTTAGAAGTTGCAGATAAAGTTGAGCCTTACCAAATCATGGGTGAGCCTCGCATTCCCAACTATCCTATCCCATCTGGTCACACTGCTGATACATATGTAGAAGAAGTGGCTTGGCAGGGACTTCTAGAAAGATTAAATCGCAAATCCCGCTCGGAAGTCGAACCAGTTTATAAAGAACGACTAGAATATGAACTGAAAATGATTCAACAGATGGGGTTTTCCACCTACTTTTTAGTCGTGTGGGACTACATCAAATTCGCTAGAGATAATGACATTGCTGTAGGACCAGGTAGAGGTTCTGCAGCGGGTTCTTTGGTTGCTTATACTATGCAAATTACCAACATAGATCCCGTACATCATGGACTACTTTTTGAAAGATTTCTGAATCCAGAACGGAAATCAATGCCTGATATCGATACAGATTTCTGCATTGAGAAACGGGATGCAGTCATTGATTATGTAAATGCAAAATATGGGAAAGAAAGAGTTGCCCAAATTATTACCTTTAACCGCTTGACTTCCAAAGCAGTTTTAAAAGATGTCGCCCGAGTGTTAAACATTTCCTACGGGGAGTCCGACAAAATGGCGAAGTTAATTCCTGTTTCACGCGGTAAGCCAACAAAACTTGCGGTGATGATTTCCGAGGCATCACCAGCACCAGAGTTTAAAGAAAAATATGACAATGATCCGAGAGTTCGCCATTGGATTGATATGGCAATCCGAATTGAGGGGACGAACAAAACCTATGGTGTTCATGCAGCAGGTGTAGTGATTTCTGCTGACCCTTTAGATGAAATTGTGCCACTGCAGAGAAATAATGATGGTTCTGTGATTACTCAGTATTTCATGGAGGATATAGAAGCACTGGGACTATTAAAAATGGATTTTCTAGGATTAAGAAACTTGACAATGATTCAGAAAACCATTGATTTGATTCATGAACACCAAGGTTTTAAAATTGACCCCTATGATATTACCAGTCAAGAAAGAAAAGCTCAAAGGATATTAGCGAAGGGTGAGTTTAACACCTTACCAAAAGATGTTAAAAAAACATACGAACTTTTAGAAGCAGGTGAGCTAGAGGGAGTTTTTCAATTAGAATCTTCTGGAATGCGTCAGATAGTGCGAGATTTAAAACCTTCCAATATAGAAGATATTTCTTCAATTTTAGCACTTTATCGACCGGGACCATTGGATGCAAAACTCATTCCTAAGTTTATTGATCGCAAACACGGTAGGGAAGATATTGACTATCCACACTCTGTTTTAGAACCAGTACTTAATGAAACCTATGGAATTATGGTTTATCAAGAGCAAATCATGAAAATTGCTCAAGATATGGCAGGATATTCTCTAGGACAAGCCGATCTGCTGCGTCGTGCAATGGGTAAAAAGAAAGTGTCCGAAATGCAAAAGCAGCGAGAAAAATTCGTTGATGGTGCGGCAAAAAATGGAGTGAAGAAGCAAATAGCAGAAGAATTATTCGAGCAAATGTTGAAGTTTGCCGAATATTGCTTAAGCTACGATACTGAAGTTTTGACAGTAGAATACGGCTTTCTGAAAATTGGCGAGATTGTGGAAAAAGAAATTGAATGTTGTGTATATACTGTAGATGAGAACGGATATGTGTATACTCAACCGATTGTACAGTGGCACAATCGCGGCCAACAAGAAGTTTTTGAGTATTGCTTGGAAGACGGCTCAATTATTCAGGCAACAAAAGACCATAAATTTATGACTACTGATGGACAAATGTTACCCATCGATGAAATATTTGAGCGGGAGTTGGACTTGCTTCAAGTAGGGGGGTTGCCGGAGTAACCACAGCAGAAATTAGATTGAGAATTAAGTAGCGATCGCCCAATCGTTGGCGTTCTGCTATGAATGGCTTGAGTTTACCTGACAACGCACGCAATTGTCAGGAAAATGAATGCGATAAGCAATGCAATCACCCGAATTGCATGACGATTATCCCAAAGTCTACGCCTTTCTTTCCAGTTTTTGGGTAAGTTCTCCAAATTCCATTTAGCAACCTCGTCGTTAATTGGTGCCAGAGCAACGATAGTACAGATAATACTAACAAGCCAGATCACGGTGGCTGCAGTAGCAAGCCAGAAAGATATGGGGTTGGAGAGAGTATGCAACTGATAAGTAAAAAAAGATGAAGTGATAAGGGTAGCAGCGTACCAGAAGGGCATGAACGCACCGAATATACGTGCTAGCGGTTGGGCTGCTTTAACATGTGTAGCGTCATCGAGCTTCCATAGCTGCGGATGGACGAAAAAACCGACCGCGATTTCGTTCCCTACCATTAATCCAGCGACTACAAGTGCAAGGACACTGGAGATAATTAATATAGTCATATATTATCTAAATA
>JAQYWO010000408.1 GCA_029379215.1 Rhizonema sp. PD37
TCCGTAATTCTCTAGGTGTTATTTTCCGATCGCTTGTCTTTAGTCTAAACTCCAGATATAAAGTTTATTTTGATTTTAATTGAATTAACATTAGTAGTCTATATTCTACATCTTGATATTAGAAATGGTAAAATTTGGATTCAACATGATGGCACGGAAGAAGGAATTGCCAATCGATTGGTAGAAATGGGAGTACCCAAGCAAGATATGATTTTGGCGTTTCATGAACCTTATGTGCGTCAGTTTACTGAGTTTGGAACATGATAGATAGTATAAATCGTCATTACTTATCTGTAGTTGGATTTTATTCTTTAATGTTTATTTTATGATCTAACATCGAGGTTAGTTGTGTAGGTGATTGTAGTTCCCCATACCCCCTCATCAGCCACTAATGGTGCTGCGCTCATATTTTGTAGGTAGATAATCGCAATTTCAACAATAAAAACTTAATACTTAAGTACTGTCACATAATCTCTTATCTTCTGGGTTGACATTGGGGTTATTTTGCAGATAGTCGTGTAGATGATCGCAACCTTTTTTCAGTAAATCATCAATGTCAAAATTCCAGCAAGTCATTATACCATCAGTATGAGCAGCCTCCGCAAGATTTGCGATCGCCTGTGTCACGCCACCAATGTCTTCATAAACCTGATGCGTCAACAACCCCGGACGTTGTTTTGTCCACAGTTGAGTCAAAGCAAACTGCTGTAAAGGCAAACTACCTTCCCGAACACGATTTTTTATCAATAAAAATATAAATTTGTTGGTAAACTAACTGTTGAAATCACAAGAGCAAGGGTAGGGACTGTGAGGTTCTTGTTACAGGATTACCTGAACAGCGCACCTCCTAGA
Organism: Rhizonema sp. PD37; assembly: GCA_029379215.1. Classification (GTDB taxonomy): domain Bacteria; phylum Cyanobacteriota; class Cyanobacteriia; order Cyanobacteriales; family Nostocaceae; genus Rhizonema. The sequence continues at coordinate 853 of JAQYWO010000408.1, forward strand.
CTCTCGGTGGATAGGCATTCTAGAGATTTCTAGCAAAATCGCGTTGATTCAATAATTCAATAATTCGAGGTGTGATTTATGAAACTTCCAAAAGTATTACTTGCGATGGTGACTTGTTCATCCATTCCTTTTGTGTTTGCACTCTCATCGGCTCAAGCCGCCGATTTCGTATTCAATGCGAAATTTAGCAATGGGTATTCAGCCACAGGTTCTTTTACAACTAAAAGTGGGACTCCAGCTTCTTTTTCGGAAGTTAATCCAAATTTTCCATCGGCTCCATTTACAACGCAATTTTTAGAATCCACGTCTTTATCGATTTTCGACTCCACTAATAAACTTCTTCAAACTGGTAGTAACGTTAGTAATAATATCTCAAGTGACCCATATTTGCTTTTAGGTTACGATAGTTCTTTACCTAATAAACTGTCAGCATTAAATATCAGCACGGAGACGCCTACTCAGAATCCTTACTACTACATTGCTAATAACGTTAATCCTACTGCTACTGAATATGTGACACCTGGTAGCACTAATTACAACTTATTTTCGTTTGACAGAACTACTGAAAAAGATACTTTCTTAGGTGACGCAATTAACATTAAGGTATCAGCCGTTCCTGAACCTTCTTCAGCAATCAGTTTACTAACACTTGCTACTTTCGGTTTTGGTTTGGCTTTTATGCGGAGGTTAAATCATCGGACGAAATCAAATTCTCTATACCAAGATTGTTGATATAAGCAATTTTTGCTCGGATTAAAAGATGGCGATTGCAACCATAAATTAAAAGAATTAAGTAAGTTTTGCGATCGCTCATCGCATTTCTGTCTCAGGCAACTACAAACATAAATTTATTTGTGCCGACTTACTTAATTCTGCTGTAGCTTTCAGAATTGCCTGATGACAACGCTGATTCCGTCTATGAGTAGTAGACGCTTTGACAGGAAGTAGGGTTTGAGTAAAGTTCTTCTCTAGCTGTTGTGACATAGACACAAACTCTTGTTTAGCCACTTTTTTTGTATTTGCCGAAACGATGTGTCTTGCGAATCTTCGTTTAGACAAAACAGTTCGCTGGATGAAGGTGATTGAAATCAATACACCATAAAGAGATCGTGCCAACTTGCACGATCTCTTGGCTTATCAATTAAAATACGATAAATTGACTGAGTTTTAATATTTTACTTTAACACAACATAATACCACATTTAGTCGGAAAAAACAAGGGATAAATTATTTCTCAATTTAAATTACGGTAATTTTATCTAATTACTGTATATTGTGTATTATGAGCGGATATGGAGATTTACAACGTAACCGTTCAGATTTGCGTTTTTGCGTGAGCCTAACTGCTCATAATTTCTTCGTTGATAAGAATTTTTAAGGAGTTAATTTTTATGATTAGCTTACGGTTTAACTGTTTACTTGCTGAATGGGTAGCATTGATAAAAGCTAGGTTTTTTATATTCCTCGGCGCTTTTTTTACTGGCTTATGTCTTAGTTTTTTGTTAGCTTCTTGCACGGGAAATAATTTAGGTCAACATACTCAAAATCAAGTATCAGTAGTTAGATTTGGATATCAAAAAGCGTTAATTCTTATTAAGAGTAAGGGAGTTTTAGAAAAACGGCTACAACCTGAAAAAGTATCTGTCCAATGGATTGAGTTTCCAGCAGGGCCACAACTTTTAGAAGCTATGAATGTGGGTAGTATTGACTTTGGTGCGACTGGGGAGTCTCCACCCATTTTTGCCCAAGCGGCAGGAGCCTCACTCAGGTACATCGCTGGGATTGCACCTAATCCTGCTGGTGAAGCTATTCTTGTCCCCCAAAACTCTCCTATCAAAACAGTAGCCGATCTTAAAGGTAAAAAAATAGCTTTTCAAAAAGGTTCTAGTGCTCATTACTTTCTAGTGCAAGTTTTAGAAAAAGCCGGATTACAATATGGCGATATTCAACCCGTATCTTTACCACCAGCCGATGCTCGTGCTGCTTTTGTTAAAGGTAGCGTGGATGCTTGGTCAATTTGGGACCCATTTTATGCAGCGGCAGAAAAAAATACCAATGCGAGGACTCTAATTGACGGTATTGGAATTAACAAACAAGGTGGATTTTATCTAGCTAGCCGTAAGTTTGCTGACGAACAACCGCAAATAGTTAAGGCAATGCTAGAGGAAATTCAAAAGATAGAAGATTGGTCGGATAAAAATAGAGAAGTTGTAGCAAAAACTCTTGTTTCTGCTTTGGGAATTGATTTAGAATCTATGAAAAAAGCAACTTTTAGAAAAAAATTTGGTGTCGTATCAATCAATGAAAAACTGATTACCGAACAGCAGAAAGTTGCTGATACATTCTATAAGTTAAAATTAATACCAAAGCAGATCGATGTGAAAGCGGCTATGCTGAAACCAGAACAATACGCTGCTCTTTCACCCAAAATATAATATGAGTTAGTGATTAATTGTTAAATAATTAACAAACAACTAACAACCATCAACTAACAACCTTATGACCAATCCTACTGAGTTGCTAAATAGTCGTTACGGTGCTAGTGCCGTTCATGTAGATGGTTTATGGAATGACAGCTTAACAAATTTGCTATCTCACCGCTCAATTCGTGCTTATAAATCTGATCCTTTGCCGTCAGGAACTCTAGAAATTTTGGTTGCGGCGGCTCAATCTGCGTCTACTTCATCGAATCTCCAAACATGGAGTGTCGTAGCTGTGGAAGACGCAAACCGCAAAGAAAAGTTATCACAACTGGCAGGAAATCAAGCACATATTCGGCAATGTCCACTATTCCTTGTTTGGTTGGCAGATTTAGCTCGCCTGACTCAGATTGCTGAAAGTCTCGGACTAGCACATGAAGGTTTAGATTACTTGGAAATGTTCCTGACGGCAACAGTAGATGCCGCTTTGGCAGCTCAAAATGCGACTATAGCTGCTGAATCTCTCGGCTTGGGAACAGTGTATATCGGTGCTATGCGTAACCAACCGGAAGAAGTGGCGAAGGTACTGAATTTGCCTTCTCAAGTTTTTGCTGTCTTTGGATTGTGTGTTGGTTATCCCGATCCGGCTCATGCTGCTGCGATCAAGCCGCGTTTACCACAATCAGCTGTGTTACACCGAGAAACTTATCAGTTAGAACAATCAGAAGCGATCGCTCAGTACAATGAGGTTATGAAAGCATTCTACACTGCTCAACAAATGAATATTCCTGGCGATTGGTCGGAACACTCAGTCAAACGAGTTGGTTCTACTCAGTCTTTATCGGGACGCGATCGCCTGCGTGAAGCCTTAAATAATCTTGGCTTCCAACTGCGGTGACTTTTTTAAATACATTTTGATTCTTTTGGTGACGCCCAACCGCTTTAAACACGTGAAGTCTTGCGTTAGCTACAGCTACAAAGACTTCACTTGAATATATGATCAGCGCAAAAATTGGCGTTGCATAATTAAAGTATGAATTAGACTCACGCATAGACGCGCGACTCGGCTTCCGCTACATTTTTCCTCTGACTTAATTCGTCATTTTTTTTGGGTGCATATAGGGGGATAAAAAGAAAAAAAGTTCTACGGATACGTGTGGAGCGAATATAAAATACACCACATCCCCGACGGCTGCCCAACAGCTACCAAGCTTCTGAAAGAATCACCCCCCTCCTTAATATTCCCAACCACAGCGTTAATACGCCCGAGTCACTGATAAATACCCTCAGAATAGCCTACAAGCCTCCCAAATTGAGTTACAGTTGAATTATTAAATGCCAAGGTTGGCGGAATCGATTCTGAAGGAATTGTGAGGGGTGATTTGTTGCGATCGCCAACCTTGGACGGCTAACCCATACTCACTCCGACATGCTGACACCTTTGCCCTTCTCTTCTTATACAAACCACGAAAAAGGTGTCACAAATAAGTATAAAAATAGACTTAAAGATACTGAGTAGAGGTGGAAACAGCCAGAAACCATTGTCGAAGTGGCGGAGATCCTTGATTTTTGCAAGCATGTGGAAACCTTAGCCAAGATTTAGGTTAAAATCAATCCCGTCTGAGGTCTTTAAGATTGATAGAAGAAATTCGCTAAGATGACTTCCTACGCGTTCCTCTAATAGGAGAATCGGTAAAAATGCCACAGTGCCGCCCTTCCCAAGGGTTTTTAGGAATTGTTACTTGCCATTATCCTCCACTAGCATTGGATGCCCATCGGGATAGAGTAACTTAACCCTCTTGATTAACTGAGTCTTCTCCTCTTGACAAAGATCTTCTATCTGCTTAACCACATCCTCAGAAATTTCTAACTTGGCTGCAATTTTGCGTACAGATACTTTTTCACCTTCGTTGTATTCACTATCAGCAGCACAAGCTTGAATTGCAGTATAAATTAAGGCTCTTCTTCCTTGGTTACTGAAAGGATGGTTTGATATTACCTGCTCTATATCCTCATCTGCGGAGTAGTTTTTTAACTCTTCGATTAACTGCTCTGAACCTCCCTTTGCTGCAGTTAAGCCAATCACCCAGTCTCTTTCAGCTTGTGACAGTACTCTATCTCCTTTAGCTGCTATAAGCAATGCCTTTGCAAAAGGTTCTATGACATCATCATCTGGCTGATGCTTAAAATTTACCAAGTGCCTATAAACCCAATCACCTACAGTTTTACGAATTACGTCAGATGTCATTGATCTTCTCCTCTATACTTTGATTTATTGAGATGAATTATTACCTGCAAGACAAGCGCATACATGATAAAAATAGAGTAAACTGAATCGTGATACATTTGCAAAATGTAAATAAAAGCAACAAATATCAAACGTTACTTTATGAATGTGTCTGTACCCCATTCATCTTATTTGGGCTTCGACTACGTCGAGCTTTGGGTTGGCAATGCGAAACAAGCTGCAAGCTTCTACAAAACTCGGCTTGGCTTCTCGCTCTTCGCCTACCAAGGACTTGAAACGGGGAGTCGGACGTGGACTTCGTACGCCCTTCGGCTTGGGGAGGTGACGCTAGTTGTTTCGTCGGCATTACCACCAGGCAACGAGACATTCAACGCGCATCTCGCTCGCCACGGTGACGCCGTCAGGGACATAGCTTTCCGTGTCACAGAATGCAAATCGACCTATGAACGGGCAATAGCTGCGGGGGCAGTGTCGGTTCATCCGCCGCAGGAGTACTTAAACGCGCATGAGCGCATTATCCTCGCTACTATCAAGACGGTGGGCGATACCACTCATACATTCGTCGAGAGAAGTGGTGACAGGACAACTTTCCTACCGGGCTTTGTAGCGGTCAATGATCCCGATCCGCTTGCTCACATACTGGCGAGCGTTGGCGGACGTTCGCTGGATCACATTGGACTGAACATACCCGAAGGAGATTTGGAGCCGCTCGTCGGGTGGTATGAGCGTGTACTTGGTTTCCATCGTTTTTTTTCCATCGACGACTCCATTGTTCATACAGAATTTTCAGGGCTTAGGTCGGTCGTGATGGCTGACCTAAGTGAGCGGGTCAAGATTCCGCTCATTGAGCCTGCTTCCGGTTTTCGCAAGGGTCAGATTGAAGAGTTCCTCGAGTACCACCGAGGAGCGGGAGCGCAGCACTTCGCTATAATCACAGACGATATTCTAGCTTCGTCGCAGGCTCTGCATGAGCGTGGTGTTGAAACTCTCAAAGTGCCGTCAGGTTACTACCCGCGCCTGCGCGAGTTTCTCCAAGTGGCTGATATCAAACTCCAGGAGGATGTCGAGGTACTTGCTCAGAGGGTGTTTATAAATAAAATATAAAGAACACCGCACTCATTCCCCAGAAAACT
>JAQYWO010000409.1 GCA_029379215.1 Rhizonema sp. PD37
AGTGTTGGCAATGCTTTGCGGTCTATTTTACCGTTAGGAGTCAGGGGAAGGGTGTCGAGAATGACGAAAGCAGAGGGCACCATGTAGGTAGGAAGCTGTTGCTTGAGGAATTCACGTATTTGGTTAGTGTCGAGAGTTTCCTCCTTACTCACTACATACGCTACTAGTCGTTGAATATCCTCTGTCGCTATGACCACAGCTTGTTGAATCTGGGGATGGCTACTCAAAACTGCTTCGATTTCCCCCAGTTCGATGCGGAACCCCCGCAGTTTCACCTGCGAATCAATCCGTCCCAAAAACTCAATATTTCCATCCGAGCGCCAACGACCCAAGTCTCCTGTCCAATAAAGTCTGACCTGGTCATCACTGAAGGGATTGGCAATAAACTTCTGGGCAGTTAACTCCGGTCGATTCAAATACCCTCGGGCGACTCCAGCTCCACTAATATAAAGTTCACCTGCCACTCCAATTGGCACAGGTTGTAAATAACTATCTAACACGTATATTTGTGTATTCGCTATCGGACGACCAATTGGAACAACAGAATCTCCTTCAATTTCTTGGCAAGTCCACCAAGTCGCATCAATGCATGCTTCCGTTGGTCCATAAAAATTATGTAATACCGATGAAACCCGCGCATAGAATTTCTGTTGTAGGTCATGTCGCAACTGCTCGCCTCCACAAAATACATGCTTCAAAGATCTACAATTCTCTAATCCTTTTTGTTCCAACAACACGTTCAGTAAAGAAGGCACGAGCTGTATGATCGTCACTCCTTCTTGCAACACTGATTGAATAATATAGTTACCATCGCTGTGTCCACCAGGCTGAGCTACAATCAACTGTCCCCCTGCAATCAAGGGTGCGTAGAACTCCCATATCGATGCATCGAAGCTGAAGGGTGTTTTTTGCAAAACCTTATCATCTGAAGATAATCCAAAAGTTGCTTTCATCCAAAGCATATGATTACATATACTTCGATGTTCAACCATTACGCCTTTAGGAGTGCCTGTGGAACCCGAAGTATAAATCACATAAGATAGGTTTCTGGAGTTAGCAGCACAGTTAGGTGTATGAAAAGAAAGTGCCGAGAGAACCTCAGATAAATCTTCAAAGACTAGAATCTCAGTGCAAGTGTTGGGTAAATCATCAACAAAGGATTTCTGAGTAAGTAGTAGTGGAACCTGGGCATCTTCAATCATGAAGGCAAGGCGCTCTTGTGGATAGCTTGGATCTAGGGGCAAATAGGCACCCCCTGCTTTGAGTATCCCTAACAGACCCACTATCATTTCAATAGAGCGTTCAACACATAACCCTACAATCACATCCGGACCAACCCCAAGCGATTGTAGGTAGTGCGCTAGTTGGTTTGACCGCTTATTAAGATCTTTATAGCTCAACTGCTGATGTTCGTAGACCAAAGCAATCTCATTAGGCGTCTTCTCTACCTGCTCCTCAAATAACTGATGGATACACTTGTCTTGGGGATATTCCCTTGTGGTGTCATTCCACTCTACTAATAACTGATGGCGTTCGGCAGCACTGAGTAGAGGGATTTCACTCACCACTTGCTGGGGATTGTCCACTATCGCTGACAACAAGTTCTCAAAATGACTTGCCATCCGCTCAATGGTTGATCTATCAAATAAGTCGGTATTGTACTTAAAAGTCCCAAAAACAGATGAACTTCCCTCCACAATTTCTAAATTCAAATCAAACTGACCTTCCTGTTGTGGTATTTCATAAGGTTCCAGTACCAGTCCCCCCCATTGTATGGTGGTGCCTACTTGAGTGGAATATAATTTGAGGACATCGGAAGTTTGCTGTAGTTTTTGGAGGACGAAGGAAGCTTGAAAGATAATTGATCGACTTGAATCGCGACAAGGTTGTAGGCGTTTTGCAATGAGTGGGAAGGGATAATCTTGATGTGCTATTGCAGCAATGACTGTATTGCGAACTTGGGTAAGAAACTCCCTAAAGGTGAGATTTGCTGATAGATTTGTCCGTATAACAACTGGATTTACCAAATAGCCGACTATCTGCGTAAATTCTGGGCGATGTCTGCTTGCAGTTGGAGAGCCGACTAAAATATCATCTTGATTAGTATAGCGATGCAGCAGCACATTGAAAGCAGCTAAGAGAATTGTGTATAATGTTGTACTCTCAGACTGAGCCAGTTCCTTCAGTTGCTGGGTAAGAGTTTCGCTGAGATAGAGGGGATAAGAAGCACCATTGTATGTCTGTACCGAGGGTCGGGGTCTATCTGTGGGCAGATTTAGTACGGGTAGTTCTCCTGCTAATTGTTGCTGCCAGTATTGCCACAGACGCTCTCCCTCTGCACTCTCGATTATTGTCCTCTGCCAACGCACATATTCATGGGAGTGTACAGGAGGGGGAAGAGTTACCTCTCGACCAGTTCTGAATGCTGGGTAAAGCACCTTCAACTCATCTAACAATATTCCAATTGACCAACCTTCACTTACAATATGGTGAATGACTAGTAGCAGGATATGCTCTTGCTGGGAGCGGGTAAACACTCTCACCCGCATGATTGATCCGTGTTCGAGATCGAAGGGGGACTTATAGGCTGCAAAAACCTCCTCTTTCAGTTCTGACTCACTACCATTGGTAGCATCGATCTGTTGGAAGTCTATTGGCTGTTTGAGATTGATCTGTTGGATCGGTTCTGTTCCTAATCTTGGGAAAGTGCTACGCAAAATAGGGTGACGTTCGGTCAGTACCTGAAAAACTTTCTGCAAAGCTGCAACATCTATATCGGAGCAAATGCGACAGCTAAAAGCTACGTTGTATGCTGAACTCTCTGGTGCCAATTGCCACAAGAACCATAGCGCTTGCTGACCATGGGAAAGGGGATAAACCTCCAACAGATTAGGCTGCTGTTGCAGCAAATTTAGGATTTCTCTTTTATGCTCTTTAAGTTGTTCTAATATTGAGGAGGTTGCTTCATTATTGGGGGCACGATAGCGCAGTCGGCCATTCTCACTCCATAATTTCCAACCTTCAATTGAAATCTTTTGTAAAAACTCAGATAAAATCATATTTCCCCCTCAATCCAACTACTATTCTTATCGCCTGTTTCGCTTAGTTTCTCGTCACCTGAAAACTCAATTTCTCGCTCTTTATTTTTTTGAGCTAACTCATTGGCTAAAGCAGCAATAGTCGTTCCTTCAAGAAATTTTACTGTGGGAATGTCTATACCTAATTCGTTTTGAAAATTATTTTTTAATTCCATTGCTGTTAAAGAATCCATCCCAATCAACGTAAGATTTTGTTCTGGTGTGGGTAATCGGGAATCTTCAAGTTTTAAAATACGGGCAACTTTATTCTGTACATAAGCTAGCAAAATGTCGTATTGATCGCCTTTAGATGCATTCTTTAATTGATGTAACACCCCCCCAAGTTGCTCTAATTGTCCTTTTAACGGCTTTGGCAATTGAACCTTAATTTGTTTAAGGAGCGTTCTGCGCTCCCGTGCTTCATAAAGCTCTTTAAAGATCGCCCAATCAATATCGATGATGACTTGCTGAGCAACACCTATCTCGAGCGAATACTCCAACATTTTAAGTAGAGCCTGAGGAGAGTAGTATTTTAAACCGATTTGAGTAATTTGCTCCCGCATTACTGTATGTTTCTGATGGCGGTGATGCATACCGCCATCAGCTAATGCCCCGACATTAACTGTCAATGCAGGTAATTTAAGACTATGACGATAATGTGCAAATATATCAAGAAAGTGGCTTGCTGCTGCGTAATGACCTAGTCCTTCAGAACCCCAGACTGATGCAATAGAGGAAATACAAACAAAAAAGTCTAACTTCATCCCTAATGTGATTTGATGTAGATTCCAAGTTCCGGCTACTTTGGGATCGAGTACAGATTTGATCAACTGAGGCGTCATATCCTGTAAGGGGTGAAATTCAGCAACACCAGCAGCATGAAAAATTCCGCGAACTGGCGGATAGTATGCCTTAATTTTCTCAAATATTCTGACAACATCTGCTTGAGAGCTAACATCAGCTTTAACAACTAAGACTTGAACACCATTATCTTCTAGTTGCGTGATTGCTTGCCGAGCAGTATCCGAAGCATCGCTCCGTCCGACTAGCACTATATGTTGCGCTCCTTTGTCAACCATCCAACGGGCAGTGTTAAGCCCTAGATGTCCTAAACCACCAGTAATCAGATATGTTGCATGGGAGTGCAAATTTATCGGTTGTGGATTTGTTTGCACTTTTTGACTAGGCATAAGGCGAGCAACATACCTCTGTTCGCACCGGAGCGCAATTTGGCTCTCTCCATCAAAATGCCAGATTTGATCGAACAATGCCTTTGCTGCATCAGGTGTGGAAAATTCGCGAGCAATATCTACAAGTCCTCCCCAAATATGAGGCGTTTCTATAGAAAGCGAACGTCCCAGCCCCCATGTAGGAGCTTGGGCTATTGCCGACGGAACAGCCTCTGAACCAGTCTTTTGTGTTCCTTGGGTTACCAACCAAAGCTGAGGCAACTGAGATGCGTTTGTCCGAATCAGCGCTTGAACTAGGTGTAGCGTACTCGTCAATGTCAGCGTCCAATCCTTCTCTAATGAAGAGATTGTTGTTTCCTCACTTGGTGTAGTATTCAAACTCCAAAGATGCACTACACCTCGACAGGGGTGTTGTGTTCCCATCTGTTCGATTAGTTCCTGCATTGCTTTAGGATCAGCTGGATCGAGGAGTATTTCACCTTCTTGAGAAATTCGATCTTCATTGCTACAGTGCACTACAAAGCACGTTTCTCCCTGCGCCTCTAAAAGTTCTGCAAGACTCTGACCAATGCCTAGTCGATCAGCAAAGACAATCCAATTACCTGGTTCTCGAACCAAAGAAGACTCTAATTTTACCAGCGTCTTGGGTTGCCATTGCAATTCATAAAACAAATCTGCATACCGATCTTGAAGCTTGGTCTGATGGCTCAAGTGTTCAGCACACTGCATTTGTAAACCGGAAACTTCTGCTAATAATTTTCCGTTTTGATCAAATATGCGGACATCTCCCTCAATTGATTTGTTAACTGTGTCTACTGAATTTGACAAAAGTGCATGGCTCCAAACTTGATTGCTCATCGGCTCGTAGACTTGAAAATTCCTGATACCTACGGCTAAATAGAGTGATTGCTCATTAGTCGAAAGCATTTCATCTAGTAAAGTTGCGATCAGAACTTGATGACAAGCCTCAAGGAGAACTGGATGAATTTTAATTAAATGATTGGAGTTAGTTTCTGTAATATCAAGCTTTATTTGTGCTAGCGCTTCTCTTTTACCAAGCCACAAATGTTCTATACTCCGAAAAGTTCCTCCTAGTCGAAGTCCATGCCGCTCTAATATTCTATAATATTCTTTAGCACTTCTGCTATCTGTACATCGCCTACGGATTTCTTCGAGTGTTTGTGTTTCTCCCATTGAGGGAAGAAGTTGCTCCTTTAGCAAAACTTTTTGTGTAGAACTTAATAATATATTTGTTTTTTCACCTAAGTGTTTTTTATCAGTTACCTGAGTGTTATAGCGTTCTCGAAGTTGATTGAGATGAGGTAGATGTGACAAAATAAGATTTTTACTTGGGCCAAAGTCAAGTAGGCAAGAAACTTCATCTACTCCAATATTGTCCAGTTGTTCGAGCAAATCAAGACATGTTTCCGGTGTTCCAATTAGTCCTCTAGAAGAGGCAAATCTTTCAAACAAGAAGTTAACAAAATCATCAAGATCTTTTTCGGATAACCTAGATATATCTATACTAGAACCCCTACTTTGAGCTAAACTATTAAGTAGACCAATATTAGACTTGAGATATTCGCAATAAGGGACACGCACTTGGTCGCGAACTTCATTAAAATCATGACCTACAAAAGTATGTACCATAATCGACACTATCCCAAGTTCACGATTTTGTCCATGCTTGGCTCGTGCTTGACGATAAAGGGAAATTTTGTCGGCTAATTCTTCTATACCTTGGTCGAGCAGGTGAGTTAAAAGATTAGCACCAATTTCTCCTGCTTTAATAAAGGTTTGAGGGTTACTAGCAGCAGTAATCCAAATTGGAAGTTCTGGTTGAATTGGTGTCGGATAAATTCTAATTTCAACCTTATTTCCATTTCCATTGGTCTTGTGGATCAATTCACCCCGCCAGAGTTTTTGGAGAACGTCTATGTCAAGAAACAGTTCCTGATGACGGTCTTTAAACTTCTCAGGAAAAAAGACAAAGTCATTAGGATTCCAACCGGAAGCAAGAGATATTCCAACTCGACCTGCGGATAAATTATCGACAATAGCCCAGTCTTCAGCAATCCGGATAGGATTATTAATTGGCAAAACAACACTTCCAGCTTGTAATCTGATGTGCTGAGTTTCTCTTGCTAATGCTGCATTTAATATGGCAGGATTCGGATAAAGACTGCCATATTTTGTAAAGTGTCGTTCTGGAGTCCAAATACTAGAAAAGCCATGGGTATCGGCAAACCGAGCACTTTCAATAACCAGGTTATATTTATTTCCAACTAAAGCATCTTCACTTGTGGCAAAAAACATTAAACCAAATTTCATAATTTATAATATATTATTTTTCTTGAATTGCTCAACACTTGATAT
>JAQYWO010000043.1 GCA_029379215.1 Rhizonema sp. PD37
ATATTCTACAGGCATCGTTCGCTTATAAAACAGTTTTTTCGTTATATATCACAGAATTTAGTTAATAATTAGATTGATTATATTGAAAAATTACTAACTCAAATTAGTTATCTGAAAATCAATCTTAATCAGCATCAACTAACTTGATATAAATGAAGGTGACAATGTCAAGTAAGTAGACACAACTAAACATCAATCTGTGAAGAAATACAAGTAAGACTTAAACCTTCAGTATATGATGTTGCCAATAAAACTTTTCGTGAAATAATCTGTATTTTTGAAGACAAAATTAGATGGGCTTACAGACGTTTTCACTCTCTATGAACCAACTGTGGTCTAATTACCTGAAAATTGCTGTAACAGCAACAAACCATTTTCTGCTGATTTTCTCCCACCTACGTACTCTGGGAAGATTTCCTCAGATCCGGCAAATTAGTTATAATTCCTACATCTAAACAAAATACCCTTAGCCCTTCATTTTACCTCTGCTCCTCTTTAAAGCCCCCAAAATAAGGTAAACTCAATGTCTCGTTGGTTCAACATCGCAGGACCTTGCCAAGACGATATCCACTACATGCTATCGCCAACTGCGCGGTTACCAGATTTAGAGGAACTAATTCAACAGCGTAGTTACTTTGTCGTTCATGCACCTCGCCAAACAGGTAAAACAACGACAATGCTAGCACTGGCAAAACAACTTACAGAAAGTGGACGCTACGCAGCAGTCATGGTATCAGCAGAAGTAGGAAGCGCGTTTAATCACGACCCAAGTGCGGCAGAATTAGCAATTCTTGGTGCTTGGCGGAATACAATTGCAGTTCGCTTACCCAAAGATTTGCAACCTTCTGCTTGGGTGTATGAGGAACCAGGACAAAGAATTCGAGCAAGTTTACAGGTTTGGGCACAGGCTTCACCACGACCGTTAGTAGTATTTATAGATGAAATTGATTCGCTAGAAAATGAAACCCTAATTTCGATTTTACGGCAGTTACGCGATGGTTATCCCAATCGTCCCGAAAATTTCCCTCTATGTGTGGGGTTGATTGGTTTGCGGGATGTGCGTGATTATAAAGTTGCATCTGGTGGGAGCGATAGATTAAATACGGCGAGTCCCTTCAATATTAAAGTCAGTTCCCTAACACTGAGAAATTTTAATGCTGCCGAAGTTGCAGAATTATATCAGCAGCATACCGACGATACTGGGCAAGTCTTCACCGAACAAGCGAAAGCAACAGCATTTGATTTAACTCAGGGACAACCTTGGTTAGTCAATGCTCTTGCCAAGGAAGTCGTCGAAAAAATGGTTAAGGATAGAAGTATTGCCATTACCTATGAACATATTTTAAACGCCAAGGAAATATTAATCGCACGTCAAGACACCCACCTAGATAGTTTAGCCGAACGTTTGCGAGAACCAAGAATCAAGGCGATTATTGAACCAATGTTAGCAGGTTTGGAATTAGGGAATGTGCCTAATGATGATATTCAGTTTGTGATTGACCTGGGTTTAGGCAAAATGGATCCCTTAGGAGGACTAACGATTGCAAATCCGATTTACCGGGAAGTATTACCCAGAGTATTAACAGTAACACCGATGGCTTCGTTGCCTCAAATTGCCCCTACCTGGTTAACTAATGACGGGGAATTAAATGTAGATGCTTTATTACAGGCGTTTTTAGTCTTCTGGCGACAGCATGGCGAACCATTGTTAAAAACTACCGGATACTATGAAATCGCACCCCATATAGTACTCATGGCCTTTTTACATCGCGTCGTTAATGGTGGTGGAACCATAGAACGGGAATATGCCATTGGCAGCGATGCGCAAAGCGCAACGGCAAAGCCGAACGCATGGATCTATGTTTAAGATATGGTTCTACTACGTTAGGGATAGAATTAAAAGTATGGCGCGATAAAAAACGTGACCCCCAAACTCAAGGTCTTGAACAATTAGATTCATACTTAGCTCGCTTGGGGGTAGATTTTGGCTGGTTATTTGTATTCGACCGACGTGAAAAAGCACCCCCAATTGAAGAACGTTTATCAACCCAAATTGTCTCCTCGAAAAATCAACGTTCTATTACTGTTATTCGTGCTTAAAATTGTAGGATTGCCAAGTCCGGCTCTACTTCGTAAGCTACACCCTCAATTGATACTCTAGCACGTCACTCATGTCGTTCTATGTTAATCACGTGTTGTAAACTTTTTGAATGATAGTGGTTAAAATACCTAGAATCTTGTCAGTGGGTGGTAACGGGTACTCTACCAGATCTATCGAGACTAGCTTTTCTTCTAAAAGAAGAAACCGCCATAAAGTACCAGTTGTAACTACACCATGAATAGCCCTAACGTCATTGTTAAAAATTTGTGCTGCAACCATTTCGGCTAAGCATTGTCCCAAAGCTGACTTGAGATCGCCTTTTTTTGCTTCAACTATGACTATGACAGGTTGCTCTATTTCCGAAAGTACTGGCGATCTGCTGATTAAAAAATCGCAAACTCCATTCAGTCCTTTGTCAGGATCTACGTCAAAACTTTCGCCTGAGAAAATCGCAATTTTCCTTTGAAAATTCTTGCGTAGCTCTACTAATATCGGACTAATTATGAGTTCTGAACGTGCTTTTTCGCTTCCTGTTGCTATCGCTAACGGTATATTCTCATTGAGAATTTCTGCTAAAACGGCACTTGGTTGTACAGTAGATGCTTGCTCAAATAAGGGAATAATTTCCTCTTTGATCGACAAGCCAAATGCCTTGGTCGTTCTGCTGACAGTGGTAAAATCGCTATATGCCATGACCTAAGTAAATAATTTTATCACTATCCTCTTATGGATTTACGAATACGATTTGGTTCAATAGTGCGATCATCTTGTGCCCTGGCGATTTTGTAACAGTGCTGCAATACGGTTCAGTTAGAGCTAAAAACCTAATTTCACGTAGGTTGGGGTTGCCATTTTGTAAAATTAATTGCGCTCAGCACAATCCAAACGTAAATATATGTCAAATCAACGTAGGTAATTCTAAAGGAATTGTTCCCAACAACCCCTTGCGAAAGTCTGTTAAAAGTTGACGTGCTGTCCGCTCCACATCACCTTTGTGGCGATGTTCTGCTAAAGCGTGTAGATATGCTTCTCCAGTCATGAGCGTTGGATCTAGTTCGTAACGTGACTGTAATGGTTTCGATGGTAGCAAGTTAGTCGCTGTCGTTTGTAGATGAGTTAGTAAATCAACTAGTGCAGATGCTACGAGTTGATTGTCGTAAGATGCTTCACCAATATCGTCGCAAATGGCTAACTTTAATGCGGCTTCTTGATTTTCTAACCTTGCCGGGATAACGCCAGGAGCATCTAGTAATTGTAACTGCTCGGAAATACGCACCCAACGTAATTGTCGAGTCACTCCGGGACGCGCCGCACTTTCTACTACCCGCTTTCCAATCAAACGATTAATCAAAGCTGATTTACCAACATTGGGAAAGCCAATGACTACAGCACGGACTGGACGGGGTAACATTCCGCGATCGCGTCTTCTTTTATTGATTTCCACCCCAGCAGCTTGTGCCGCTTTGGATACTGCAACAACTCCTTGACCTTGCTGGGCATTCGTATAATAAGGCACTTCTTTCTGAATCCTAAACCACTCCTCCCAAAGCGATCGCACAGAAGGTAAAATCATATCTACCCGATTCAGCACCAACACCCGCGTTTTGCTTCCCACCCATTCACTCATTTTAGGATGGCTTGTTGTTAGAGGAATGCGGGCGTCTCGTACCTCCAGCACTACATCTACTCGCTTTAGTTGTTCTTGCAGTTGCTTTTCCGCTCTAGCAATATGACCTGGATACCATTGAATTAGGTTTAACTTATAATTTTCAGTGATAGACATGTTTCAGTTATTAATTGTTAATGGGTTGCTAAAAAGCATGTTTCATTGTTTTTAGCTTGATGCAAAATTAGCCGATTTCCATCAGGATCGTAAGCGTAGATTTCTCTACCATGAGAAGCGGTGATTATTTCTCCGGGTGGTGAATATCCCAAAGTTGTAAGGTACGCTAAAGCATCTTCCAAATTCCCAACTTCTAAACACAAACTCATTGTACTCTTCGTTGAATTTTCAAACTCATGTAAGTGGGTCTCTTTCGGTTTAAAAATAGCCAACTGCAAACCAGGCAACTGAAATTCAGCATAAACATTCAGAAAATATTTCGCTGGGTGTTCACCAAGTATTTCGCTATAAAAAGTCACAAGTCTGTTAATTTCAACACTTGCTATAGTGACAAGTGCATTAGTGCATTGAACCATATTTATTAAGTATAACCATTATCACCTATTTGTTAAATTGTAAGCATTCAGTAGTCGTAGTGGCTCCTCTGTCACCTATAACAAGATTTTGTATACCTTAGTCGCACAAATCTATCTATAGCCTTTATTGCTTTTCTCACCAATACTAATTCTCTCAAACTTAGTGTACACGTTAAACCTTTTCCCGCGCAAAAATGCAATTATTGAGTTGACACTGTTGTATCAGCTAGTTCTCTTGTAACTTTGAATACACCTTGACCGAATTGGAGTTGATCGAGTAGGCTGTAAACGATCTCAGGGAGAATGTGCAAAGTGAGGAGACTAAACGGAACCACTAGGGTTCCTTATTCGTCAATTGGTCAGAACGCGAGGTTACTATTCGTGCACTACCTAGACAGTATCTTTTGTCTTACTTACGGAAGCTCTTTGTCATGAGTTGGAGAGAGTGAGTACTTGATTTTCTCTAAGTAGATTATGTGTTTTCTTCATGAAAAGGCAATACTTATACTAAAGATATCTTTAAGAGTAGAAAAAACACGCTCACGACCAGGTTAATATAATCGCGATGAATTCTCTAAATCGTTGGGTGGGTTTCCGCTCTTGGAAGAAAGATGAACCAAAAGATTTCGCTCACAGCCAAAATTTTATTTGCTATAACCTGTCTTATATCCTTAGGTTTTGCCGAGCATTTAATGGCAAATGGGGTGAATCAAGAAGCAATGGGGAAATCTGTTTTAAGTGTCGAGCAGTCTGACTCTCCTCGACAAACAAGTTCCGAACTACAGACAGTTTTAGACAAGGCTGTCACAGATCGCAAAATACCAGGGGCAGTCATGTATGTCTCTAATTCCGAAGGCGAATGGTTGGGAGCATCTGGTGTCAGAGACAAGGAATCCAAAACGCCCATGAAAATTACAGACGGCTTTTCCATTGCCAGCATGAGTAAGACGTTTGGAGCAGTGGTGGTGCTGAAATTGGTGGAAGACAAAAAAATAGATTTAGATAAGACAATCGCCACCTATCTACCAAAAGAAGTTAGCCCTCATATTGTTAACAGCAGCAAGATTACAGTTCGTCAACTTCTCAATCATACAAGTGGTGTCGCTGAATACCTTGCCACCGAGGATTTTAAACAAGCGACAGCTAAAAGAAGCCGTTCTCAACCTTGGACAGCAGCTGAGGCTGTTAAGTATATGTATGAGGCTAAACCTCAAGCGGCACCTGGAGAGAAATTCATCTACACTGACAGTAACTATATTCTCCTAGAATTAATTGTCGAGAAGACAACTGGAGGAACACTTGCACAAGCAATCCGCAGTCGTATCTTGAAACCATTGGATTTGAAGAATACCTTCACAGAATTACGCGAACCCATTATTGGAGATGTTGCCACAGGCTATGGACATCGTAATAAAGATGGTAAGACTGTGAGTTTTGCTGATGTCAATGATGGGAATGGTTTGGGAGATGGAGGATTAGTTTCTAATGCAGAAGATCTCGCTAAGTTTTCCAAAGCCCTGTTTGCTAAAAAAACTTTACTGTCACCCAAGATGTTAAAGGAAATGCTGACTTTTAAGAATAATAGCAACAGTTATAGCTATGGGCTGGGTGTAGAACGTTTTCCAACCCCATACGGTAATGCCTTTGGGCATACTGGTACAGCTTACGGTTTCTTAACTATCATGGAATACGTACCGAGTAAAGATACTACTATAATTGTCTTAATGAACAACCAAGATAACGATGTCAAGGCGATCGCGATGAAAGCTTTAGATGTGGTTAATACCCAATAGTTAAGAATTACAGAGACACGACGAAAATGACTAATTACATCTTTTGGTCTATGTCTTAAGATAGTAGGCAAAATTCATTATTAGCGCATCTATTTGTGAAGATACTTGTTCTTTAAATAGATACCAAGAATTATATTTATAGCAATTTTTATGATATCTATTTGGCACATTTAAAGAAATCTGGTTGTAAAACACTCGTGAAGGCTGCTAAGTGAAGACTGAAGACTGAGAAAAACAATGAGCAATTAGCAAAAATCATGTTTTGGAGCGCAAATCGTTTAGGAGAACTATAGTACGAGTGCTATATTTAGAGGCATCGCCATGTGCTAAATTTTTGAGGAAATGGCAATGACCACAACGCTATCTGCGCCTGATTCTATCGAATCCTTACTAGGTAAAGAAGCAGAAGATTTGCTTACCTATAAGGCAAAAGTTTCTAAGGATTTATTGCATCTACCGGGACCAGATTTTGTAGATCGAGTTTGGCTAAACAGCGATCGCAATCCCCAAGTTTTACGCAATCTCCAACAGCTATATTCATCTGGTCGTCTGGCAAATACTGGATATCTATCTATATTGCCAGTAGATCAAGGAATTGAACACTCAGCAGCTGCCTCTTTTGCGCCTAATCCTATTTATTTTGACTCAGAAAATATTGTTAAGCTGGCAATAGCAGCAGAATGCAATGCTGTAGCCACGACTTTAGGAGTCTTAGGCAGTGTTTCGCGCAAATATGCCCACAAAATCCCTTTTATCGTCAAAATTAATCATAACGAACTGCTGACTTTTCCCAATCAACAAGACCAAGTGCTGTTTGCTGACGTAGAACAAGCTTGGAATTTGGGTGCTGCTGCAGTAGGTGCGACAATTTACTTTGGTTCAGAAAACTCCACACGGCAAATCCAGGAAATCAGCCAAGCTTTTAAAGTTGCCCATGAACTAGGGATGGCAACTATTCTCTGGTGCTATCTGCGTAATGATGCTTTCAAGCAAGACAAAGATTATCACCTGGCTGCCGATCTTACAGGACAAGCAAATCATATCGGTGTGACGATTGAGGCTGATATCATTAAACAAAAATTACCAGAAAATAACAACGGGTACGGAGCCGTTGCCAAAGCAACTGGTAAGAGTTATGGCAAAACCGATGAACGGGTTTACACAGACTTGACAACTGACCATCCAATTGATTTAACTCGTTATCAAGTGCTTAACTGCTACTGCGGACGTGCTGGGTTGATTAACTCTGGTGGAGCGTCAGGGAAAAATGACGTTGCAGAAGCAATACGCACTGCCGTCATCAACAAACGTGCAGGTGGAACTGGGTTAATTTCTGGGCGGAAAACTTTCCAGCGTCCGTTTGAGGAAGGAGTGAAGTTATTCCACGCCATCCAAGATGTTTATTTGTCAAAGGATGTAACCATAGCTTAACCTCTATTCCTTATCCTCTGGTGCTACTTTTTAATAGCAGAAGCATCAGAGGTTAAGTTTGTAGGGGCGGGTTTAATCGAAATACTTGTCAGTAAAACGAACAATCGTGTCCAACCCGCCCCTACAGTGTGCCCTCGGGTTTAATCTGTGTAACTATATAACCATAAACGGACAATCGTGTCCAACCCGCCCGTACTCGGCTTCACAATATCTCAACATTTTTTTACATACTTAGGTTTTTTGCGCCAACCTGGTTAATTCCATGGATTAACAACATTTAAACCTGTATTTTTAAAGTCATCCTCATTGCGTGTCACTAAAGTGAAATTGCCATACAGTGCAATCGCAGCAATCAAAGAATCCATCGCAGCCACCTTCTTCCCTTGCAACTCCAATCTGCCGATAAGTTCTCCCCATGTAAGCATCACATCTGCATTGATGGTAAGAATATTGCCTCTAAATCGCACTAGTAATTCGTCATTTAGCCATATTTCAAGAAGCTCTCGTCGCTTTGAATCTGGTAATTTGACAATTACTTTACGAATTTCACCAATAGTAATGACACTTAGATAAACGCTTTTTGAATCGCGATTGTCAATCCACTGAATCACCTTTTCATTAGGCTGTTTCACTACTAGTTCTGAAATAACACAGGTATCTAGCAAGTACTTCATAAACCAATGTCATCTCTTCCGTATCCCTGATCCCGAGTCAGATCCAAATCGACCTCAGCGAGTGGTGATTCGCGGAAAAAGTCAGAAAGCTTCTTTTGTGACGCCATCATTTGGCGATATTCTGTGTAAGACAATACAATCGCTACCTCAACGCCGCGCTTAGTTATGACTTGTGGTCCTTGATGAATGGCCTCTTCTACCACTTCACTGAACTTATTCTTTGCTTCCTGTATTTGCCATGTCCGCTTCATACATTCTTTTTCCATCTAGCTTGTCTAGACAGTTATTTTAACTTAATCATGCATTTATAAATTCACGCCGTCATAAAGATGCTTCTTTGAGCGGGGACTGCGGTAGTTTTCCGAAAATCAAATAGCAATCATACATATAGCTTACTTTTTAAATCCAGATAACCCGCCTAGAGGTAGAAGCAACTTGACAATAGATTTCCTAAGATACAATGCGTGAATTCACATTCTATTTGCATATTTATACTTTAAGTAGGTAATAGATATCTGTGAAATTGCTGATGAGTACTAAGAATAAACGAATGGGGCTGAGTCATGGCAAATCTATTTTCAAAAACAATTTCTCGTGTTAGTAACCTGCTTAGCGAGCTTCAGGTAAAGCGTTTTATCAGTGTTTTGCTAGTTGGATTTTTACTGCTGACAACAAGCGTCGCTCCTGGAAGTAACAAAGCTTTAGGTGATGAGATTAACTCAGTAGTACATCAAGACGGTTCCCAAAGACCAAAAACAACAGGTGAGTGGAATAAGGATGCTCGTGAAACCGAAGGTAATCCTGGTGAACGAGCTAAGAAGATTGGTCAACAATCAGCTGAAGCTGTAAAAGACCTTGGCTCAGTATACCCAGACACTGTTGAAAGAAGTGCTAATGCTCAATAGTAGTCGTCGCGAAGGTGCCTTGCTTTCTCTAATCTATGGTCAATCTTAAGTGTCTTATGAAACTAAGTTTTTCGTAAGTATAAGAGGATACAGTTTAGTTAAGACTTTTTCGCCCCAAACATTCGCTCCCGAACGCAGTAATGCGATCCCCTTAAAAAGAATTAAGCAGAACTTTTTAAGGGGAGCCTGTGTTGTGTACAGAGAAGTCCTAAGGAGGATAAGAGCGCGAATGACGGCTTAGCCCGACCTACTAGGATAAGAGCGTTGGTTTCCCTCCAGACGAACGCTCGTTTGGTTCCCCAACCCTCTTAGGAATGCGATGGGAAACCCCTCTTCTCAGGAAAACAGACGCTACCTTAAACAGCACTGGCTCCCGTTAAGGCACCTGGCGTTGGGTTGGAGGTATCTTCGTGATTAATTGAACCGTATCAAACTGTAAGGATTGGCTGACCTCCTTGTACAAAAATTTATAGTGCTTGACTGAATCACCATGATCTGTATTGCAAAAAATCAGTGCAGATCATGGTAATTTGATTGACATCAGCTATCTATAATTCGGTTATCTTGAGGCGAGAAGAATGCTTGCATAGCCTCACTTTATGCTTTATCATTTCACCGATATAAGTGTTCAACATAACGCTTCATGTTAGTTTCGTTCAGTTGGAAAACAAACTCAAAATCTTCTTATGTTAAAAGTCAAAGTCCTGAATCGTTAGATGAACAGACTCGGTGACACCTTAAAATAATCCCCGAGCGCTTTATCTTGTGCCTTACTAATCAAACGCTTACCATTCACAACTTCAGATCCTACGCCACTCGAACCAATAAGACCTACTAAGTCTGCTTGACGGGTTCTGCTGGCTTCCATAATGTGTTGAAGTATTTCATGAGGCGCGGATCGATCCATCGGATAATTTTTCGTCTCATACGCTTCGATGAGTATCACCAGCAACTTCTGTAAAGCTTGCTCTTCTCTTGTGCGATTCTTCTGAAAAGTAAGCTTTTATACTAATTTTAGGGCACGCTCGTACTCCTCTTCCGTTTCAATTGCTACAGGAGTTACTTCTGTCAATAAGTTGCGATAGGTAGTTTGGTCAAAAGTAAGGGTCATTTTTCCATTTACCTTTGTCATATTCGGCATCTGTGGGAAAATATCTATAGTAAATCACTTGGTCTTTGTAATTGATACTAACAATCAATCGTCTAGAGCGAAATTTTTGGCTATCCATCTCTAAGAGAGCAAGAAATTGTTAAAATACAAATATGTATAAAGATTCTGAGATATTCTGGAATATGTGAAAATTTGCCTGGGATGAGCATGAAACTGGCAGAAAGAGTAAGTCAGGTGTCTCCTTCTTTGACCTTAGCTATTACAGCGAAAGCAAACGCAATGAAGGCAGAAGGAATAGATGTTTGTAGTTTTAGCGCTGGAGAACCAGATTTTGAGACTCCAGCACACGTCAGAGCAGCTGCGGAAAAAGCTTTAGAAGAAGGTAAAACTAGGTATGGCCCAGAAGCAGGAGAACCAAAGTTAAGGGAAGCGATCGCACGCAAGCTGAAGACTGATAACGATCTTGATTACAAAGCGGAAAATGTCATTGTCACCAACGGTGGTAAGCATTCCCTATTTAACTTGATGCTTGCACTGATTGAACCAGGTGATGAGGTAATTATTCCTGCACCTTTTTGGGTGAGTTACCCAGAAATGGTAACCATCGCAGGTGGAAAATCAGTCATAGTTAACACAGATGCTTCCACTGGTTACAAGATTACTCCTGAACAACTGCGTAAATCAATTACGCCTCAAACTAAGTTGTTCGTTCTCAATTCACCATCGAACCCAACTGGGATGGTTTATACGCCAGATGAAATCAAGGCTTTGGCTGAAGTTGTAGTCGATACTGATATCTTAGTCGTTTCTGATGAGATTTACGAGAAGATTCTTTATGATGGTGTACAACATCTCAGTATCGGTTCACTAGGAAAGGAAATATTTGCCCGTACTATTATTAGTAACGGTTTTGCCAAAGGTTACTCAATGACTGGATGGCGGATCGGTTACTTGGCTGGATCTACTGAGATTATCAAAGCGGCAAGTAAAATTCAAGGTCATAGCACATCCAATGTGTGTACCTTTGCTCAGTATGGTGCGATCGCCGCTTTGGAAGGTTCGCAAGACTGTGTAGAAGAAATGCGCCAAGCTTTTGCCAAAAGGCGACAGGTGATGCTAGAAAGAATCAACGCCATTCCCGGACTGAGTTGTCCGAAACCAAATGGTGCTTTTTACCTGTTTCCTGATATCAGCAAAATGAAAGTCAAATCTCTAGAATTTTGCAACGCCTTACTGGAAAAAGAGCAAGTCGCAGTCATCCCCGGCATCGCCTTTGGTGCTGATGAGAACATTCGCCTTTCTTACGCCACTGATATGGCAACAATTGAGAAGGGGATGGATCGATTGGAGAAGTTTGTTAGAAGTTGTTAGTGGTTGGTGGTAGTCATAAGCAGAGCTATTTCTTTGTCCATCTTCATCCGCCTGGGACTCGAAGTTCCAGGCTAATAGCGCTCATTCCTCTTTAAAGGATTAGATACTTACTTGCCTACAAGTCATTTTCTTGAAAAATCTCTGATAACAAAGCTGGCGCAATGCGAAAACCAGCTTGTTCGCGTAATTGGTTAATCACCTCTGGTAATGATGATAAATCATTAACCTGCTCCGCACGCAGCAGAATGCCCAATATTCCCGTAACTCTCAGTCCCAGACGCTTGGCAATTTTCCTACCTTCCCGCTCATCCAAGAGTGTCCAATCTGCTTGTAGCTGTAAAGCTAGGGTAATGGCTTCGGCTTCACCCCTATCTAAATCTCGTTGTAGTAACTGCACTAACGCTTCATTCTCAACGTCTTGAACCTGAAGCCATCCATCTGCGATTGCGTCTCGTAGCTGTGCAGAACCGGGTAATGCTTCCTCAACTCGCAACTCCTCCAGTACAGCTATTGGTATCAAAATCTGTCCAAATTGCCGGCGCAGTAAGGAAAGCTGACCAATTATTGCCAAATTTAACAAAGGCGAAGTATTACTCACCACTGGCATAAGTCAGATCGTCCTCAAGTTCTTCTACTCCATAGTGCCTGTTAATACCTCGTTCATCTACTAACTTACCAAATTCATACTTTCCCATGCGAGCCAGTTCCCTAGCCTTGCCAAAGGATAGTAGCTCCTGAGCGTACAGAGCGATGGCCAATTCAATTAATAGTTCCTGTTCTACTCGCTTGGATGGTAGCCGTATTGCTTCAATGATAGAATCAGGAATAGACAG
This sequence comes from Rhizonema sp. PD37, assembly GCA_029379215.1. Lineage (GTDB taxonomy): Bacteria > Cyanobacteriota > Cyanobacteriia > Cyanobacteriales > Nostocaceae > Rhizonema. The sequence continues at coordinate 12,419 of JAQYWO010000043.1, forward strand.
TTGCATACTCATGTTATTTGCTTGTAGTATAGGGATGCTAATGTTTTAATTATCCTGTCAATATAGCCAGATCTGAGGAATTATAAAGTTATCCAGACGCGCTCGCTTTCTGATAAGTAGGTTGGCGCAAAAAAACATAAAAATGTTGAGGTGCGGTGAAACCTACTAGTACCGCAAGGCGGAAGTCAAAAGTCAAAAGTCAAAAGTCAAAAGTCAAAAGTCAAAAGTCAAAAGTCAAAAGTAATATGGAATAGACTTTTGACGGATTTTAAATGGTGAACCAGCGCTGTAGGAGGGACACTCACAACTTAAATCCCATCTCTTGCAACCCCTGGCGTAGTCGCTTCGCCTCTTCAGGATTATGCTGTTCGTGAAGAGCGATCGCTTTCTTAAAAGCCATCAAACTCTCTTGGATATTGCCAATTTTAAGTAGTACGACTGCTAGATTTTGATAAGCTTCTGCATATTCTGGATTTAACTGGATGGCTTTTTGGTAGTATGCGATCGCATCCGTATACAAACTCATGGCTTTCAGTGTCATACCGAGATTGTAGTAACCTGCTGCAAAACTAGGGTCAATCTTGATAGTTGTTTCATAAGCAGTCTTAGCACCGTTAAGATCTCCAGATGCTTTGAGTAAATTACCTAAATTGTTGTATGCTCCCAACTTCAATATCGGGTAAATCGGCAACTTAATGGCAGCTTGATAGTGAGCGATCGCCTGTTTGGGATTTTGCATCCGAGTGTAGGCAATGCCTAAATGATAGTAAAGTTCGTAAAAAATTTCATAATTTTCTTGACAATGTGTCACCCCCCGTAATAGTAATTCAATACCTTGTGCTATTTTCCCAGTTTCCACATACAATCCTCCCAACTTACTGCAAACATAGGCGTCATCGGGGTGAGTGGTAATAAACTCTTCCATCGCTGCCTGTGCTTTAGCGTATTTGTTTTGTTGGGCAATAAAGCTTTTTTGATAACCTTGATGTAGAAGTGCCACACCTGGGATGTAACCAATTTGCCAATGTGATTCCTTCTCGCAAATTGCAGCTACGCTATCATCCACCAAGGCATGGTAAGGACGGGAAAAGCTGATATCTGGATGATTGCGGAACAAGCGAGAAACAAGGGAATAGGGAGATTGTTCTGCACCAACTTCCGAACGAACAAGGTTAATTAGGAGGTATTCTTCGTGTTGTATCGCCTCTTTCAACTGCGGCACAATTTTCTGAGTCAGAGTTTCATCCGCATCTAATACCAGAATCCAGTCTCCGGTAACGTATTTTAAAGCTTCATTGCGGGCAGCACTAAAATCATTGCACCATTGAAACTGATGCACCTTAGCACCATATTTGTTGGCAATGTGGCAAGTGCGATCGCTCGAGCCTGTATCTAGCACCACCATTTCATCCACCACATTTTTGACACTGCCAAGACATTTAGGTAGTGCGGCTTCTTCATCTTTCACAATCATGCATAAACTAAGTTTCATCTGCGACTCGTGTACTTTTATAAATATTTTCTAATTAGATATAGCAATCCTAATTGATCTATGTAAGGAATTTTATTGCTTCAAGTACTCAAGAGCAATCACCCACAAAAGTTACTATATGACTCCTATTTGATTTTTGAAAAAACGACCTACTTCTGAAGAGTAGGGAAATCAAAGGTAGTGTACGGTGTACACTTACCTTCGCCAGTGGCGCAAAGCGAGCCTACCAGAGTACTCTCTCCGGCAGACTTTGCACAAAGACGGGACATGGTTACAAATTCACGATCATCTGCGAGGGTGAACGAGAATCGATCGTACCTCCTACTTGGCTCCGAATAGCTCACTATGAATGGTTGTCAAAGCCATGTATCGTGACAGAATGGAATAATCATCGCGGAGCAGCTGATCATGAGGCGAGAATTTAATGTGATTATCGAACGGGATGCAGATGGCTACTTTGTCGGTTCGGTTCCTAATCTTGCTGGATGTCATACACAAGCCAAATCAATAGAAGAGTTGATGGAACGCATCACTGAAGCTATCAAACTCTGTTTGGAATTTGAGGAGGAACAGGATTCATTGGATTTTGTGGTTGTCCAACGAGTTGCAGTTGAAGTATGAGTCAACTGCCTAGTGTGACAGGACGCGAAGTCATCGCATGTCCTTATTGTATCGTACCTGCGCCGATTCCAACAATGTGGTTCATTTAAGTTCTTCTGCTTCATAGTGCCGATTGATACCTCTATCTCCTAATAATTTACCAAGTTCGTACTATCTTCCTTTCTGAGCTTCACCCGGATCAGGCGTGATGATTGGGATTATCGGTCAGCAACCCAAGAGCTATTGCAATCTCAGCAAGGCGGTTGTCAGCTGTCGCGAAAGATTAATTGGGTAGATTGTGTAGTAGAGAAAGCGGGTTGAATCCGCAGCAGTGATGCGAGTTGGACGGCATCATAAGCACGTAGAGGGTATTGATCGACCAACAGACCTGCATTTTCCGCAAGTATTGAATCGAGTTCAATGACTTGGTACTGATTATTCAGGTCAAAGCGAAACCTTTGGGTAATTAGGCTTGCATCAGATATATTCAAACTGCCTTCCCGTTGCCTTCGGGCGATCGCGCTTCTAACTTCTACCCAAGTAATTCGGGCAATGATTAATGAGTTACCGGAATCGAGATCTGAGATTGCCCGTATCCATGCACTGCCAGTTTCCGGCACATACCGTTTGACTAGAGCGCTGCTATCTAAAAAGTAAGCAGTCACATTGAACCCCGTTCTTCAATGATGATTTCTGAGAGAGGCTTGCTGGGGGATGCTTCCAGTCTTTGAGTTAGTTCACGCCACGCTTCTTCTGAAACTGGCTCAACATCGCCCCGACGGGGGGGAGGACTGACGAGTCCTGCTGCCACTAGCGACTGAATTATCTGTTCGGCATCCATTGCGGGTTCTTCAGTCAAAACTGGAATTCGCACAGTTTGATGTTCTTGTAGGGTAATGGGATTTATTGGGCGCAGAACTCCGTTTTCATATACAGCAGTGATAATTTCTGGCATTGGCTAGAATAATTAATATGATAAGTTTCTTCCCATTGTAGAAGAAATGATTAAGTCATTTGAAGATTTGGATATACACCTAAACGGGCACAAATGATTCGGGGTGTAGAAGCAGTAATGGCACAATTAAAAGCTGCTGGCTGTCGGCGTGCGTATATAAACGGCAGTTTTGTAACTCATAAACTCGTACCAGAAGATTTCGACATGTGTTGGGACAGAGATGATGTTGATATAAACTGCTTGAGACAAAAAGCCCCAATAATATTAAATTTTTATGAGAAAGAAACACAGAAAGCAAAGTATAAAGGTGAAATATATCCATCAGACCAACCTATAGATGAGTCTACAATGTCAATAGACTTTTTTCAACGAGATAGGGAACAAAATCGTAAAGGTATAATCGCTATTGATTTATTGAGGTGGGAACCATGATTAAGAATGAAAAGCAGTACGAATGCTCAAAAGAGTGGGTAGAAAAGTTCGAGCATGCAAACCGCAAACTACAGGCAAATGAAGAGAAACGATTACAAGATCCCGAAGGCTGGCAATTATTACAAGATCTAATCTATAACAGTTTCTTTCAACTTGATTTTCCAACATCAATGCTGCAAGAAAATTCCGTAAAAATGATTGTTTACGACATTGAATTGGAGCGAATTTCACAATGGAAGGACTGACGGATAAATTAACGAACTATCAGCAAATTGTGCAACAACTTTTGATGGGTTACGCAGAAGTTAAGCCAGCTTATGGTGAGATTGAGGTTGAGACAATTTTTGACACACAGCAAAATCACTATCAAATTGTGCATCTGGGTTGGCAGCATAAGCGCTGGGTGCATCACTGTATCATGCATCTTGATATTCGATTGGGAGAAAATCTGGATTGTTTACAATTCAACGGAGCATGATATCGCCGCAGATTTAGTCGATTTGGGTGTGCCAAAACAAGATATTGTGCTAGGTTTTCATCCTGCTTTCATGCGGGAAATGAGTGACTATGCTGTGGGCTAAAAGCAGAAGGATTACTGAGGCGATCGCAGAACTTCAGCAAAGGGTTAGCCGATGAGCGAAGTAGATATCCTGGGGATTGATTTAGGGACAACCAATGAGAGCGATCGCCATCTGGGAACCAGAAACAGAAAAAGTGAGAGTTCTGTGCAATCAAAAAGGCGATCGCCACCGCGCTCATGGAACACTTGCATAAAAAAGGCTAAAGAATATTAGCAGGTTTATCAGGAGGAACAGGGATGAGCAAAAACTGAGAAACCATGACGAAATTGTGATTCATCATCTTGAGTTAGCAGTTTGTCATCGGCTGCTAATTTTTCTGCCTAAAACTTCCACAGCTTTAGCAAACTGAGGATCTTGTAGGGTACCAATTTGATCGCGCTCATGGAGCCACAGGTTTTGACGCTGAGCATCTGTCAATTCTACTTTGACATCTGGTTCAATACCACGCTTATTAATATCATAATTGAGTGGTGTATAATATTTAGCAATTGTAACTGCCAATCCCGAACCATCTCCTAAGGAACGCACCGATTGCACCAGTCCTTTTCCAAAGGTGCGAGTTCCTACTAATTCAGCACGCTTGTTATCCTGCAAGGCTCCGGAGAGAATTTCACTAGCACTTGCTGAACCTTTATCTACCAGTATGACTAACGGTTTATTTGTTAAAGGACGTCCGGAAGCTACTTCGCGGTCGCCTTTTCCAACTCGTTCCCGAATAGAGACGATTGTGCCTTTATCCAGCCACATCTTGGCAATTTCTATGCTGGCGAATAGTAAACCTCCTGGATTATTACGCAAATCCAAGATATATCCAGCCACTTGTTTGCTTTCTAAATTTGTGATGGCATTTCGCATTTCCTTACCTGCATTGGCACTGAACTGGTTCAAGCGAATGTAACCTACATTGCCGATGGGGGTTTTTTGTTCAGAATACTTCACCGGATGAATTTCTATCTTCGCCCGTGTGATATTAAATTCTTTTTGTTGACTGTTTCTGTCAATTGTTAGATTTACTAAAGTTCCCGCTTTACCTCGAATTAAAGATACTGCCACGTTAGTATCCATCCCTTCTGTGCTTTTCCCGTCAATTTTGGTAATAATATCCTTCGCCAACAAACCAGCTTTGAATGCAGGTGTATCCTCAATCGGTGCAATCACAGTCAGCTTTTTCGTCTTTTCATCTTGACCGATTGTAATTCCAATACCTGTCAGTTGACCAGAAGTATCAATTCGTAAACTTTTGAATTCCTCTGGATTCATAAACCGAGTATAAGGATCATCAAGCTTCTTCAGCATTTCTCGGATAGACTTATAAGCTTCTTGGTTACTGCTGTATGACTTGCTTAGATACTCACGACGAACAGCTTGCCAATCTAGTTTATTGAAAGTCCCGTCTACATATTGACGAGCAACAATTTGCCAAACTTCGTCTATTAATTTCTTAGGATCTGAAACTACTTGTGGTGATGTAGGTTGCAGTAGCTGTATTCTTGGCTGTGAGGGTTGAGCAGGTTGTGCTATAGTTTGTGTTGGAATTACAGCTGCTGATGTCAGTATTTTATAAGTATTGGTAGGAATGTCAAAATCATCTATGTTATTTGTTTCAGGATTGGTTTGGAGTCGATTATTAATTCCTCCCAAGCTGTCTTGCACATCTAAAAGTTGTAGTGCAGCTAAATCCACACCTGAAGATTTGACCGTCCTCTGATTAAAGTTATAGCGCCGACCATCAAAAGTTGGGATGGTATAATTTCCCGTTAGTCGCACCACCTGCTTATTAGTGAACACAGTATAAATGTTTCCTGGACGGTTAGTAATGACACGAGATCCAGTATTCGCTCCATCAATGCGATCTGTAATTTTTTTAGCACTAGCATTGACATTTGCTAGTGTTTGTGCATATGCGACTTGATGTTGTCCTATCATTAGTGCCGTACCAAGTAACACCAATGGCAGTCCATAAGAAAGCTTCATCGTTTATCCTTAAATTAACCTAAATATAAATGATGATTTCTGAGAGGTGCTTGCTGGGGAATGCCTCCAGTCTTTGAGTTAGTTCACGCCACGCTTATTCTGAAACTGGCTCAACATCGCCCTGACGAGGGGGAGGACTGACTAATCCTGCTGCCACTAGCGACTGGATTATGTATTCGGCATCCCGCAGCGGGCTCTTCAGTCAAAACTTGAATTCGCACAGTTTGGTGTTCAGGTAGGGTAATGGGATTTATTGGGCGCAGAACCCCATTTTCATGTATAGCAGTGATAATTTCTGGCATTGGCTAGAATAATTAATATGATAAGTGTCTTCCCATTGTATAAGAAATGATTAAATTCTTTCAAATTATGGAGCTGTAAGATTCCCGACTTCGTAAAAGTTGTCGGGAATCCGCTCAACCTAAGTTATTAGTTCTATTAAAAATATGATTTTTATGATTCAAGCTTTACCACAACTAGTTACATTTGATGAATTCATTGAATGGTATCCAGAGAATTCAGAACACAAATATGAGTTACATGATGGAATAATTGTGGAAATGCCTAAGCCAACTGGACCACATTCAGAGGTAGCGGGATTTACTTCTGGCAAACTCTTTATAGAAATTGAGCGTTTGCAACTACCCTACTTCATTCCAAAAGAATGTGTTATTAAACCAAGAGACAATGGCGGTAATGAACCAGATGTAATTATTCTAGATAAACAACAGGTTTCTAACCATGAATCTCGATGGAAAAAAGAATCTATCATCACAAGAGGTGATTCTATTCGTTTAATCGTTGAAGTTGTTTCTACCAATTGGTCTGATGACTATGCTTTGAAATTAGAAGAGTATGAATCATTCGGCGTTGGTGAATACTGGATTGTGGATTACTTAGCTTTAGGCGGCAAACGATTTATTGGTAATCCTAAGCTACCTACTATTTCTATTTACTCCTTAGTAGAAAATGAGTATCAAGTTAACCAGTTTAGAAGTGGCGAGCGTTTAATCTCACCCACATTCCCAGAATTGAATTTAACCGCAAAACAGATTTTTCAATTTGGATGGGTATAAAAGTTAACTACCTCACATACATATTAAAGTTTTGTCAAAACACACTTAGCTACAAACTTTATTTGCAGCGTAAGGATTCAGGTGTAGGGTATTGACAAAGGTGATTGTTGAGGGAGAGGATCACAATCATGATGAACGACCAACCGTACTGTACTAGACTCAGACAGCCTTTGCCAGTTGCCCTTTGAAGAACTGGTTCTGAAGATCATTAAGTAGGCGATCGTCATCAGAGAGTTACAGGCAACTTCACGTCTGTATTCGGCATTGAGTTCGGAAGCCAAGAATCCAACAATCTCCTTGGGCTATAGTTCTCTGTTAAGTGTGATTGAAACTTGTCGCTTGAGAAAAGCAGACCCTTGGACTTACATTGCGAGCGTGATTGCTCAAGGTCGCAAGGGCATTTCTGCGCCACCAATCCCTGCTGCTTTTTAAGAAGCTTACTGAGAGGGGGGATGTGAATAGTTACCCCGAACCAGCAGAAGAATACTGATTAAAAAACTTCTATCTAGTGGTTCATGTCACTAATTTTGAGGGTTGGGAAATTTTGCAGTAACTGCAGAAGCACTTAAGAGCGATAAATCGCTCACTACTCATCCCTCAAAATTAATGACATAGATCACTGGAGAATTATTTTTTGCAAGTTCCTTAAAGAAGTCGGGGATATAGGAGCACTAGGCAATCTCGAGAAAACACGAGTATAAAAGAAAATATCTTAGACAAAATACCTATTAAATATACTGAGAAGTAGCATGGTAGATCCCCCATCAAAAACAGCGCCAAAACCTCACAAATCTAATCAGCAGAATAAGAGTGCGAACAAGCGTATCTCTAAAAAAATTCCGCAAAAGCTGAAAGGTAAGGCTAATGTAACTTTTCTAGAAAATAAAAGGTGGCTTCTGTCAATAGCCGCGTTTGTAGTTTTGTTGAGTAGCGCTGGTTTGGTGACAACTTTTATTTGGATTAGCATCCAATTTATCTTTAACCCAGAGCAGCTCGTCGGGCTAAATCAAGTTTTACCTCAATGGGCAAAAATTCCGCTAAGCAATGAAGAAAGCTCTCAAACACTCCAACAGATTCAAGCCTCCTTAAGTCAGCAGAAACAGATAGTTGGCGAAATCTTGCCTTTAGAGAGTGATACAACAAAATCTTTTTTACTACCAGTTTTCCTCAGACGTGCCAGTTGTCAGTCAGATTGTAAATATCTAGTTGAACTGAGAATTTATCAGCGTTCAATTGATCTGCCAGAAAAATACTACCATCTTGTGACTCAACTCCCTGTCTCCGGACCAGAAGAATCCTCTGTATTCGCTACTTTAGATCGCACAACAGATGACAATCAAGGAAGCGGCAATACTTTACCTCTGAGCCAAATAGGACGTTTTGAAGACGGTACACCATCATCGGGCATGTGGTTTTATTTGCGGGGTGAGCGCACTTCTGGAAAGAATGCGATCGCCTACGGTCACATTGTGTACTACAACCCCGAACACAGTTACCTTCAACTGATGTTGCCTTGGACAAGTACTACCGGACAACTTCCTCAATGGCTAAGAGCAACGAATGGTAGCCCAAAAGAGTTAGTTGTCGATCAAACAGTAGGTTTAGAACCTCAGTTGCGCGTTTATCAAGTCAAACCTGTCAAATTTATCCCCTGTCCGATCCAACTTGAAGCAATTTCTCTTACACCTGCGGCTAGTCAGGATTCAGCTTACCAAAATGCTTTGTTAATTGCTCGAAGTGGATTATGGACACCAGCTTTTGAATGGTTACAATTTATTAAGAAACAGCGAAAGGGACGAATTCCAGAAGCTGCGCTTGCGCAGATTGATCTGATTCGCTTGCACTCTCAACTGACTAAAAACCAAGCTGATACAAGTTGGGCAAGTCCAAGTCAACAAGTGCTGGCGGATTTAATTGATGGGCGTTGGGGGAAAGCTTTGCAGGTATTTGCGGCGTCACCACAGAATGCACAAGAGATCGCGACTCTACTCAAAGCAGATGAAGGACGATTGTGGAATCGTGTAGAAGCAACATTGCGGGTTAACCCTAATCGACCAGAAGTACAAGCTTGGGGTGCTCTGATTTTAGCAACTCAGCACGGGCAAGAACGAGCTAACTCCTGGTTGAAGGAGCAACCCAAAACGACAAATGATAGCCTTACCTATATTCAGAGCTTTTTAGAGAAACTGAATACGGGAATGCTTTCCACCCCTTCTTAATACACGTCAATTATTTTCAATTTCATTGATAGTACTCGCCTGCCTTTGTACTTTCAAGCTTTCTAACTGCTTTAGAAGTGACTCAACCTCTGCTTGCAAGCTCATAAACTTGACTTGCTGCTCTACTTGATATAAAGATTTGTTCAACTGACTAGCCCACGTAACTTGGGAATCAATATGGGAAATAGTAGATGTAGACATTGGTAACCAGACTTAGAATGTGATTCACACCAATAGGAATATTACAATAATAGTGCTATTTTAAGATTTATTAACCTATTACATAATCCTATGGATTTATATGATGAAATTCAATCTTTGTTATTGAACGACTGCGATCGCAATAATTTTGTTCCAATTAAAGGAGGGGCTGGTAATGATTAATAGTTGATGGGGCATGGAAAAGATAATTATCAAGGAACTGTCAAACTCAATTACCAATTACCAATTTACGAAAACAACTAACAATTCCCAAACATTGTGACTTTAAGCTTGTCTGTTGCTACATCTCATCGCCAACCCTGGCCAGGACTTATAGAAGCTTATCGCGAATATTTGCCTGTTATTGAAAAAACAGCAATTGTTACCTTACTCGAAGGTAATACTCCTTTACTTCCAGCACCCTCTCTTGCCAAACGCATCGGCAGACAAGTACGTGTATTTGTAAAGTACGATGGTCTTAATCCGACTGGAAGCTTCAAAGATCGGGGAATGACAATGGCAATTTCCAAGGCAAAGGAAGCTGGAGCAAAAGCAGTCATTTGCGCCAGTACGGGCAACACTTCAGCAGCAGCAGCAGCTTATGCTAGGCGTGGAGGAATGCGTACTTTTGTTCTAATTCCCGATGGCTATGTAGCTCTCGGTAAGCTGGCGCAGGCGTTGCTGTACGGGGCAGAAGTCTTGGCAATTAAAGGTAATTTTGACCAAGCACTGGAAATTGTCCGCGAAATGGCCCAAAGTTATCCAGTAACTTTAGTGAATTCAGTCAATCCTTATCGTTTGGAAGGGCAGAAAACAGGGGCGTTTGAAGTTGTTGATGCTTTGGGCAATTCACCTGATTGGTTGTGTATTCCCGTAGGCAATGCCGGAAATGTCACAGCATATTGGATGGGGTTTTGTCAATATCATCAAGCCGGAAAGTGTGATCGCTTACCCCGGATGATGGGATTCCAAGCAGTCGGTGCTTCCCCGTTAGTCACAGGAGTACCAGTGAAAAATCCAGAAACCATAGCCACAGCAATTCGGATTGGCAATCCTGCCAGCTGGGAAAAAGCGATCGCTGTTAAATCAGCAAGTCAGGGAGAATTCCACTCTGTTACCGATGCAGAAATTCTTGACGCTTATAGACTATTGGCATCAGAAGAAGGTATTTTTTGTGAACCTGCTAGTGCTGCTTCCGTAGCAGGAATGTTGCAAATCTCAGATCAAATTCCCGCAGGGGCAACAGTCGTTTGTGTTCTTACAGGCAATGGGCTCAAAGATCCAGAGACAGCCATTAAACACAATCAAAGTCTATTTAAACAAGGCATTCAGCCGGAACTCCATACCGTCGCTGAGGCAATGGGATTTTAAAAAGTAGAGACGCGCCTGAAGAAAAGAACCTCACCCCCAACCCCGAGAGCGCAAGCGAGGAGGGGAGACAAAGCATAGCTTTGGCGGGGTGGGGTGGAGTTTTGACGGAGTTAAGGTTTATTTACCGGAGATGATGTCACTCCCTCTGCTCTTTCCTTTGTTAAGCCGTCAATGGCGTCACCCAATGCTGTGGTGAGGCTTTTGCGTGTTTGGGCGTGGTTATCTTGCTCAGTTTTTAATTGTGATAGCAGGCGATCGCGTTCTTTAAGAACGGAGATTAATTTAGTTTGCAATTCTTGTACAGATTTTAGTTGTTCGATTTCAAGTTGAATCGCTGTCGCTGCTGCTGTGTCGTGGAGTTGGGGAAGCTCACTACCCTGAAGTTTTTGGATTTCCGCTTTTAGAGATGCGATCGCCTGTTGGGATAGTTGAGTATCTACGCGGCGTTGTTCGGCTTCAGTATTGTAAAGTTTACGCCATTTTTCTGCACTTTCCCAACCAGTGTCCCGTTCTTTTTGAAGTTCGGCGACTCGCTGTTTAAGCGATTGAATTTCTTCCAACCACTGTTTTGTTAATTCTTGAGTCATTCGATTTTGGATTTTAGATTATTGAGCTAGCACCGTGCAACACTGGAAGTTCCACCCGTTGCAGGGAGCGTGATTTTGGATTGAGCTAATAAAAGTTGTGCAAGGCTTGTACTAATGAATAGCTTTTCACCTATAAATATTTGTTAGTAAATATTGTTACATATACTGATAAGGCTTTGAAAAATTTTCGGATCGGAGTAGAATATGGAGCGATTCAACAACAGAAACGAGATCGCGCCAATGTCTCAACCTCGTATTCAGTTTCCTAATATTCAACCAAACGCCAAAGTCTCTACTTTGAAACGACTGCGTCAGCTAAGCCGTTTGCTGGATAATGTAATTACGATCCCAGGAATCAAGCTTCACGTTGGTTTAGATCCAATTATCGGCTTGCTACCTGTTGCGGGTGATTTTTTAGGAGTTGTGCTTTCTGGCTATATTGTTTTAGAAGCTGCACGATTGGGTGCGCCTGCAGCGACTCTAAGTAGAATGCTCGGGAACATAGTTATAGATGGTTTGGTGGGTTCTATACCATTGTTGGGAGATTTATTTGATTTTGCCTGGACAGCTAACGAGTACAATATCAGGTTGTTGGAAGATCACCTAAAGTTTCCCAATCAGAGAAAGAGTGCAGATAAGTGGTTTGTCTTTACTATTTTAGCTGGACTGTTACTTATTGCTATTGGCTTAGTCATAATTTCCGTAGTCATCATTAGACTGCTGTGGACACTTTTAACAGGCAGTTAAATAACATACAAAGAGCGAATTTGCTAGTTAGACATATATATTGTGGTCATAATGAGCCATTGCTACAGCTAAGTAGGTAGGCACTATAATTTCAAGGTATGTAACGAAACGTAAATTTGGTTAAAACTCTCTTCCCTTCAGCATAGCTGCCCTCTGCCTTCTGCCTTACCTCAACGACAATTTTTCATGCCCACCTACTTAAATAACTAGCAAATAAACGTTCTTAAGCTGCGTCTATATTCTACTTACTAGATAAGAAATGAGAATTAATTATGCCTGCGTTGAAATCCTAGAAAGGGTTTCGCTGACACGCGCCTACACAGAATGCAGTCTCGGCGATTACCCCTACATTATTTCTTGCTAATGAGTTCTGACAACTGAGTTAAGATTGTTTGTCATAGCTTAACAGAAATTATGAAAGATTGGTGGCAAGAAACTTTCCCCAAAGGACGACAAAATTTAATAATTACTGATGCTGATGGCTATCCTGTAAAAATTGCTTATGGCGAAAAAGGTACAGGTAAACCCCTATTCTTATTTCACGGCATCGGAAGCTGGAGCTACAATTGGCGTCAAAGCATCCAACCGCTATCTCAACATTTTCGGGTTATTTGTTTTGATGCCAAAGGTTACGGCTTTTCAGAGAAACCCGTGTCACGTCGAGAAAAAAATGGTCATCAAATTATCGAGTCAGCACGAATTATTCAAGCTTTAACCGATGAACCTGCTATCATCGTAGCCGAATCCTTGGGAGCAGTCATTGCACTTGCCCTTGCTCAGGAGTATCCTCAGTTAATCGCACAGTTAGTCGTGGTAAATGTGCCTATTTTCCCTCAACGTTTACCTCATTGGGGAATGTCTTTACTGTCTCAAGCACCTATAGAGATCGTGCAAACAATTGATACTCTACGTTTAACACATTTACTTGCACCATTGGTAAGAGAAATTATGGCTATAGAAAGGCGTGGAGTGCTGTTTGATCCTTCAATACTGACTCAAGATAATGTATATTGGATAACTTATCCATTCATTGAATTTCCAGGTACTCTGACGAAAGTTGCTGAAGAATTACAAATAGCAGCGAAAGAAATTGAGCATGTGCAAGTGAATAAACCAAATTTGCTCAGCAAAATTCAACATAATCTTCATACTATAAAAAGTCCCACACTCATCTTATGGGGTGAACAAGATAGCTGGTTCCCAGTAAGAGATGGTGAGAAATTAAGCCAGCTTATCCCCAATGCCCAGTTAAAAGTTCTTCCTAACTGTAGTCATGATGCCTCATTTGGTGCTAATCAGGCGGTGAATGCAGCTATTCTTGAGTTTCTGTAGATAGGAATATCAATAGATATCTGGTGAAAATTAATTATGCGGTTGTTGAAATCCTTAGTAAGGTTGAATGCCTCTACGTCATTTCCATTGATTTATAGCGTTTCTCAATTCGCCCTCTCAAGAAAGCCCCTCTCCCAAGTTTGGGAGATGGGTGAAAATATTATGTATGTGAATCAAGCGTTTCTCAATTCGCTTTCTCCCCCAGTCTCTCTTCCAAGTTTGGGAAAAGGGTGAGAACATTATGTATGTGAATTAAACGTGCAAAAATCAGAAAGCCGATTTCTTTAAAAAATCGGCTTTCTAATTTCATTTATTCTCACAAACCATTTAGGATTGCTATATCATCTTCCGTCCACTACCTACGATTTGTTTTTGAATAAATGAAGAGCGGGAGTTAGCATAACAGTTGCTTTGGGAACTCCCACCCCGCCGTTTACTGCTGAAGAGTTCAGGAATATACACAGACACTGCCCGTTATTTAGGGGGGGGTAACGTTTAGATGAACAACAACGTCTGTACACACCGAATATTCCTGTTGCAGCAAACGAAAACCTTGTCAAAGTCTTTTCGCTAATTATCTAGATGCTCGCTGGTAATTTTATGGGCAAGAATTTATTCGCTTCAACCAAACTTTTAATCCTCAATTTTGAATTCATAGAATTTACCATTTCAAACATGTGAGTAACTTACTTGAAAATGATTTGAGTAAATGTGTATCACTTTCGTAATTTATGATTGTGATACACCCCGATAACAACACCCTTGAAGTCGTTTACTTTCTATAAATTAACTTGTATTTTGAGAGTTTGGTTGCCATTTTGGCAAGTTTCTATATTTTTTAAAAAAAGGTATGTCAGATAAATAAAGTAAAATGATTAGCTATATTTATATCCTGATTTCTCTTTTTATTTTTTCAGATAACTAGATAAAAAAGGGTTTTTATTTTTAGTATTCAATCTATTTCAAAACAGATGAAATGTCACGAGAGGTGAGACCCCTCATAAATTATCCAATCGTCTCAGTCCCATTCAAATAAGATTAGAATAGCAATTCTCATCTTAAAAAAATAGTCGCTAATCTATTCACAGCAGCTAGTTGCGACTAAAGTTAGAGGCAAAAAATAATTCTCATATAAATTTTCACTCAAAGTATAATCGTTATTCAGTGCTGCCTTAACCCCTCAGTTATACTGGTTCTAGGATACATATGCCCTTCGTCAATTGTCCGACGAACACCCTATGCAAATCACCCTCAACCTCAACGAAGCCTTTCAACTCGCAAATCTTACTAGGCAGGAAGAATTGGTGAACCTGGCTGTGCAAGAACTTGTGCGATACGGCTTAAGCCGTTGCCTTTGGCATCGCGCCGCAATTGAATTTGCCGTAGGATTCTATGATGCATTGGGGGCGGATAGATCCTATGAAGAGGCGTATGAGTTTGGCTGTAGTGCGATTGATCTAGAAGGAATTAACGAATGCGCAACTACGAACCTTCAGTCGGACTCTCTAAGCACCTGTGTGAAAGGTGCCGAATGCTGTAAGCTAAGAAACAGCGACTAGATTTTAAGATGAGCGACCCAATATGTTTTGGCAGCGACTGACAGCGTTCCTGATATCAATTAGTATATTTTGCTGGGCAACTCCAGCTAGAGCAGATTGGACTCATCCACTATCATTTAGCAATGCGGATTTGACAGCACGCGATTTTTCTGGACAAAGCTTGCAAGCAGCAGAAATGTCTAACGCGAAGCTGGAATTGGTTAATTTTACAGGTGCTGACTTACGAGGCACAGTTCTCAGTGGTTCTATCATGACTATGGTTAATTTGCACAAAGCTGATTTAACTAATGCCATGATGGATCAGGTAAACTTAACTGGAGCTGATTTGAGCGATGCTGTTCTCACAGAAGCTCTTTTACTCCGCACTATCTTTACTGACGTCGATATTACTGGTGCGGATTTTACCGATGCCGTTTTGGATCGGGCGCAAATTAAAGAATTGTGTGCAAAAGCTAGTGGTGTGAATTCTCAGACAGGTGTAGAAACTCGTGATTCTCTAGGATGTCGATGAAGCGTGTTGGGATTATTGGTGGTGGGCAACTCGCATGGATGATGAGGGATGCCGCTAAGAAGTTGGGTGTGGAATTGGTGGTGCAAACTCCCCACTCAGACGATCCGGCTGTAGCGATCGCTACTGAAACTGTCTTCGCTTCAATTGACGATGCGCTCGCCACAGCCCTTTTAGCCGAAAAGTCAGATGTCATCACCTTTGAAAATGAGTTTGTTAATTTAGCAGCTTTGTCACCCCTAGCAGAACATGGAGTTCGCTTTCGCCCTCGACTTGAAGCTTTAACCCCACTTCTAGATAAATATCATCAGCTCCGTTACTTACAGAATTTAGGTTTACCTGTACCCAAGTTTTTTGCCTTGGAACAGGAGGATGAGAAAAGATTACCCACGTCTCAACTATCTTCTCAGTTAGGTTTTCCACTAGTTTTGAAAGCTCGTCGCCACGGTTATGATGGTCAAGGCACGTTCATTTTCAATGATCAATATTCTTTAAAGCAAAAGCTCGAGTTTACTTGCATAAAAGATGCATCCTGTCAAGGACTTTACTTATTAGAAGAATTTATACCCTATGAGCGGGAACTAGCAGTGATTGCTGCCCGTTCTGTAGAAGGAGAGGTTTCTTGCTATCCAGTTGTCGAAACTCAACAAGAGGAACAAGTCTGTCGCCGAGTGATTGTCCCTGCTCAGATTCCGCTGGAACTAGAAGCTCAAATTAAAGATATTGCTCGCACTTTGCTTAATAGTCTAGAAGCAGTAGGAGTTTTTGGAATTGAGCTATTCCTCACCAGCGATCGCCGACTGTTAGTCAATGAAATTGCACCCCGCACCCATAACTCCGGACATTTCTCTCTAGACGCCTGCGAGACTTCTCAATTTGAGCAGCATCTGAGAGCAGTTTGCGGATTGTCTCTAGGTAGTCCAGCTTTGCACTGTGCAGGCGCAGTCATGGTTAATTTGCTAGGATACGAAAATTCCCAAAATATCTCCATCCCTCAATCGGGTGAGATTATAAACGAAGATTACTTTAAAAAGCTCTCCTTAATAAAACAAATTCCCCAAGCTCACGTTCACTGGTACGGAAAAAATGAATCGCGTCCCGGCAGGAAACTGGGACACATCACCGTTTTGCTAGACAGCACAAGCGCAAATAAAGCAAGTGCGATCGCCCACACTATAGAATCCATTTGGTATTCCTAATATCCCTCTTTAATCACTCTCGCTAAAGTAAAAGCTAAAACCCTTTACTATTGAGAATTTTGCCTTTTCACCTTCGTTTCAAGGTTGCTATAGCAGGGAGCAGGGAGCAGGGAGCAGGGAGCAGGGAGCAGGCTTGAAAGTCCCTTGGTTTCCGTGTTTTATAATTAATTGATGTCCTAAGAAACCGGGCAACTGCTATATTAATATGCGATCGCTAAATTTCTGACTAAATCCGATTATTCTCTTTTCAAAGTGAGTGAAAAGGGACATAGTATTTCTCAGTTGTATACTATAAAAAGAAAGAGCATTATGTATGTGACTCGACAGAGAAACTTTCTAGATATGAAAAGCAATGACGTAGGCTCTCAGGATCGCCCTAATACCATTTCACGAAAATCTTGATACTATTATTATTTGCTTCCCCTGCATCCCCTGCTCCTCTACTCCCCTTGCAAGCCTAAATGTATCAACTTTAAAGTGAAATTGTATAACGGGCACCCCTCACACACGCGCTTCGGAGAGGGGCTTTCTTGAGAGCGCGAAAGTTTATGGGATTTGACTGAGAACAGCTATATTTTCGAGAAAAAGGAAAAATTTTCAATTAAGAACACACAATTTCTATCTGTCAGCTATAATGAAGTTGTTACACTACGACGTTGGTGACTGCCCAAAAGTTTTTTGATCTATGCCTTTAGTGATAAGGGAGCCAAGAATTCTCGTGGCAGTAGACCGGGCATGTACCCGGAAACTTTAAACGTAAGATGCTGGTTCCCACCTGGTTTAACCAGGTCAAAAACTTAGGTAAAACGGCGTTGCGGTGAACTCAAAAATTTCAGCTCCCAAAGTCATTATAGGCATGGGAGCTTTAATTATTTACGGGTAGGGGCAGGTTTTACCGATCAAGATTAAATAGGTAGATTGTCGGAGAAAACCTGCCCGTACAGGAGTAGGGGAAAAGTAGCCAATTGCCAGAAAAAAATCTGTAGCAATTGATTCTAATTTAGGTGTCAATAAGAGTTAAAATCCATAGAATTAGGCTAAATTCTGGTTGAAACTGTAATAAATTGTTACCAAAACTAACTAATACCGTGTTTCCAGCCTCGGTCTTCAAACTAGACAACGGTTTAACGTTGATTCATCAAGACATTCCTTCCACTCCTGTGGTTGTAGCAGATGTTTGGGTGCGTGCTGGTGCAAAATATGAGCCAAAACCTTTGTACGGCATGGCTCACTTTCTAGAACACATGATTTTCAAAGGGACTGCATCGCTACCTCCGGGTGTATTTGATCAGCAAGTTGAAAACCGGGGTGGAGTCAGTAATGCAGCAACTAGTCATGATTATGCCCATTACTCTCTGACTACAGCTTCTTCTTATCTGGAAGAGACTTTGCCTCAATTGGGAGAACTACTACTTAATGCGGCAATACCAGAGGATGAATTCTTCCGCGAACGGGACGTTGTGTTAGAGGAAATCCGTCAAGCAAATGACGATCACGATTGGCAAGGATTTCAAGCTCTCATGTCTAACATTTACCAGCGCCATCCTTACGGACGTTCTGTGCTGGGCAGTGAGAAAGAACTGATGCAGCATACACCCGAAGCAATGCGTTGTTTTCACCGCGATCGCTACCAACCAGAAAATATGACGGTAGTCATTGTGGGAGGAATTGCTCAGAACAGGACTTTAGATTTAGTTAGTAGCACGTTTGTTAATTTTGGCGATCGCTGCAAAGATTTTCAAACAAGGAATGAAGTGGCGGAACCAATTGTCACTGAAATTCGCCGTCAAGAAATGTCTTTACCAGGTTTAGAACAGGCACGCTTACTCATGGCGTGGACACAACCTGGTGTGGAACAACTCCGTACCGCTTATGGTTTGGATTTGCTCTCAGTTTTGCTGACACAAGGACGAACTTCTCGTTTAGTCAGAGATTTGCGGGAAGACAAGCAACTAGCACAGGGTATTTGCAGTAATTTTTCGCTACAAAGAGAATCCAGTTTATTTACCATTAATGTCTGGTTGGAACCGGAACATATCGAGCGCGTTGAGTCGCTCATTCGCCTTCACTTACACCAACTGCTTTCAGAAGGAATAAGCGATCGCGAACTTGCCCGATGTCAAAGGCTGTTGTGTAATGACTATGCGTTTTCTACGGAAACACCAAATCAGCTAGCGGGACTTTATGGCTACTACAACACTATCGCCCAAGCTGAATTATCAGTAACTTATCCTCAGCAAATTCAGTCCTTCAATGCTCAAGAGTTGCAAAAATTAGCACAAGAGCATCTTTCACCGAATAATTACGCCGTTACTATACTCAAACCAGTATAAAGTTAATTGCAATTAACCCCTAACAACCAGTATAACGAGAAATGACAACCGCGCTACCAAAATCGACAATTCATCGCACTGTATTAAACAATGGCATTGTAGTGCTGGTGACAGAGAATCCATCTGCAGATATTGTTGCAACGCGGATTTTTGTACGTGCTGGTAGTTGTTATGAAAATCGCACTGAAGCTGGATTAACATATTTGCTATCAGCAGTACTGACAAAGGGATGTGACAACCTCTCTAGTTTAGAAATTGCCGAACAAATAGAGTCTGTGGGAGCAAGCTTGAGTGCGGATACATCTGCTGATTATTTTTTATTATCATTGAAAACAGTAACGGCAGATTTTGCCGAAATTCTGAGATTGGCAGCACGGATTTTGCGAAATCCAACGTTTCCAGAAGCAGAAGTAGAACTAGAAAAGCGTATTGCCTTACAAGATATTCGCTCACAACAAGAGCAGCCATTCTCCATCGCCTTCGAGCAGCTGCAACAGATCATCTATCAAAAACACCCTTATGCCATGTCGGCACTAGGGGATGAAATCACCATGAACCGCTTAAAACGTGAGGATTTGGTGCGGTATCATCAGACATATTTCCGCCCAGATAATATCGTCATCAGTATTGCCGGGAGAGTAACAATAGCAGATACCGTTGCCTTAGTGGAAGAAGTTTTTGGAGATTGGCATTCCCTAGCCGAGCCACCGCAACCAATACTTAATTTCCCTCTCAATGTTGAACCGCAGCACAAAGCTACATACAAGCAAACACAGCAATCTATCGTCATGCTGGGTTATTTGGGAGCATCAGTGCTTTCTGCTGACTACGCTGCACTGAAGTTGCTTTCTACGTACTTGGGAAATGGGCTTTCCAGTCGCTTGTTTGTCGAGTTGCGAGAAAAGCGCGGTTTAGCCTACGATGTATCCGCTTTTTACCCAACAAGGTTGTTCCCCGCATCATTTGTTGTTTACATGGGTACGGCTCCAGAGAACACTAAAATAGCTGTTGCTGGATTGTGGGCAGAAGTCGATCTCCTTTGTCGGAATCAACTTGAGGAAGATGCACTCACTGCCGCTAAGAATAAAATACTGGGACAATATGCCTTGGGCAAACAAACTAATGCACAAATTGCTCAGATTTACGGATGGTATGAAATCTTAGGGTTGGGAATTGATTTCGATAGAAAATTTCAGGAGCAAATTATGGCTGTCAGTGTTGCGGATGCGATCGCCGCAGCTTGCCAATATTTACGGGAACCTTATGTATCTTTAGTCGGTCAAGAAGATGCAGTTAGTACTGCCATGCCTTTTCCTGGGCATGGAGTTTGATCCTGATTGCGAGACTACATTCTGTCTGATTTTTTAAAGACAGTTTCTTCGTCCGCTTTACAACAAAAATGTTTTTCAATAAATGCTCTTGTCAACAAACAAATGATTGAGCAGCAGTGATGGCGCATTTTATGTCACAGATAGCTCTGAATTCAGACCGCAACTACCACCCTAAGTGCATTCTACACCAATTTCAAAATAAGTGTATTAGCAGACATTTACCGGGGGCATATACCATGAAAGGCAGGAGAAAAGCAAGTTTATTGAGCTTCATTAGCTCAATGGCTCAGGTGGCAAATTGCAGTAGAATCAAACGAAGGCAGAAATTTCAATCTTTACCAATGATTGGAATGTTAGTTTGTGTGCCTTTATTTGTTGGACTTCTTAGTGTAGTATCAGTGGCAGCGCCATCAAAAATTGCCCAAACTATCCCAGGAACTCCAAGAAGTTCGATTAACCGTCCTACCCTTAAAGTTGGTAGCCAAGGGGAGCCTGTTTCAGAACTTCAAGCAGCTTTGAAGCTTTTAGGATTTTACACAGGTACAGTGGATGGAGTGTACAATAATACTACAGCGACGGCTGTTTCCCGCTTTAAGCAAGCAGCAGGCTTGAATCCAGATGGCATTGTTGATGCAAGTACTTGGCAAAAACTCTTCCCGGCCGAAACAGTTGCCTCGTCTCCTACCCCTTCACCAACTCCAAGTCAGTCTCCAACTTCTAACCCTGAACCAAAACCTGTAACATCGAAAACACCTAATAATTCTCGAGTTGTCAATTCCAAACCCGAACCAAAACCTGCTGCCACACGGACGACAACCGCCACTTCACAGAATACGTCCATACAACAATCATCTTCCTCTGGTACTCAGCAAAACTCTAATTCTCAGTCAACAATTCGTCAGCAAACCACAAACACCCAACAAACGACACGCACTCCACAAACTCCAGCTATCCAGTACACTTCAGCCGGATTGCCAATTTTACGTAAGGGAATGCACGGTACAGAAGTTGTTAAATTGCAACAACGGCTGCAAAGGCTTGGTTTTTTTGATGGCAATATTGATGGAGACTTCGGCTTAAAAACAGAGGAAGCAGTGCAATCTGTACAAAAACGCTATAATCTAGAGCCTGATGGCGTCGCAGGCGGAGCAACTTGGGACATTCTTATGCGGCGACGCTAAGTGCTACATTTCATAACTTAGGTATGAGTGTCAAATAGCTGTAATCAAGCCTCTACCTTTCTTTGTAACAAAAGAATTGCACTGCAAATGAGAGCGCATTATAATGACTGAACTTGCTGAACACTTTGCAAAGAGGGGAGTGGCTGGTTGCTAAAGTTAGGATGAAGAGCATCAATCTGGTGTGCTTTTTTTACGAGCCAATTAAATAAAAGATTGGCAAACTTTAATTGTCTAAAAATCGCCTGGGGATCTGCCAGATGAGTTTTTGGCAGCTGTTGTCCGATTTCTTTAAAGACTAACCCGATCGGCACATTCAGTTCATTTTGGAGCTGAAGACAACGGGTGAATAGCGAACCGTAAGCCGCAATTAGTGAGCCGACTCCGCCTCGTGCCTGTCCCCAACCGATGAAATAAAGTCCTTTATAATCATCAAAAGAAGAGCCGCCATAGCATTGAACCACTGCTCCTTCAACACGCTGAAGTTCTGTTGGTAGGAACGGATAAGCCACGTGGTAACCTGTTGCACAAACGATCAAGTCAAATGCTTCTCGACTACCATCCACAAATTCAACATCCCAGCCATCAAGGCGACGCACGGCAGGTTTGGGAAGAATTCGCCCATGTTTTATATAGTAAGGCACCTCATTATTTAAAGTCGGGTGCTTGTCAAAAGGTCGATGGTTGGGTTGGGATAGACCATAATTAGAGTGTCCGCCAAAGGTTAGGTGTATAACTGCGGAAGCCGTAAGCCGCTGAAACCATTGTGGCATCCACCATTTTATTAAGTCAGCAGTTGGGACTCCTGCAAATGACTTGGGGATGAACCACACTGATTCACGTATACTCAAAACACTCTTAGCCCCTACACGAGCCGCTTCTGCTGCCAAATCACAGGCAGAGTTTCCTCCACCGATGACTAAAACTCGTTTCCCTTGAAGCTGCTGTGGTTGTTTGTAATCTTTAGAATGGATAATTTCCCCATTAAATTCTCCCTCGAACTTGGGAAAACGTTTGCACCAGTGATGACCATTGCAGAGCAATACCCCTAGATAGGTACTTTGCTTTCCGTTGGCAAAAGTCACTTCCCAGAGATTATTTTCTACTGGTCGCACATAACTAACTGTACAATTAAGTTCAATATTTCCACGCAAGTCAAAATGATCTGCAAAGGCGTTCAAATAATCCCGCATGTTTTGAGCGCTGGGAAAGTCGGGATAATGATCGGGCATTGGAAAATGCGTAAATTGGGTAATCTTGCGTGACGATATAATGTGCGCAGTTTCATAAACACCGTGATACCAATTTCCGCCGATATCATCACTAGCATCAACTTGCTCGTAGGGTATATCAGCAGCTTTGAGTGCTTCAGCCATACCCAATCCGACAAAACCTGCCCCAATAATCAGATGTTTGTCAGTAGTATCACTATATAGCTGAACTTTACTATAACTATTCACCTTTTCCACTTTTCACTCTCCTGACAAATGCATCATTAATCCGGTTCACTATCTGAGGAAAATATCGTTTAAGAAGATGGGCTGTTTTAGCTGTCGCATCGGGAAAGACATGTAACTTGTTGTGAATTATTCCTTGAATCGTGGCACGCATTACCTTAGCTGGATCGGTTGCCAAATTTTCTATAACGTCCAGGTTAACCTTAGAAAAACTTCCAAACCCTTGAGACTGGAGAATTGGGGTACGGCTAAAAAAGGGGTAAACAGCTGTGACTTTTACATTGTAGTCTTTTACTTCTTGGAAAAAGCATTCACTGAACCCACGTAAACCAAATTTGCTCGCGGTGTAATGACTTAATCCAGGGAATCCACACCAGCCTGCCAACGATGAAATATTCACAATGTGGCCCTGTTGACGAGCAATCATATCAGTAGCGAATAAGGCACTTAAGCGTATCGGTGTCAGCAAGTTTATCTGCATGAGACGTTCTCCTGACTCAAGAGGAATTTCGTCCAGACGACCAGAGATTGCGATACCAGCGTTGTTAATCAAAATATCAATGGGGATATTAAGTGCTTTCACCTGACGATAAAGAATTTCACATCCAGAGTTGTTAGAAAGATCGTTACTTAGGCAAGCTAGTACCTCACCAGTTGCCACTTGGCGCTGAATGACTTCAACTCGTTGACGCAGAACAGCTTCATCCAAATCCGTTAAAATCAGTCGGCTACCAGCCTGTAACAACTGTCGCGTCAATTCTTGTCCAAACCCACCACTGGCACCAGTAATCAGGACAACTGCCTTATTTAACTGGGTCATATTCCTGTTCCAAATTATTAATTGTTTTTATTACGGAATCAGTTTTTATATTAGAGTTTGCTTTAAGTCAAGCAATATGTGTAGCAAATTTATCCAGGTATTAACATCTGGCTCTACCTAAGAGTAGAGATAACTTACACAATCTCATATTTATTTTATTCCCTCAGCTATAAGGTTTAGATACTAGTTACTGGTAGTATCAGGTGGAAAATCAAAAATAAAACCTTGTTTGAGGTAAAAATTATTCAAAACGATAATCTATGTAATTCTCTCTCTCTGCTTTTGGCAATGGTCACTGCATTCAATTATTGTAACTAGAATACACAAAATTAACTAGAGAAATCCGGTTTTATTTCTGAAAGAGTTTTTCAGCTTTAAGTTTACCTTATAAGCATTTGAGTCTCAGTGTACGTTCAAACTTCAAATAGGAATCCTATATATGGGCAGCTAATTCAATTAGGAGTTATAAACGCTTAAAGCAAAATCTTTTTTTAGATTACAGCAAAATCCAGGAACGAGCAATTTTGAAAATTAGATAGTTCATAGTAGTGGAATTAAAGCTAACCAGTAGATTAATTAAAAGTAAAAGGGAGGAGTTTTAAATCATGGCTGAAGCTGAAAAAAAAGATAGCGCTACTGGTAATGTATCAATGAGAACAGACTTAATGGAACGACTTTGGGATGCAAAAGTCGTCCTCGGTCTTGCACTAGGTGCTGTGTTAGTTCACGGTTATTATGGAACAAAGGATGCTGTTTTGTATCCTGGTATTATGAGTACAACGCAGATAACTCACAATCCCAAACAAGTTCTTGGTAAAACTGTGACAGTTAGAAGTAAACCAATTAAAAAAATAGGTTTCAGTTCTTTTATCGTAAGTGATAAGCAGTTGTTGGGGGGTGAACCTGTTGTGGTTGTGAATGCTTCTGGTGAACCTTTTGAATTACCTACTAATAAGAAGACGGAAGTTCAAGTGACAGGTCAAGTTCGTAGATTAATCATTCCACAAATTGAGAAAGAGTACAATTTAAGCTTACAAGAGAAATCTTATAAAAATTACAGGAACAAACCTGCGATTATCGCTAAGTCGATTGAGATCGCACCTCCTGAAAAGTATTGAGTTAGCGTTCAGCTATTATCGGGTGCGCAGTTGCCTGTGCAAGTTCAGGAGTGCTGAATAACCCCATAGATAAACTAATGGTTTACGTCATTAATTTTAAGGAATCCGTAGTGAGCGATTTATCGCTCACTTTTAAGCACTAAAGTGCTTACTACGAACTTTTATAACCCATTAAAACTAATGAAACGCACCACTAGTGTAGATTGGAGTCAGGACGCATTATTTCGTGTGGCATTTAAGTAAATGAATGTTTTTTTCTTCCATGCCTGTATATTGGGGCTTCAAACATGAGTGTGCGCTCGTTCAGTTAATTTTACTTTTTACGAGCGCATGATCTCACTTTTTTGGTAACGAAGACCAAATAGGCAGTTGATTAACTTTCTGTAGAGTTAATTCTGCATAACTAGTTTTGTTAGTGCTTATAGCTGTTCCAAAGTAGCCCTCATTTCCGTCATGAGTGTGAGGACCACTGCTAACGACAGTATAACGCCCTTGTAGACCAGCTTGGTTAAAAGGAGAAGCAACCGTCCAAGGCCAGCGCGAAGCAAATAGAATGGCTGTGATGTCCTCAACCCAATCGCGATCGCCACGAAGGTGATACACATGATGAACCACATCGAAACCACTTTCACCATCAAAGCTTCCGCCAACAGAAACGACAATTAACTGAGCATTCAGCCATCGATCCAAGTAGTCAGCAGCGCCTAGGGCAACTTGTGCTCCTCCACTACTACCAATTAGAATCACTTTCAGGGGTTGCTGCTGGGATTTGGGTAGAGGATGTGCAGCATTCATCCGCTCAACGATCGCTTTCGCAGTTCCTTGATTATATATAGGACCGTAACGATTGTCGGCGGAAATTGCGAATCGCCAGAGATTGCGAATTTTAATCAGAACATTCGCATTCTTCAACCAGCCATCTGCGTTTTCTACAGCACGCCACAAAGGAGCCAGCAGCCTATTCCCTCCCAAACCAAGGTTAGCGGCTGAATACGGAAAGACATCTTGAACGATCGCACAATTAGGATGAACTTGCTCCAAGCGATCCAAAAAAAATTTCTCACCTTTGGTTAATTGGTCGCCAGAAAAATCTCCCACACCTGGTAGGAATATAATATAGCAGTCAATTTTACCCTGGCTCGTAACCTCACCAGAGCGATCGCTTAATGGTAAATTAATTGTCTCTTGGTTTAACCCCAAAATTTCCGTACCTTGATGCAGCCACCATACTAAAGTTCCCACAGGCGCAACAGTGCCCCAGATCAGAAGTATCACTCCTGCCAAAATGAGCAGTCTTAAGGTTTCACTTTGCAGCCATTGAAATATTTGCAGGGTAAACTTAAGCATCTTCAAACAGAGTAAAGTTGAAGAAGGACTGGTGGTGGTTCAAATATAACCCGATTTGGTTAAGTTTCTCATGGATCAGAACCTGCGAGAGGAAATGAGCGAAAATGACAAGTTAAAGCAGGGTTTATTTAAAACACTGAGTAACGCCTTGGTTTTGGATGCCAGTCTTTATGAAAATGCTCGCAATACGCCAAAAACTCATCGGTTAGCCTTAACTATTGTGATTTTGGCAGCACTTTCTCATGCTTTGGGAAGCGCTGTTATTTTGTTAATCAATCTTGCTACTATACCAGAACTCCTAGTAACGCTTGTGATTGATGCCCTCTGGTTGATAGCGGGGTATTACTTTTGGACGTTCACTATTTGGAAGGTTGGGCAATGGCTGAAGCCAATCGATCCCACCTACAGTGACTTACTCAGTCCAATTGGCTTTGCTTATGCACCGCAAGTGCTGAATTTCTTAACTCTAATTCCTTTATTAGGGCGCTCCATTGAGCTGATATTAGCAGCATGGAGTCTATTGGCAGTGATTGTGGCAGTCCGCCAAGGGTTAGATATTACCACTCGTAAGGCAGCATTCATCTGTTTGATTGGTTGGCCTTTGATTCAGATTGCGATCGGTTTAGTGCAAGTTTTGGAACAACAATTGTTTACCAAAGGTGTAGGGGCTGTGTATTAAAAAACACTAGTAATTTTTGGCTCGAACTTCTATACTCGCCGTCGGTGTATGTACTTCACCAATACTATTCAAAGATGTAGTAAAGTCTTGATTTACCTCCAATTAAAGCCCAGATTTAATTCTCAAATCTCTATATGTAAGTAAGTTGGCGGTAAAAAACATGATTATGTAAAGAAAAGTAAAGTCGATAAAATTATTACGTAGTAAGCGCTTTAGCGCTGTAGACGCGGAGCGGCTTCAAAGCAGAAGTAGCGCTTACTACGAACTTTCATTTATTTATGCCGACTTACCTAGAATATTGCTCAGTTTGCTAAAATTATGTAGTAATCGCATAATTCAAACAATTATGAGTTACGGAGATTTTAGTTTCACTGAAGTTTTAGATAGTTTTAACTTAATCACTGAAGAAAGTGAAGGTATTTTTAGTGATAGCAAACCTAAAGAGCTTAGCTCCTTATATAAGCAAACACTAGCTGATTATTTAAAATTTGTAAGTTTATCAAGTAGCGAAAAGCTTCGGTCAGAAGCATTGGTTTTTCCGTTACTTGCTGAACTAGTAAAATCTGCACCAACTCAATTAAATATTTTTTCAGGCTCTGATTTCACAGTTGACCCAAGTCGTGGATTAAATGGACGTTGTGACTTTCTCATCACCAAATCACCAGAAATTTTAGCTATTAGGTCGCCAGTAATTGTAGTGGTAGAAGCTAAAAAAAGTGACCTGGGCGAAGGATTAGGTCAATGTTTAGCAACAATGGTAGCAGCACAGATATTTAACGGTGACCCGATGCACCCGGTACTAGGGACAATAACAACAGGTACTGTTTGGATATTTTTATTATTAGAAAACAATGTAGTAAAAATAGATTTTACAGAATACTCAATTAAGCAAGCAGATATCATCTTAGGGATACTCAGTTCAGTGATTGTTAAACCTTGAAATGCTTCTTAAGGTAATTATAAAAGAAAGAGTAAGTGTATATTGAGTATTATTT